>QHZR01000110.1 GCA_003224755.1 Acidobacteriota bacterium
CTACTTTGCGGGGCACGGGCTTCCGTCCATGATCGTGAGCTCTTAGCTTAATCCGCCGAACCGCCGGATGCGGACCCGCATGTCCTGGTGGTGTGGCAGGGGAGAGCGGGCGACCGCTCCCCCTATGCCGATTAGAATCAAGTTGTGACCGAAATAGGCAAGATGCTGCTCGGGCTGGGGCTTGTAATCGTCGGCATTGGCTTGGTCTTAATGCTGTTCGGGCGAACGAATCTGCCAATCGGACGGTTGCCGGGCGATATCCTCTATCGCGGCAAGCATACGACGTTTTATTTTCCCCTGGCCACTTCAATCGTGGTAAGTGTGGTGCTGTCGCTAGTGCTGTATTTGGTGGGGAGAATCAGGCACTGATCTTCGGGTGCCATCCCTTCAGGACTCAGTAGTTCCCGGAGCTTACCCGGGACTTCCGTCCCGGGGTATCTTATGCCGCCCTGCGGGCTGGAGCCCGTGCGTTTGTAACTTATGCAGGCTGGATATCAGTAGCAGCCGACAAGACTGAAATAACATCTGAACGCCGGTAAACGAAGAAGTAGTAGAGGGCTGGACCAATTGGCAAAAGGAAATACAGCGGTGGGAACCAGAAGGCTTTTCGAATCCAAGGTGACTTATCGAAGCCAAACCAGAAATACCACATCGCGACGGTCAGGATTGCGGTGCCCAAGATCCCCGGTAGAAGCACGACCCTCGCGATGCCCATTGCTAGCGGGAACGGAGATAGGGACCGAACTTCTGAAAAAGATATTGCCAATACGATGGCAAAGAGCGCACCAAAAAGCGCGAACGCCAACAGAGCACATACCAGATAGACCGCCCGTGCCGCTCGCGAAACGATCCAGCTCTTGGTTATTGGAAAGTACAACATCAGAGGCGCACTCTAACACGCGAAGATGCAACGCTCAAGGTTAGCGGCCGCGTTCGTGGTTCAGGTCGGGCGAGGACGCCCGTGCCTCCTAGGCCCGTAGATTCTTGATAATTATCGCCTGCGCCTGAACGCGGGCTGAGGCGGCGCGCCTTGATAGTCCTTGGGATAGAGTACGACCGAGCGGCTCGGGCCCTCGCCTGCGCTTTCGGTGCGGAGGTCATGTTCATCGCGGAGGGCCAGATGGAGCATACGGCGCTCGCGCGATGACATGGGTGCGAAGTGATGCGGCGCCCCGGTCTGGCGGACTCTATCAGCAGCGACTCGTGCCCACATACGCAATTCTTCCAGCCTCGCCTTGCGATGTCCCATGCAATCAAAGCTGATCTTTTCGTGCTCATTGCCGGCGAGGCGGAGCATTTCCATGCCCAGCAATTCGAGTGAGCGCAACAGTTCGGCGCCGCGTTCAAGCAGCAGGGACGAGTCAGGACCGGCGAATTCGACCAAAACTTCCGGCCGCTCCCAATCGCGGTCTCCGGCAACGGGAGGATCAACGGTGATGCGGTATCGGAGCTTCAGCCCGGCGTGCTTGACCACGCCGCCGAGGAATGCGTTGAGCTGGTTTGCAGATTCGAGTTTGTTCATAAGAGCTATGAGCCTCGAGCAACGAGCTTCGAGCGAACCAGGCGATGCTTCGGTTGCTCATGGCTCACAGCTCGCCGCTTCCTGCGAAGCATTCTACTAAGAGCTGTTTTTCTTCTTCGCCTTCTTCGCTGCGGCATCTCTGATCTCGCGGCCAAGTTTCGTGCGATTCATGATGAACTGTTGCGCGATGCTGATCAAATTGCTCTCGGCATAATACAGGTTCAAACCTGCCGGCAAACGAAAGAAGAAAAAGCCCATCATGACCGGCATCATCACGGTCATCATTCGCTGTTGCGCGGGATCCATGCCGGCCTGCGGGGTCATCTTTTGCACCAGGAACATGCTGCCGGCCATGATCAGGGGCAGAATGAAATCGCTCGCGGAGAGATCGCTAATCCAGAGCCAGTGGGCTTGGCGCAGCTCGATGGCCGCGCTCAGCATTTTGTAATAGGCGATGAAGAACGGCATCTGGACCAGCAGCGGCAGACAACCGCTCACCGGATTCACGCCGTGCTCTTTGTACAGCTCGCCGATTTCCTTCTGCATGTCCTGCTTGCGCGGGTCACGCATGCTGTACTTCTTGTACTTCTCCTGGATCGCCTTCATTTGTGGCTGGACCTTCTGCATCTTCAGAGCCGATTTCATCTGATAAATGCGTAGCGGCAGGAGAAGAACAGTAATAAAGAACGTCTGAATGACGATGGCCCAGCCCCAGTTGTGCACGTAGCCGTAAAACCAGCGCAGCCCGATGTACGGCCAGGCGAACAGCGGGCGGGCGAGGGCGCTGAACCAACCAAAATTGACCAGCTTGCGGAGGTCTTTCTCGGTGCCCACGATGGACGGAACCGAAGTGGAATCGAGGACATCGAGCGCCTTGGGACCAACGAACATGCGGGCGCTGGTTTCGCCGGGATGACCTGCGGCAACTCCTAAAACGTCCACTGGTTTCGCCTCGTTCGGCTTGGCGGGATCCGCGACAAAGTCCATTGGGTTGTGAAGCGTCACAACCGTCAGATTGTCAGTGTTGTCGGGTATAAACACCGCCCCGAAGTAGGATGTACTCGCACCCACCCAGTTGTAGGTGCCGCGCAACGTGCCACCGCCAGAAACTTTTTTGGCCGGAATGTGCTCGGCATCAGCGTTGACTTGATATTCGAATTGTCCGGAGGCGTAGGCGGCGAGAGTGCTCTGGTCCCCGAATCCTGCAGGCCACGCGGGAAATGCCCAAAGTGGCGCGTCATTCTGGAAAACCGAGGTTATTACTCGCACTACATAAGTGTGGTCGAACTCGAACGTCTTTTTGACTGTGAGGCCGGCGTCGGAGTATTCAAAATCCAGTTTGGCCGGTGTGCTGAGCGTTCCACTCGCAGAGCTCACGTACAAGGCCGAGCTGAGCTTGGTGCGGAGTGCGTCATCATAAGTCCATAGCGAAAGCGGATAGCCGAACTTGGCGGCTGCGTTTTGGTTCACCAGATCGAGCTGCTTGCCGCGATCGTCCAGATATTTCTTCAGCACCCACGACTTTGCCTGCGCGCCGCGATTAGTGAACGTGATGCGATACAGATCGTTCTCGATCACAGTCTCGGTTTCCGAGGCAGCTTGCTTCGTTGAAACCGAAGCCGGCGCTTTCGGACCACGCCGCGAAACGGCTGAAGCCTGAGCAGGAGCTGACGTTGATTGCGCAGGGGCAGCCTGCGATTGCTCCGGCGGAGCTTGCGTCGTCTGATTTGTGCGCGCTCTATTTGCGGGCGGCTGCGGACCGAACTTGCGCAACAGAAACTGAGAGCCAAAGATGACGGCTGCCATCACCAGAATCACGAGCAGAAATCGCTGCTCATTACCGGGCTCGGATTGTGGGCTCTTGTATTCGGGCATGGGTCAGTGGGTGGTGCTTTTATGGACTTGCGCAAGCGCACGTCCACCCCGGACGAGGGCGTCCGGGGCTACACGATCAGGAACAGGGTCATATCCACCCTTCACAAATGGATGGCAGCGCAGCAGGCGCCATACTGCCATCGCCGATCCGCGCAACGCGCCGTGGCGGTCAATAGCTTCGGCGGCATATTCGGAGCAGGTTGGAACGTAGCGGCACGAAGGCAGGAGCATAGGCGAGATGGCCCTTTTGTATCCGCGGAGCAGGCCAAGCAACACGGACTTAGGAATAGCAAGAAAAATAGCGTACGTCCTGCGGCCTGAAGCAGGAAGCCTAGAGCCCGATTGTGGCCATGCCATCAAAATCAGCGTCTGCCCTTCTCAAACGATCTTTCAACTGCTTGAAACGCCTTCGCCATCTCGCCTTGCAGGACGCGAAAGTCCGCAGTCAGCAACGAGCGCTTGGGATTAATCACGACATCGGCCGAAACGCCCGGCGTGAATCCGGTCAGCCGGACCGCCTCCCGCAGCCGCCGCTTCATACGATTGCGTTGCACCGCGTCGCCTAATACCTTTCCAACTGTAAAACCAATACGCAAATTGCTCGAGCCCGGTTCAGCTTCGCGTCGCAGATAAAATACGGTCATGTGTGAAGCGAAGTGCCTGCGCCCCTGCTTGTAAACTCGTTCAAAATCCGCGTGTCGTAATAAGCGATGACTTTTCGGAAAACGCTTGTTCGCGGATTGCGGACCGGGATTGGTCAAAATGTCCAGACTCCAGTTATCAGGCTCAAGGCTTTTGAAAAAAGCTTTCTGAAGCCTGGGGCCTAGCGCCTGAAGCCGATGCTATTCACGAAACCCTGGTTTTACGGAAACTCGCTTGCGGCCCTTTGCCCTGCGCCGGGAGATGACTGCCCGCCCGCTCTTGGTCTTCATACGAGTACGAAAGCCGTGCGTCTTCGAGCGGCGGCGACGGTTCGGCTGGAATGTGCGTTTCGGCATGAAAAAGTCCTAGGCTCCTGTCTCAGCGACAATCTGATCAATTTAGTGAATGAAAAGTATAAATGACGCGTCGGCGAACGGTAAACCAAGCTGTGGCGAGGACTTGCCACCAAGGCGCCGAAGTTCCATGCCGACGCTCATTGTGGCGATGTCGTTGAGGAATCGTCAGAGGACTCGCCCTTATCGTGCTTTCTTTGCAGGCGGCTGTAATTGGGGTTCAATTGCTTGCAGGCAGCGACGATCTCCGGACGGATGTGCGGCAATGGTAGGACAGCATTCTTGGGCTGTGGTCTTCCCTCAATGATGGGAGACACGCAGTCGGCGAAGATGCCGTTACCAGTCTTTCCAGTGCCGGTGGTGAAACCCGCTCTCTTGCACGCTATGTTGATCTCAGCGCAAGGCTTTGCCAGCACCGACCCGGAATCGCCCAGCGGGGTTGAGGTCTGCGGCCCAATCCCTTGCTGCCGTAATTCTTCATTCACCTGCTTTTGCACGTTGGCGGCAATTTGCGAGCCGAAGTTTTCGTAATCTTTGTAGATATTGCCTGGCGCTGACGGATGCTTGGTTTGCGCTTTGCTCGGAGACGACTTGTCAGAAGGCGCAGGTGCGCCGGCCTGAGGCGGTGTAGGCGATGTCGAAGAAGGGCCCTCAGGAACCGGCGGTGGTGCCGTGGTTGTTGCGGCGGAATTCTTAGTACGAGATGCCAAACGCATCCATGCGAACATGCCCGCAACCACAAGCAAAGCCAACACACCCGCGGCGACCCAGGCACGAGAGTTCTTTTTTGCGGCAGATGTCGTGGCAGTACTCCCCGTGGCAGATGCCACGACCGAATGCCCGGAAGTATCGCGGTGCAGACGCTTGAGATCGGCACGTAGATCAGCGGCAGTCTGATAACGCAGGTCGGGCTCTTTTTCCAGCAACTTGTTGATGATGGGATCGAGTCCTGGCGGGAGAGAAGGATTCAGGCGCTCGGTTGACGGCGGGTTCCTGTGGAGAATTGCATCAAAGACCGCGGCCGACGTGGTTCCCGTGAACGCTTGTTTCCCGGTCGCCATTTCGTAGAGCACTACGCCCAACGAAAAAAGATCGGTGCGCGCGTCGAGCGGCTTGCCAAGCGCTTGCTCGGGAGACAGATAGGCAACCGTGCCCATGGCCGTGCCCGGCATGGTGAGATTCAGATCATCTTGCGTGGCTTGAGAAGAGAGTGCCGCCGACGACTGGCCGATCACTTTGGCCAGCCCGAAGTCGAGCACTTTCGCGTGGCCCCGCTTGGTCACAAAAATATTCGCCGGCTTTATGTCGCGATGAATGATGCCCTGTGCATGCGCGGTCTCAAGTGCGTCAGCGATCTCGGTTGCGAGCCGCAGCAGGCGTTCGGCGTCGAGAGGTTTCCCACCGATAGCATGGCTCAACGTGATGCCGTCGAGAAATTCCATCGCCATAAAGGCGCGCCCTTGTTCCTCGCCGACATCGTACAGGGTGCAAATATTCGGGTGATTGAGCGCCGACGCCGCCTGCGCTTCACGGCGAAAACGGGTAAGCGCCTGCGGATCGGCAGCTACTTCGGGGGGAAGAAACTTGAGAGCGACGAAACGCCCTAGACGAATGTCTTCGGCTTTATAGACCACTCCCATTCCGCCGCCACCAATTTTTTCGACGATCCGATAGTGCGAAATGGTCTCAGGGTCCACGGTGTTCTTGTAGGACGGGATGTTAGGTGCAAGGGATGCCTGTGTCAAACCGTGCTTGGTCGTTGCCTCACAGCACCAAGAGTGCTGAGCAACGAGCCGCGAGCAACGAGGAAGCAGAGCGCAAGCCAGCCGGCCTCGATGCTCATCAGCTCACTGCTCGCTGGCCAACGACCAACGACCGCTCTTTTGCACCACTCTTGCGGCAGTTATCAGTTCTCTACTTGACAGAATTTTTTCTACGCGAGTGAAATAAAAGCGTCTCCAAGAAATCGCTAAAAGATTTCCACAAACCGAAATGTTTTGTGCTAGCATGACGCACTGTCGAAGCAAATTAATTTCGTCCGCAGCCAGCTCATGAATCACGCTTCTCTGCTGGCAAAAGAAGCAATACTGTAGCGAACACCGGTTTATCCAGGCCTGCCCCAGCCGCGGCCCGCAGTGAATTTCATTATGTCCGTCCCAAGCCCTACTCTTAGTCCGAATCCGTGGTTGCGCATTCTCGATGCGCTCGAAAAAAAAATCAACCGGCACTCATACGACACTTGGCTCAAGCCTACGCGCTACAGTCACACCAGCAACGGGATCATGTACATTCGCGTCCCAACTGCGGAGTTCCGCCACGTGGGCGACAAGTACGCCGATCTCATCCAGGAGGCGCTCGACAATCTCAACATGGATTGTCACGACGTGCAGTTCGTCACTCCCGAGGACGATCCTGCTGCAACTCCGGTGCGGCATGATGGCGGACTTTCTGCTCCGCCAGCTCAGGCTGGAGGCGCGCACATTTCGCAGACGCGGTTCGATTGGGACGGCGCAGCGCAGCTCCAGCCTCGTTATACGTTTGACGCGTTCGTGATCGGCAGCGGAAACCAGTTTGCGCATGCCGCATGCCAGGCCGTCTCCCAACGACCGTCAAAAGCTTATAACCCATTGTTCTTGTATGGTGGCGTCGGCATGGGCAAGACCCACCTCATGCAGGCGATCGGGCATGAGATCAAGAGGCTGATGCCGCAGTCGGCGATTTGCTATCTCTCCAGCGAGAAGTTCACTAACGAGATGATCAACTCGTTGCGTTACGACAAGATGAGCACCTTCCGCGATAAGTTCCGCAACGTGGACGTGCTGCTCATCGACGATATTCAGTTCCTGGCGCAAAAGGAACGGACTCAGGAAGAGTTCTTTCACACCTTCAACGCGTTACATGAGTCCATGAAGCAGATCGTCATCGCGAGCGACCGGCCACCGAAGGAACTGCCTGAAATCGAAGACCGTCTGCGCAGCCGGTTCGAATGGGGCCTGATTGCCGACATTCAACCGCCGGATCTTGAGACCAAGGTTGCCATCCTTCAGAAAAAGGCGGAGCAGGAACGGGTTACGCTTCCGACCGATGTCGCACTTTTCATCGCGTCGAATATTCGGTCGAATGTCCGAGAGCTCGAAGGTGCGCTGATTCGCCTGGTTGCGCATTCATCGCTGATCGGCGCCGAGATTACGCTGCCGTACACCCAACAAGTCCTGAAGAATTTCATCGACTCGCAGGCGCGCAAGGTCACAATCGAGTCCATTCAAAAGGCTGTAGCCGAGCAATTCGGCTTGCGACTGATTGAAATCAAGGCGAAGAATAATTCTCGCGCGATTGTCTATCCGCGGCAGATTGCAATGTATTTGGCCAAGCATTTGACCGAAGCATCGCTGCCGGAGATTGGGCGGCAGTTTGGCGGCAAGCATCACACAACTGTGCTGCACTCGGTCGAGAAGATCGAAGAGGTCCGCAAGACCGACAAAGATTTAAACAGGCTGCTGAATAAATTGACCGAGCAGTTAGGTGGGTAAACAGTGGTTTGGAACGCGATTTCCAATTTTTGAACCAGTCTTCCGAACCGTAAGCTGTGCGGGAATTGTGGAAGCTGTGAAAGAGACGAGAGTAACTCTCTTGCAAGGCCTGAATGTCCGTTGGTAGGCGCGGTGAATCGGCCTGATCTTGGACACGAAAGTAGGGGTCGGAATTGAAGGAGCGGTTAGGGTTAAGTTAGATTTCCACTTTTCCTTCCTCCCTACGGTTACTGCTAGTCTTTACTGTTTTTGCTTTGATATAAGAGAGTAAGTAATAGTAGGCGGGCGAGGCGCCCGACCCACAAGTAGGGGAACGGGCTTATGCCGGTAGAAGCGATTGCGACATCCGCAGCGGGAACAGCAACCATGGAAATCACCGTCAGCAAATTTGAACTACTCCGAGAACTTTCGGCGACCCAGGGAGTAGTTGAGCGCAAGACGACGATCCCCATTCTGTCGAACTATTTGTTTGAAGCTGGCGGCGACCGGCTGTCGCTCACGGCAACCGATTTGGATCTCAGCCTGCGGACATCCTGCAATGCCAAAGTTAAAAAGGAAGGCTCGTGCACGATCCCGGCGCGCAAGCTGCATGATTATGTGAAGTTGCTGCCGGACGCGGACATCACGATCAAGATGCTTGAGAACCATTGGGTGAGCATCCGCTGTGGACGGTCGAACACCAAGATGGTCGGCATGGCGCGGTCGAATTTTCCCAGCTTGCCAGTGTTTCCGACTGCCGGAGTTGTGAAGATTCCAGCGCAGGTTTTGCGCGGCATGATCGCGCGGACCGGTTTTGCGATCGCGAATGAAGAATCCCGCTACACGCTGAATGGCGCGCTGATGGTGTTGAAGCCAGAATCCATCACCATGGTTGCCACCGATGGCCATCGCCTGGCGCACGTGGAACGAAATGGCGAAAAGTTCGAAGGCGTATCGGGCGAGTTGAAGACGCTGGTCCCCAAGAAAGCCATGGACGAGTTACGGTCTTTGGTTGACGCAGCTGACGACGTCGAGACGATTGAATTCGCCAAAGACGAATCCACGCTTTATTTCCGCATCGGCCCGCGGCTGTTGACCTCGCGCCAGCTCACCGGCCAATTTCCAAATTACGAAGCAGTCCTTCCCAAAGACAACAGCAAGAGTATCCCGCTGCGGGGAGAAGACTTGGGAGCGGCAATTGCTCGCGTGGCGCAGTTTGCCGATGAGCGCTCGCGTGCGGTGCGTCTGAAGCTGGAGAACGGCGAATTAAAGCTTTCGGCTTCGTCCACGGACACAGGAGAATCGGAAGATTCAATCGAAACCGATTACAAGGGCGAACCGCTGACCATTGGCTTCAACGCCCAATACATCACCGACTTCCTCAAGGCCATCGGCTCGGGCGATGTTCGCCTCGAACTGAAAGATGCCCAATCCGCCGGCCAGCTCCGCCCCGCCGAAAGCGAGGACTACAAGTACCGCTACATCGTGATGCCGATGAGGATCTGAGGATCGTATTCTGCCGCGGATTAACGTGGACTTTGCGAGAGAAAACTAAATCCAAGCCACGGATTTGCACGGTTTTTTGGGTCTTTATTGTTGTCGCTCTTGTGTCCAAGTTTCTTTCCTGTTTTGATCCGTGTAAATCCGCGTTAATCCGTGGCCAGGAAGTCCGCACTCCGCGCTATAATTCCCAAACCTCATGTCCTTCGCGGCGGACACGCAACTCGGGCCCTACAAGATCAGTGCGCTCATCGGCTCCGGCGGCATGGGAGAGGTATATCGTGCGCGCGACACCCGTCTTCTCCGCGACGTGGCGCTCAAGGTCCTGCCCGCTTCCTTCACCAACGATCCCGACCGCTTGCGGCGGTTCGAACAGGAGGCACGGGCGGTTGCGGCGCTGAACCATCCAAACATTGTTTCGGTATATGACGTCGGAGCTGCGGACGGCGTGCACTATATCGTCTCGGAGTTGCTCGAAGGCGAAACACTTCGGCAGCGAATTACGCCGACGGGAATGCCGGCGCGGAAGGCGATCGAGCTTGCGGTACAGCTGGCGAACGGGCTGGCGGCGGCGCACGAGCAAGGAATTGTGCATCGCGACCTGAAGCCTGAAAACATCTTCGTCAACCGCGCGGGAAGGCTGAAGATTTTGGATTTCGGCCTCGCGAAGCTGCGCAAGCAGCCGGCCATGCACGAGACGGTGGACGCAACCTCGGCTGAAACCAGCGTCGGCCAGGTGCTGGGAACGGTTGGCTATATGTCTCCGGAGCAGGTGAAGGGAGACGCCGCCGACCACCGCTCCGACATCTTCAGCTTCGGCAGCATTCTTTACGAGATGCTGAATGGCGAGCGGGCGTTCAAGCGCAACACCAGCGCGGAGACAATGACCGCCATCCTGAACGAAGATCCGCCGGAATTTTCGCTCAGGACGGGCACCATCGCTCCCGCACTCGAGCGCATTGTGCGGCACTGCGTGGAGAAGCAACCCGGGCAGCGGTTTCAATCAGCGCATGACATCGCCTTTGGTCTCGAATCGCTATCGAGCATTTCCGCAACCGCCGCCGCACCGGCAATGGCAGCTCGCAACAAATGGCTTCGACCGGCAGTAGCCGCTCTGGTTCTATTGATAGCCGGGTTGGGGTTGGGAGCGTGGCTTCGGCCAGGTATTCCCGAGCTTCACCCCATACTTCACCGAATTACCTTCCGCCGGGGCGCAATTTGGAACGCGCGTTTCACCCAGGATGGCAACTTGATCTACGGCGCGGCTTGGGAGGGTCGTCCGATTGAGCTTTACGCGGCGCAGAATGGAAGCACGGAATCCAGGTCGGTCGGCGTGCCAGGCACTGGCATCCTGAGTGTCTCCAGCTCCGGCGAGTTGGCGGTTTCGACCAACTTCCAGCTCGAAGGCTTTGAATCTTCCGGAATGCTGGCGCGGGCACCACTTGGAGGTGGCGCGCCTCGCGAAATTGCGGACGGCATTGAGTACGCGGATTGGGGACCGGATGCTGTTTCGCTGGCGATCGTACGACGGGTCGGGGGCAAAGACCGGCTCGAATATCCCATGGGGAAAGTGCTCTACGAAACTGCGGGCTGGGTCAGCCATCCCCGGATATCGCCGGACGGCAAGCTGATCGCTTTTATTGACCATCCATTTGAGCGAGACGATGCGGGCAGCATAGCGATCGTGGACGCGGCCGGGACCAAAAAGAAATTGAGCGGAGACTTCGTCAGCGCCCAGGGACTCGCCTGGTCACCCGCAGGAAACGAAGTCTGGTTCACCGGCACCCCATCGGGATCGAGCCGCGAATTACGCGCGGTCACGCTCGCGGGAAGGGAACGCCTGGTTTATTTGGGCACCGGCACCCTTACCTTGCACGATATTTCGAAAGATGGTCGAGTGCTGTTCTCCCGGGATGACTTGCGCGCCGGCATGATCGCGCTGGCTCCCGGCGAGAAAAAGGAACGCGACTTGAGCTGGCATGACTGGACGGTCCCGCGCGATTTGAGCAATGACGGAAAGTTGATTTCATTCGACGAAACGGGCGAAGCCGGCGGAGAAACGGGCGCGTTATATGTTCGCGGCACGGACGGTTCGCCCGCAATAAGACTGGCAGAGGGGCGGTCACCCACCCTCTCTCCAGATGGGAAATGGGTACTGGCGCGCGGGCCCGGCGCCAAGCATGTACTGCTCGAGCTACCGACAGGTGCCGGAGATTCGCGAACCATCTCGACCGGCGATGTTCTGGCGCAATATGCCTACTTCCTTCCAGATGCGCGCCACATTTTGGAAGTGGGCAATGAGTCAGCGCACGGGCTGCGACTGTGGATCCAGGACATTGAGGGAAGTAAGCCTCAACCGATCAGCCCCGAAGGCGCGATGGTACGGCGACGCCAGTGCATTTCGCCTGACGGCAAGCAAGTGGCGGCGCGCGACCCCGATGGCAAAATAACGATCTTTTCTGTCGATGGCGGCAAACCTATCAGCGTCCCGAATATTCAGCCGGGAGAGGAGCCGGTACAGTGGACGACCGACGGCAAGGAACTATTGGTGGGACGCCGCGAGATACCTGCTAGGGTGTTTCTGATCAATTTGACCTCAGGAGAGCGCAAGCTTATGCAATCGTTCATGCCCGCAGATCCAACCGGACTCTTCGGCAACGCCACGCCAAATTTCGCAAGCGACCTCAAGAGCTACGTCTACTCCTACCAGCGCATTACTTCGGACTTGTACATTGTGGACGGGCTGAAGTAAAACCCAAAAGCCTTTAACCGCAGACAACGCAGAGATCGCAGAGAATTCGTCGGGATCGCCGAGAAGGGCGACTTCATTCCTCGATGCACGATTTCAAAGATATTCTCTGCGACCTCTGCGCCCTCTGCGGTTAAAGGCTTTTGAATTTTGGGGCAACAATCTTTCCACGCTCGTCCTTCTGCACATACGCCCAGGGGATCTCCGGATCATGCGTGAACATGGTCAGCCATTTCTCTGGAATGGCGCGCGCGTAGTAGCGCTTGCGGCTCTCGATAGTTTCGAGCGGATAGAGATCGAATGACATCACCCAATGCACTTCGATGTGAGCGCTAGTCGGGACCAGGTCGGAGATGTAGCAGGCGGTCTTGCCTTGGCTTTGAATGACTACGGCCTGCATGTCGCGGGTATGGCCGGGAAATACTTGCACCGAAATTCCCGGAACGATCTCCTGATTGCCTCGCAGCAACTTCATCCTGCCACTCTGGACCAGCGGATCGTAGTTCTCGTGCAGATAGCTGACTGAGTCGCGCTGGCCCTCGTGCGCGTGCTTCCACTCGCCTTCCTGCACATAGTATGTCGCCTTCGGAAAAGTCGGCTCAATCGCACCATTACGTCGGACTGTGTTCCATCCGCAGTGATCGAAGTGCAGGTGCGAGTTGATCACAATGTCGATCTCGTCAGGTGAAACACCACTTGCGTTGAGCTTGTCGAGCAGCTCGGCAGGCTCGCCGTAGATTTCGATCATCTTCTCGGACAACTTGTTGCCGATGCCGTTTTCAATCAGGATATTTTTCTCGCCAGTACGCACCAGGACAGAATTCAGTCCGACGGGAACGAGATTCTTTTCATCTGCGGCAACCCTCTTCGACCATAAGACCTTAGGAACGATGCCGAACAATGCCCCGCCATCGAGGCGGTAAATTCCGTCGGAGACGGCGGTGAGTTCGAAGTCGCCGATGGAAATGCGGCTGTTGGCGATGGAGCGTTGGCTGTTGGCGAAAGGCATTGCAGTTGCTAATTCTAGTGCCTCTCTTCGTGCGCGAGAAAAGCTTTTAACCGGCGAGAGCGCAGAGGGTCGCCGAGTTCGCGGAGAAATCTTGAAACCGCAAAGACGAAAGACCGCAAAGTTCGGACGCAGGCCATGTACCCGCAGAGCCGAGCGTCTTCTTCTTGCTGGCTTTGCGACCTTACCGGTTAAAAGCTCTTGCGGTTTGCGATTTGTTTCTCGGCGCTCTCTGCGATCTCTGCGGTTAAAAGCTTTTGTTTTTCACATGCTAGAATTATGGAAGAGATGTCCCCTGAAATCGAGCATTTAATCTCACTGCAGCGTACTGACCGGGAAATCCAGCGCCTGCAGCTGGAAATCGCCGAACTCCCCAAGCGCGTCGCCGTAATCGAAGAAAAACTGGCTGGCACCAAAGCAGGCCTTGAAAAGGCGCGCGCGACGATCAAAACTGACGAAGCTGCGCGGCGGAAGTATGAAACCGCGATCACCGATCTGCGCGGGAAGATTTCCAAATATCGCGATCAGTCGCTCGACGTGAAGACCAACGAGCAATACAAGGCGCTGCTGCATGAAATCCAGTTTGCTGAACAGGAAATCAGCGCCAACGAAGACAAGATTCTCGAGCTGATGGTCAATGCGGAGGTCCGCGAGAAGCAAGTGAAGGCTGCCGAAGCTGAGCTCAAAGAAGAAACCGCCGAGATTGAAAAAGAAAAAGTAATCGCCCGAGAGCGGACCGCTCAGGACGAAAAAGAACTGACTGAATGGAACGCAAAACGCGATACCGCGCGCGCCGCGGTTGATCCTGACCTGCTGCGCCACTATGACCGGGTGCTAAAGTTCCGCGGCTCAGGTATTGCCGAGGTTTTGGACCACAAATGCACCGGGTGCTCGGTGAAGTTGCGGCCGCAAACTTTCAACGAAGTGCGCAGCGGCAAAATGATCTATTGCGATTCCTGTCAGCGCATTCTTTACTACGATCCTTCGAAGGAAGCGCCGGTTGGCGAAGCAGAGAAAACTGCGCGCCGCCGTCATCATCCAAAAATTGACGCCAGCCATGCCTGGTATTATCGCGGCGACTACCCTGACCATGGCGAAGTGTTTCTCAGCTTCTCGAACGCCGATGGCAGCGCCAGCCGCCGGATTTATGATGCCGCATCCGGCCGCCGTCTTGGCGACATGCTAATCCGCGAAGGTGCCTATCGCCAGGGGTTTCCCGAAGACCTGAACGACTCCATTCGCCTGAATGGCAACTGGACCGACGCCGACCAGGACGAATGGGGAGACGAGCTGCCTACGCACGTCCTCGACGTTCTACAGCGTGACCTTGATCTCGCGCGGGCAGAAGCGGCGGCACATCACGCGAAAGAAACGGTCACAGCGCCGAGCAGCGTAGCGAGCTAACTCGCGTTCCCGCGATAGGCTCAACCCCGATGCGATTTAGCTGAAAATAACACCAAGGATGACCGTGGAAGAGCGGCCATTTATGGCCACGTACGTATGGCTTCCGCCTGAAGCGAGCTTCAGCTCGATCGGTCCTCAAGGGCAGATCGTTCTTAGACTCGTTCACGCGGCCCTGAAAGACCGCTCTTCCCTCGGTGCCTCTGCCTCTCTGTTGAGGATAAGATTCAATTCATGACAAAACGAACACCGAATCGACCCGTCGTTACCATTTCCCGCCGAGGAGCGGATCGTATTCGTGCCGGGCATGTTTGGGTGTATCGGTCGGATGTGGTGGAAGCAGAAGGAGTGCAGCCTGGCTCTGTCATTCTGGTTCAACAGCAAGAAAATATTCCGGATAGGCAATTCACGGATAGGAGTGTCCGCGTCACACAAGCAAAGGCGGACATAAAGTTCCGAGCTGCACGCACACTCGGCACTGCTCTCTACAGCTCCGCTTCTGAGATTGCCCTGCGAATGATTTCGGCCAAGCCGGTCGAGGATCTCGAGCAGCTGGTAAGGGAGCGGATTCGCGCGGCGATTGCCTATCGCGAGCGGTTCGTCCATCACACGAATGCCTATCGTGTGATTTTCAGCGAAGGAGATTTTCTTCCCGGACTGATCGTGGATCGCTATAACGACATTCTCTCGATTCAAGTGCTCACCCAGGCAATGGATTCGGCGAGCATGCGCGAAATCTTCAGTGACGAGCTGGAACTTGGCTTGCAGCCGAAAGTGATCGTGGAGAGGACGGATGCGAGGATAAAAAGGCTGGAGCAACTGCCGGAGAAAGAGAGCGGGGTGATTTGGGCTAGCAATGTCCACGCAGGCCCGGACGCTCTCGTCCGGGCGGGCGAGCCGGGCTCGCCGTCTATTACTGCGCAGAGCGCAGCCGGGCGGGTGAGGGCACTCGCCCCTACGCAGGTTGAAACCAAATTTCAAATGAATGGCGTGCGCTTCTTGTTCGACGCACTCGCCGGACAAAAGACCGGATCGTTTCTGGATCAGCGGGAGAATTATGCCGCAGCCGCGCAATATGCCCGCGGGGAGGCGCTGGACGTTTTCTGCTATCAGGGAGGATTCGGCCTCCACCTCGCGCCGAAATGTCAGAGTGTCACGGGCGTGGACAGCTCGCGTCCCGCGCTCGAAATGGCGGAGCAGAATGCGGCCCTCAATGCCCGTGAGATCGAGTGGATTGAAGCCAATGCCTTCGATCTGCTGCGGGATTATTCCGACACGGGGAAAAAGTACGACTGCATCATCCTTGATCCGCCTGCATTCGCCAAATCGAAACGCGAGTTGCCTACCGCGCTGCGCGGCTACAAGGAGCTGAACCTGCGGGCGCTGAAGATGTTGCGGCCCGGCGGAATCTTGATTACATGCTCATGCTCGTATCATGTGACCGCGGCGGACTTGCTGGAAACCATTTCTGCAGCAGCACTCGATTCGCACAGGATTTTGCGAATTTTGGAAAACCGCGGCCAGTCGAAAGACCATCCCACCGTGCTGGGAATTCCCGAAACGGCGTATCTAAAGTGCCTAATCTTCGCTGTAAGT
>QHZR01000111.1:0-10948 GCA_003224755.1 Acidobacteriota bacterium
AGCGGCGCCGAAAAAATGATGAGCCCCAAAAAAGTCCGAAATCTTTCCCACGCAGTCATACGCCCTCCTAGAGTTCCCACGTTTTCAAGTGTCCTGAAAATTTAGTCTTTCCCAGAACGCTAACCCAACCAGCAGGCCCGCCTAGTTGGGCCACCGTCAAAGTAAGCGTTTGCTCGATGGTTGTGAAAGGTAGCGCATCTTGTAGATATTAGTCAAGCACAATCTAGTGCTTTTGGATTAGCTCCCGCGCCGCGCTTCAGCCGCTCGGCCCACCTGGAAAACTAATGCAAACCTCCTCTAATCGATGTTTTTCTGTGTTGAGGATTAACGTTGTGGCATTTCCAGAGCTTTCTTAGATGGTCGCGAACCGCCGCGCCATTGGCCGATCCCGGCGCAACAGCTCTGGGCTTAATGCCTTGACGGAGGCATCACTTGGCTGTATAAGGTCGAGATAACGATTACTATAGTCTGAGAAAATCGCATTGGAGGCACTATGGCCACCAGCAGAAGACAATTTCTGAAAAACAGCGCCTTAGCGGGGGCTGCCGCAACTATTAGCCGTAAACATGCCTGGGCATTTCCTGCGGTAAGCACAACAATTTCTCCTGCGCTCTCCACTTTTAAATATTCAGAAATTCAACTACTCGAAGGGCCGTTCCGTGAACAGTTTGATCGCAATCATGATTTGTTTTTAAATTTGAATGACGATGCTTTGCTCAAGCCATTCCGGCAGCGGACGGGCATGGCCGCTCCCGGTCCCGACATGGGTGGATGGTACGACAATGATGCCGACTTTAATCCTCCTGACCAATTTCATGCTTTCATTCCCGGGCACAGCTTTGGGCAGTATCTTTCGGGATTGGCCCGCGCCTATGCCGTTACCGGATCAAAGCCAACGCAAGAAAAAGTCCATCGGCTGGTCCGCGCATTCGCGGAAACAGCCGAGCCTTCGGGAAAGTTTTATGTCGACTATCATCTGCCTGCCTACACCTACGACAAGACGAGCTGTGGCCTGATTGACGCGCACGAATTCGCTCAGTGTCCAGATGCGCTCGACGTGCACTGGCGCGCTACCCAGGCCGCGCTGCCGTATCTTCCCGAAAAAGCATTGAGCCGCGCCGAGCAGCGTGCCCGCCCGCACAAAAGCGTCGCTGACACGTGGGACGAGACTTATACGTTGCCGGAGAATTTTTTTCTCGCTTACCAACGCAGCGGGAATTCACGTTATCGCGATCTCGCAGTACGCTTTATCGAGCAGGACTATTTTGGGCCTTTGGCAGAAGGGATGAACGTACTGCCGGGGGAGCACGCCTACAGTCACGTAAATGCGTTCAGTTCAGCGATGCAGTCATATCTGGTCCTCGGAGACGAAAAATATCTTCGCGCCGCGCGCAACGGACTGCAGTTCGTGCACGAGCAGAGCTACGCTACTGGCGGGTGGGGGCCAGACGAAGCTTTTGTTGAGCCGGGCAAAGGACTTTTGGACACCAGCCTTGGCACCACGCATGCCAGCTTTGAGACTCCCTGTGGTGCTTACGGACACTTCAAAATCACTCGCTACTTATTGCGGGTGACGCGCGACTCGCGCTACGGCGACAGCATGGAACGCGTGCTCTACAACACCATAGCCGGAGCTACGCCGATTCTTGCCGACGGAACCAGTTTCTATTATTCCGACTACAATCACGAAGCACACAAGGCCCACTACCGCGATAAGTGGCCCTGCTGTTCGGGTACTTTCCCGCAGCTGACCGCCGACTATGGCATCAGTTCGTACTACAAAAGTGATGATGGATTGTATGTGAACCTTTTTGTGCCGTCGCGGGTTTCATGGTCGCAAAATAATACGCAATGCACGCTCACGCAGCGAACCGAATATCCACGGCAGAGCACCACTCAATTCGACTTTGCCCTCGCCCGCCCAGAGACATTTACGGTGTATTTGAGAATTCCAGCTTGGGCCGGTCCGAAAACAACGCTTGCAGTCAACGGTACTCGCATCAGCGACGCCATTGAGCCAGGCAAGTTTCTGCCATTGAAACGCGCCTGGAAAGATCGTGACCGAATCGAACTCGAATTCGATATACCATTGCGGCTGGAAGCCATAGACGATCAGGACCGCGAGAATGTTGCACTCATGCGTGGTCCTCTGGCCTTGTTCGCCGTCGGAGAAATTTCTCAGCGCATTGAGCGCAAGCAACTGTTGGCAGCCACTGCGGTTGGGCGTTCGTCAGAAGATTGGACAGTGCAGACAGATGGCGGTGTCCTGACCTTACGTCCCTTCTCTGCCATCATGTCGGAGCGCTATCGTTTGTACAACCGGGTCACGGCGTAAGTTTTGTTTCTGCGCTGCTGTCCCTAGATGCTTGATCTCGGCTTAATACTCGCACCAACAGCGCACGGGGCTAGGGAAGATATTGCTGCTATGCAGGTCCCCCCTGGGATCTTAAGGAAGTCCGTACTGGTTCGCACCGATCTCGTCGAGAGCTAGATTCAATTGCAGCACATCACGCGGAGCTCACCGATAACGCTGACTGCACCGTCTCATTACTTTTTCCTCCACCAACGCCGAACTGCGACTCCCGCCCATACCGCCTCAATCAGACCGAATGGCCATGCGCCCTGTAGGAAGCCGTAGATCGAGCCCAACGCGCATGCAAAAGCAAAAGCCAAGATGAGCCAGGAACTTTTGTCCTCGAGTGCGTAAGTTATCAACATCGCTGTGACCGCAAACAATCCAAACGCTGAAAGCAGAGTCATTCCTCAGTTGTACTTCAAAATGTCTTTCCCGCAGCCATCTGCAAGTGCACCAGGATAGGCCCAAGGCTGAGCGCCGCGAAAAATGTCAACGCTCCGACGATCATTCGTAAAGAAAACGTAAGGAAAGAAAACGTGAGCTAGTTTGAAGTCGCAAGGATTCTGGAAGCTACATCATTTGGGTCTGGGTAGCTCCGTGAGCTTGTCGCCGAATATTCCAGGTAATTCCAGGTGGCCCGTCATTCGGGAGCAACTGAAGCGACCAAGTCCGAATACGACCATTTCTTTCCGTCGTGAGTGCGAAGATCAAGCTCACGGAATTGCAGTCGCGGGAATTGTGATCGTGTTGTGTAGAAGGCAGGCGTCCGCGTTGCCAGCTGGATGTTTCGTCGGCGTCCCTCGAAAGGATACTCATGGCTCTTTTTCGTTTCGCGGTGCTAGTCACTATTCTTGCCTTTGCCGTTGCCCTGGTTACGGTCGCGGCACCAGTTGATCAAAATGCGAGCACACAGGACAATGACATCGATCGTTCCGTCAGGCCAGGTGACGACTTCTACCGGTACGCCAATGGGAACTGGCTTAGAACGGCGATATCGGCCGGGCAAACGGGTTACGATACGCGGGCAATGTTGGTGGAGAAAACAAACCAGAGGGTACGCACTCTCATTCAAGACGCGGCCGCGGCACAGCCCGTTCAGGGCAGCATTGCACAGAAAGTTGGCGATTACTATGCCAGCTTCATGGACGAAGATGGCATCGAGGCCAAGGGGCTGACACCACTTGCCGATGAAATGGCAGTGATCTCGGCTATTACAAACAAGGAATCGCTGTCAGCCTATCTCGGCACCACCTTGAATAGTGAGGTGGACGGACTCACCGCCAATGCCGACCATATCTTCGGCGTGTGGGTCAACCAAAGTTTTACGGCCTCGGACCGTTATGTTTTCCACCTGTTGCAAGGTGGTCTGGGAATGCCGGTTCGTGAGGACTACATCGACGCGTCGCCGAAGGCGGCCGATTTGCGCGCTCATTACAGGGTGCACATTGCCGCGATTCTGAAGCTGGCAGACATTGCAGACCCAGAAACCAAAGCCAACCGTATTTTGTCCCTTGAAATTCGGATGGCGCAGGCCCACGCCCCAGACTCCGATGCCGCTGATGTCTTCAAGCAGAACAACCCCTGGCAACGCGCCGACTTTGACGCAAAAGCGCCCGGCATAGACTGGGACGCTTATTTCAAGTCAGCCGGTGTTGTCGGGCAATCGGAATTCATCGTTTGGCAGCCGTCGGCAGTGACCGGAACTTCTGCTCTGGTAGGCAGTGAAGACCTCGACGCGTGGAAGGACTACCTCAGATTTCACCTGATTGAGCATTATGCGAGCGTCTTGTCCAAGGCCGTGGCTGTCGAAGATTTCGCCTTCTACGGCACGATCCTATCGGGCATGCAGCAGATGGCGGACCGAAGCAACGATGCAATAAGAGCCACGAACGCCGCACTGGGCCAAGCGGTCGGTCAATTCTATACGCAATATTATTTTCCGCCCGAAGCGAAGGCGCGGGCAAAAGCCATGGTGGGCGACCTGATCTCCGCCTATCGCGCACGCATTTCAAATCTCACGTGGATGTCACCGCGGACAAAGCAGAAGGCATTGGCCAAGCTGGCCACGCTAAGGATAGGCGTTGGTTATCCCGATACATGGATCGACTATTCGACACTCGATGTCGTGCGCGGTAACGCCTTCGGCAATATGCGCCGGGCGGAAGCCTTCAATCGTTCGCGCAATCTGGCCAAACTCAAATTACCGGCCGATCCCGATGAGTGGAGAATAGATCCGCAAATCGTCGGCGCAGTCATCTTGTTCAGTCCCAATACCGAGACTTTCTCGGCCGGCATCCTTCAGCCACCATATTTCGACAGTCAGGGGGACACGGCCTCTAATTACGGATCCGCCGGAGCAGGCATCGCGCACGAAATCAGTCATAGCTTCGACGAACTGGGCAATATTTATGACGAACGAGGCCGCCTCGGCAATTGGTGGACTGCGGGAAGATCTGGCCAACTACCGCGCAGCGGCAACTAAGATAGTCGCGCAGTTTGACAGCTACTGCCCACTTTCCGATCTTTGTGTCAATGGCAAGCAGGTACTTGGTGAAAATATCGCTGACCTGGCGGGATTACTGACGGCGCACGATGCCTACCTACTGTTACTGAAAGGCAAGGCCGATCTCGTGATCGGTGGATTGACTGGCGAACAGCGCTTTTTCCTTGCTTTCGCTCAGAGGTGGCGGAAGACTCAGGACGAAGCCGCGCTTCGGCGACAAATTAAGACCGATAGCCACGCTCCGGGGCAATACCGGAGCGATACAGTGCGCAATGTCGAGGCTTGGTACAAAGCCTACGGGATCGCACCCGGCGATAAGCTATATTTGAAGCCCGAAGACCGGGTTCGGATATGGTGATGCCCTTGCGTATCGCTTGTGTGGAATGGCCGGAAGGCCTATCAACAAATGATGCGCGGTGGAGTGAGTTGAGAGACTCTGTCACTGCCGCGCATCCCGATATCCTAGTCACTAATGAACTGCCATTCGGCCCTTGGCTAGCTGACGCCGCTGTCTTTTCGGAGGCTGAGGCGCAGCTCAGCATCCGCGCACATGAAAAGGGGCTTGAAGGGCTGATTGATCTTGATGTTCCCGCCGTTATTTCCTCCCGGCCCGTGTGGAACGGCAAACGGCTGGCGAATGAAGCGTTCGTGCTGGAGAAGGGAATAGTCCGAGCGCTCCACCGAAAACAGTATTTTCCGAACGAGCCGGGGTGGTTTGAAAGCGAATGGTATGCCGGCGATGCTTCAGGCTTTGGGGTGGCTGAGGTGCTGGGATTGAAGCTCGGTGTGCTCGTGTGCACGGAAGCGATGTTCAACGAACATGCACGCGCATACGGAAAGCAACAGGCTTCGCTGCTCGTCGTACCTCGCGCGTCAGGCACAAACATAGAACCATGGACAATCGCCGGCGCCATGGCATCCCTCGTTTCGGGCGCTTACGTCGTCAGTTCGAACCGGATCGGCCGCTCCAAGGGTGGCACAGAGTTTGGCGGTGGCGGTTTCGCCTATGCGCCGCAAGGGCAATTGGTGGCGGTCACAACTTCGGTCAATCCCGTGGGAACGCTGGAACTCGATCCCAAAGAGGCGGCCTTTGCACAGCGCAGTTACCCATGTTATGTTCCTGAACTTGAATGAGAAAGAGCGCCAATGTCAAATTTATCGTAATGCGAAACGCTGGAGTCGTACATCGAGCGAAACCAAGAGCCGCGAGCAGCAGTGACTGTATCGGAGAGTCTTTCTAAGTGCGTGCAGGTTCCGCAGTCGGCTTCATTAATATTGCCACTCGGGAGGCGAACCCGACTCGCGCCCAACCGGCGACGCCCGCACTACGTAGCGCTGCGGAGAACCCGGGCCGCGCCCGAAAGGGTAGCAGGTGACCAGCGTAAGCGAGTCTTCGGACGTTGGTTCCAGCAGGCGTACATTTTGCGGTTCTACGACGCGAATCACTGCTACGGCGTAGGCACGTTCATGCAGTCTGCCCGATCGTTGATCAAACCATTCGAGGTCAATCGCGTCGCCCTGTTTAATTGCTTCGAGCGGTTGGAACCAACTCGTGCGATGTCCCGCGAGGACAATGTTTCCTGGCTCGCCCATGTGAGCGCCGCTGAATAAGCGCGCCGGACCGAATGCCAACGTCCGCGGCGTTGCACCCTCCAACACAATCTCGTCATAACCCAAATGTGGAATTCGTAGCCGCGCAATCGGGTATGTGTCGGCCCAACTCCAGGGCGCGTGAACCTTGCCCGACTGCAAACTTTGTTCCCAGGCCCGGCGGATCAGAACACCTGCCAGCCGGGCCTTTGCGTGCAAGTACACGGCACGAGCCGTAAGGCACGCCCCGGTTATGAGGATCAGTACAGCCGAAACCCGAAGCACCTTCACGACGGTGCTCCTACTCTCACTCTTCGCAATAGGAGTAACAGCGCCAGACCAAAGAACAGAAGAGCGACACCCATGGTCTCAAAGAACGCGTCTGCAGTTCCGGTGGCGGGGGCTCCAAAGACTTTCTCCATTTGCCAGCCCGCCGGAAGTTCGGTCGGCACTGGAACTGTCTTGGATTGCCCTCCGATGTTTGCCACAATCTCTTCCGCCGCAACCAACGAAGTGAACCGAGTAACCAAGCGATAGCGAATTGCATGGGCAATCACGCTGTCGCGAATTTCCTTTTGTCCGTTCTCGTCCGAGTGTCGCCATTGGTCCATCAGTTCTTCGACTCGCTGGCGGGCCCAGAGAGTTGTGATGCCAGGATGGAACGTTGTTTTCGAGGTATCGAATGCAATGATCGTCTCGTAAGGTTCATTGCCCGCCCGAGCGCTCAGACGGACCTTTCCCACGCGGCCTTTGTAAATTCGCCCGAAGATCTGAAGCGGCTGGCCCAGGAAAAGATCGGGTAGGCGTTGCGGATATACATCGCCCAGTTCCACGCCTTCAAACGAGAGCTTGACATCAGTCAGCACCGGACTCTCAATGTTCCCAAACAATCGGGTCATTTGCTCGCGAATTTCGCTGATGTCGGCGATGTGGGTAAGAGTCCCTCGCCCGAATTGCGCCATTTTCGCAGCAAGGAAAAGATTCGGTGCGCTCCCAATCGCGACTGTATACAAACGCGCATCGCCCAAATCGTGCCGGAGCGCTGCGAAAATTTCTTCCTCGTTGCCGAGATCACCATCGGTCAAAAGGATAATGTGGCGCAGATAGCCCGGAAGTTGGGGTTTTCTCATTAAGTGAAGCAGGGCCGGCAACATCTCTGTGCCCCCGCCCGCCTCCAGATGTTTCACATAATCGCGCGCGGCTGCCAGATTTTCAGAAGTGGCCGGCAGTGGTTCCGGTGCAAACTCACCGTAGCCGCTGCTGAACCTAAGAATCCCAAAGCGATCGCTAGGCCGTAGTCTGTCCAGGGCCTGAAGCAAAGCTTCCCGCGCCTGTTCTATGGAAGTACCCGTCATCGAGCCCGACACATCAATCATGTACAGCATTTCCACTGGCATGCGCTCGGTGGGCTGAACCGTGGGCGGATAAGTAGCCAACAGAAAACTAGTTTCTCCGGAGTCGCTTCCTGGTGAGAGGAACAGCGCCGCTTTTGGTTCAGCGCTTTTCGGTTGTTGCACCTCGAGGACGAAATCTTTGTTAGGTATGGTCGTCCCGGTTGCGAGTTCTACATGCTGCCTGCGGTTCGGCAGGTGCTGAATCTTGATTGTGTGCGAAATACTTGTGATGGAGGCAGGCTCAAAACCAGTTTCCAAGTCAACGGAGAGTGAAATGTCATGCCCAGAACGGCTTTCCGGATTCCGAACCAGGGGTGTGATTCGCGATGCATCGGACACGCTGTTCGTATCGAGAGACCACCCCGTTCCAGCATGTCCAAGTGCCTGTGTTCCCGGAATGTATCGCGGCCCTGTTACCATCGGAAAGACCATCCGCATTTTGCCCGCTTCCCAGCGCAGCGGTTCCACGTAGCGTAGGCGAACATCCACGCGGTCCCCAGGCATTATGTTTGCGACTGAGGTGGTGAAAATGTTGGGGCGCTCCTCCTCAACTTACCTTCGGACTTAGCAGCTTCATAGACTCGCTTGGCCTCCTCGCGTTCACGGATGACGCTTCGAATTATCCGATTGCCGATCCGGATTTCCATGTCGTACACCGCACCATCATGCGGCAGTGGGAAGATGTAAATCGCCTCGATAGGTTCTGTACTTGAATTCGCGTATTGCTGCGTCACCGTAGCCGATGCCACCAAGCCCCGCACGTCGAGCGCTACATCGGTATGAATCAGGGGAACAGGATCGTAGCGGCCCGAGATCGGTGAGCGATAAAGTAAACATCCTTCACCCACTTGCGCCGGGCGGTCATCGGCCTGGCTGCCAGCCGCTTGTACCGACAGGATCGTCAGCAGCGCCAGAAGGGCTAGTGCAAAGCGCGTGCGTATTTCCTTCGTGAACCAGTTTTCCGCATAGGTTGACATTCATTTCCTCCAGCACTGGGATTGCGGCGCTGGCCAAGAGTGCACGGAGAATGAAATCCAAGGTCGTCGATTCAGTCGGTTAGCGCCAGGCCAACGGGGTAACTCCGCAACAATCTCTGTGTCGCGGTGCCCACATCGTGGGAGCACTGCAACGCCCGCGTTCCCGGCTAAAGTAACGAAATTTTAATTTGATATGAGTAAGGAGTTATATAGGGTATCGGGCGATCCCCGTGGGGTATGCCGCACTAACAATCTAAACACGGTGGCTCAGAGTGGGACGGGGACTGTAGCCACCGCCGTTCATAGGTTAAAACTGATTCGAAGTATGTTGAGACTTTGTTTGAAAGAATTTGCAATTTTCGTATTGCAAAAACTTTGGAATCGTGGCATCTTCAAACATCTTCTTACGAAAGGACGCCCACATTGGCGGATTTTAAAAACACAACGCTAAGCGGGCAACTTAGGCGAATGAGTTCGCCAGGTTGCTATAGGGCGTCGCATCGGTCGCGCTAACCAGCTTTAACGGCTGACCTTCGGCGCTCTTCCCGCAAAACAGAACCTAAGTGCAGTTCCACCATGGACGTCTGAGCCATCGCTCAAACATCCTGCTTTTCGTCGTCCAACCGCGTCCGGAGATGTAGTACCGGAGGCGTCTTTTGCCTTGATGCGCGGGTCGCCCGCGAAATCCGGCCTTTTGCCGGTCATGAACATGAAAACTGTATTCGAATTCGTGAAAGGAGCACTAGCTGGTCAGAACCAGTTCGCCTCTGGCGGACTGCTGCTGATGATTGTCGGCGGTGTGAGCGTCTGGTTGCGAGCTGTACCGGAGAAAATCTGGTACTGGATCGTAAGACAAACCACCATGCTGATCACCGTCAACGACGATGACGCCGCATTTGTGTGGGTGAAGGAATGGTTTCTGGAACAGAAGTTTCTCAAGAGAATCCGCCACGTGGATCTAGACACGACGATGCGTAACGAGCGCATTGCGATGATTCCGGCGCCGGGGATGCATCGGTTCTGGTACGGAGGTAGACCGTTTCAGGTGTGGTTCTCGCGTACCGAAGAGTCGCGTGAGCGCGCGACCAGGCGCATGGAGTCGCTGACTTTTCGCACGCTCGGGAGGAAGCGAGTCTTCCTGCAAAAGTTTGTGGATGACGTGGTGAGCTGCCACACTCGGCGAATGGGCGTGCAGTCGTACCTGTACATTTACAACGACGGTTGGGACCATGTGGAAGGCTACGCGCCGCGGCTCCTGGATTCTGTCGTCTTGCAGCCCGGCGAGAAGGAGCATCTGGTTGAAGACGTGAAAAGCTTCCGCGCGTCCAAGCAGCGTTATGCGCGACTGGGAATTCCGTATCATCGCGGCTACCTGCTGTATGGGCCGCCCGGAACGGGCAAGACATCGCTGGTATCGGCGCTCGCGGCGCACTTTGGACTCTCGATCTATGTCATCAATCTGACCGATTTCAGCGATCGCAGCCTGATGAATGCGGTCAACCTGGTACCAGCGAGTTCGGTGCTGCTGTTTGAAGATATCGACTGCGCCAAGAGTGGCAAAGCGCGTGAGGCCGCTTCGGTCGCGAACGGTGGCGCGCAAACGCAAAACGAAAAGGCGAATGCTGTCGCGAACGGCGTTACGCTCTCCGGTTTATTGAACGTGCTCGATGGGTTCTACGCTCCCACGAACGTGCTGTTCGTGATGACAACGAACCACATTGAGGTGCTGGATGAGGCGCTACTGCGACCGGGGCGAATTGATTATCGGCTATACCTCGGCAAGGCCACGGACTGGCAGAAGGTGGAACTGTATCGCCGGTTCTTTCCGGTCGCCACTGAGCTTGAAGCCAGGGAATTTGTGGAAACGCATTTCGCTGAGACCATGGCCGAATTCCAGGGCCTGCTGTTGGCCCTGGAGCAGGGCGAGGATCGCGTGATCAGCGATCACGGGATCCTCGCGCAGAAAGTCAGCCGGTGGTGAAGACGGGAGTTACGATGCGGGTGGGCGCTGCGTGACTCGGTGGCTGCGACCAAGAATGACTGGAGCCGCGGAGGGCTCGCCGTGGCTGCAGCCAATCGCGATGGCTATGATCGCATCATCGTGATCACCTACGAGCAGGCGCACGAC
>QHZR01000111.1:11071-31550 GCA_003224755.1 Acidobacteriota bacterium
ATTCGGTCATCGAGTACATTCGGCCCTGGAGAGCGGCTGGGTGAACTAGGGGGTTTTGTGTTGTGACTGTGTGGGGCGGCCGCCCACGCCCGCCTCAGCGGTGCAGTTGGAAACTTGAGGTCACAATTTGTGAGCTCAAAACTTCAGAAAGGAGGTCGCATGCTGGAATTGATCTTTGCTGTGTTTGTTGGAGTGATCTGGCAGACCATTCGTGTGTGCATTCATGCTTGCATTCGCAAGATTCGGGCTCCGAAGCCGCAGCCTCTATGTGCGGAGTGCTTCCACGCGCACGTGCAGTACACGGCGAATGCACGGTATGCGATCTTCTGTACTTACGGTGGCACAGTGCGTCCGATGAAGTTGGACGTGCTGTACTGTACGGACTACCGCACGCGGAATATGCCGCGTCCGGCCGTGGCGGGTTTCGTGCGCGAGATCGCGCCGGCAGAGTAATTGACTCGGTCGAGCATCCTTGGGGATGCTCGACCAGAGACTTTGGGTGGCGCAGCGCTTCCAGCGCTGGGATAAAGCTGCATGAAAGGTGGGCGGCTTAGCCCGGATCTTAGAGCAGAGCAATCGCAGGATTGGAAGGGCCTGCGCCACCCATGACGGTAGCTAAGCGACTGGGGCTGGAAGCCAACTTAACCTCTATCGAAGGGTATTGCTATGGGATACAAACCAACGATCATTTTTGACACTAGTGCAATTAATCGGGTTGCTGGCGAGCAAGATTCTTGCGCAGTTCTTGCAGGATTGCGGTCCGGCTTTCTTGTCCGAGTCATGACCAACAATTTCTACGAGATGGCGGCAACAAGTTCCCCGGAGCGGCGGACGCAGTTGATCTCGTTCGCAACGAGGCTCTCTTCTATTGGCGAGTGCATATTCCCGTTCATCGGCGCGACCGTGGGTAGCGTGGTTCGGCGAGAGCGGGGAAGTCCGTATTGACAATAGTCGTTATAACGACTAGTATTTAAGTTAGGTTGAAACAACACGAAAAGTTCCGGAGCAAACGGCGTCCGCCATGTCTCGAAGAGGAGGTATTTCTAGACCTGCTGCGCACAACGGACCTGCTTGGGCGCTGCGTCGCTAGGGTTCTCAAAGCCGACGACCTCTCGGCCAACCAATACAACGTGCTGCGGATCCTCAGGGGCTCTCCGGATGGCCTCACCTGCGGCGAGATTGCTAGCCGTATGATCACTCGCGATCCGGACATCACGCGCCTTCTTGACCGACTGGAAAAGCGGAATCTTATCTCTCGCTGCCGGGAAACCAAAGATCGCCGAATGGTGATGACCCGGATCAGCCCAGACGGACTCAAGCTTCTGGGCCGCCTCGATCAACCTGTGGAGGAAGCGCACCGCAAGCAACTGGGCCATCTTGGGAGAAAACGGTTGCGGGCGCTGACCGAACTTCTGCATGCCGCGAGGGGATCTGCGGGCTGATTTTTTTGTATTCCTATATATGTTGCAACGATTATCGTTATAACGCATCTAAAGCTAGCAGAAAGGATAAAACCAATATGAGCACACTGGCTATACCGCAAACTGCAACCACCACTTGGAACATTGATCCGGCCCATTCCGTTGCCGAGTTCAAGGTCAAGCACATGATGATTTCCAACGTAAAGGGACAATTCGCCAAGGTCAGCGGCGTATTAACCCTCGACGAATCCGAACTGACAAATTCCAGCGTGGAGGCCTCGATTGAAGCTGCGTCCATCGGAACACGCGACGCCCAGCGCGACACGCACCTGAAGAGCGAGGACTTTTTGCACGTGGAGAAGTTCCCCACGTTGTCGTTCAAGTCGATGCGCATCAGCCTAGTAAGCGACGGAGAACTGGCGGTTGAAGGAGAGCTAAGCATCCGGGGTGTCACGCGCAAAGTAATCTTTTCTGTGGATGGGCCGACCCCACCTACAAAGGACCCATGGGGCAATACCCGAGTTGCGGTTTCGGCGACCACGAAAATCAATCGCAAAGACTATGGCTTGACCTGGAACGCGGCGCTCGAGACTGGCGGCATTCTTGTCGGCGACGAGGTGACCATCACGCTCGAAGTCGAGTTCGTGAAAGCCTGAATTTACTCGGACCGCCGGGGAATGCCTGTGAGCGTATCCTGGCGGTAGAAAGAGAATTTTATGTCACTCCGACCGGTTAAACAGATCATTCAAACGATGCCGACCATCGAGGGCGCGGGCGTGAAGTTGCAGCGCGCCTTCGGTTTTGGCAAGACCAAAGAATTCGATCCCTTTCTTCTGCTGGACGATTTTCGCAATGACAATCCAACAGATTATTTGGCGGGATTTCCTTGGCATCCGCACCGCGGCATTGAAACGATCACCTATGTCCTCGCCGGCTCCGTCGAACACGGCGACAGCCTTGGCAACAAAGGCAAGATGACGGCCGGCGATGTGCAATGGATGACCGCTGGGAGTGGCATCCTGCATCAGGAGATGCCGAAGGGCGACACTCAGGGCCGCATGCACGGCTTCCAGCTTTGGGCGAACCTGCCCGCATCGCTGAAGATGACCGATCCTCGCTATCAGGATATTCCGGCAAGCGCGATCCCTGAGATCACGGACGATGATGGCACTCGCGTGCGCATTATCTGTGGCGAGTTCTGGGGAAAAAGAGGACCGGTGGAAGGTGTTGCCGCTGATCCGAATTACTTGGATATTTCAGTTGGTCCCGGCCAGCCGAAACGGCTCAAGGTCGAGACCACGCGCAATGCATTTGCTTACGTCTTCGCCGGCTCTGGCACGTTTCGCGATTCGTCCGAACCTCGCGCGGTTCTGACCGAGCAAGCCGCAGACCCGAACGCGCCCGCCAAGTACGAAGTTGGCAATCACTCGCTGGTGCTCTTCGACCGTGGCGACGAGATCGTGGTGCAAGCGGGCGACGAAGGCATCCGATTCCTATTGGTCTCGGGCAAACCGATCGAAGAGCCGGTGGCATGGTATGGCCCGATCGTGATGAACACGCAGGAGCAGCTTCGCCAGGCTATGGCCGAGTTGCAAGCCGGCGCCTTCATCAAGCATCGTTGATTGCTAGAAGCCGAAGAAAGCTCCGCGCAGATGCATCTCGCGGAGCTTTCTTGTTTACCGTGTTGAATTGGGCGCGTCACCGTCGTGTGCACCGATCTCACTTTGTGATTGACTTCCTGATGTCCCCTGCAACATTCTCAAGAAAAGGGAGACCTCGCATGCGCATTTCGTTTTCATGGCCAGCAGCTTTCATCGTTTGTGCGTGCCTGATGCTCGGCGCTGCGCACCTCGTCGCCGCGCAAGAGGATGATTCTGCCAAGGTCCGTGCGCTGGAAACAAAATGGACCGATTCCTACAAACAGCGAAAAATCGACATCCTCGCGTCGCTGCTGGCAGAGGACTTCGTGATCACTGTCGAGGACGGCACCACCTACAGCAAGAGCGGGTACATTACGCACACCGCGGACGCTTCCGTCCAGGTGAAGGTGGCCGAACTTTCTGACTTAAAAGTCCACCTTCATGGCAATGCGTCGGTGGTGACCGGTGCGTACCACGAAAAGGGAATATCGAACGGGAAGCCGTACGAGTATCATGACCGGCTTACGGATGTGTGGCTGAGAAAAGAAGGGAACTGGCAAGTAATCGCATCGCATTACAGCGTACCCACGAAGTAATTCATACCTTTGTCCGCGCCTCTTCATCGCGAATGTTCGTCAACTCTGTGGATTTCACGATTTCCTGATTCGGTTTCCTCTGTGCCTCCGTGTCTCCGTGGTGAAAGAGCATAAGTTGTCTGACAACCAGCCTTTCTCTTTCCGCTACAATCCTGCGAATGCGGCGGCGGCCCACTCGTGAACTACTGGACACTGACTCCGGAACGCCGTCTGAGGTCGCCGCTTCGCTAAAGGACCTACGCTGGTTCAACCGATGGTTCGGCGGCATTTCCACGAGCAGCCGACTGATCGAGATTGTGGCTCGCGCCACCAGTAAACTATCGGTCCTCGAAGTTGCCGCCGGCGACGGCTTCGTTCCGAAAGAGCTGCAAAAACGCTTCTCGCAGATTCATCTCGAGGTCACTCTCCTGGACCGCGCACCCTCGCACCTTCCGCGCAATAACGGAATGCGGGCAGTTGCTGGCGACGCGCTGGCCCTGCCGTTTCAGGGTTCCGCTTTTGACATCGTTTCCAGCTCTTTGTTTGTCCATCATCTTCAACCCGACCAGGTTGTACTGTTCGTGCGGGAAGCGCTTCGCGTCTGTCGGGTTGCGGTCCTGATCAATGACCTGGTGCGACACCCGCTTCACTTGGCTGTTGCCTATGCCGGACTCCCGCTCTATCGCAGCCGTTTGACCCGAAATGATGCGCCCGCCTCGGTTCGCCAGGCCTACACTGTGGAGGAGATGCGAAATTTCCTCGAGAAGGCCGGGGCCTCTCGAGTCGAAATACACCGGCAATATTTCTTCCGCATGGGCGCCATTGCATGGAAGCAGCAAGGGCCAAGCTGATGACCTTCGACCTGATTGTGATTGGAGGCGGTCCCGCCGGCTGCGCTGCCAGCATTACCGCCGCCCGCGCGGGCGCGAGAGTTCTCCAGTTCGAGCGTGGCCGCTTTCCGCGTCACAAAGTCTGCGGCGAATTTGTTTCGGCAGAGTCACTTGAGTTATTGCGACAACTCGTCTGCCACGATCACGCTCAACTCGTGACCCACGCGCCGAAAATCCCGCGAACTCGAATCTTTCTGGAGAACGCCGAACTCGTCGGAAAAGTCTCGCCGCCTGCCGCGAGCGTAACCCGTTTTGATCTCGACCGCGTTCTGTGGAACTCGGCCATTCAGAGCGGTGTTGATGCGCGTGAAGGTTCTCCTGTGCAGTGCGTAACCGGAACCGCGCCGTTTCTCGTAAACACTGCCGAAGGTCCTTTGGAAGCGAAGGCCGTCATCAATGCCACCGGGCGCTGGTCCAATCTGACTAGCCCGCAGATACGCGCCCGCACTACAGGCGAACGCTGGATCGGTATCAAGGCGCATTTTCGCGAGCCACGATCGTCTCAGTCGGTAGACCTCTACTTTTTTGACGGCGGTTACTGTGGCGTCCAGCCTGTCAGCGTGTCACAAAATGGTGCCGGCACGATGGTGAACGCCTGCGCCATGGTGCGCGCTGAAGCTGCCACAAGTTTGCAAGATGTCTTCAGCGCTCATCCGGCGCTACTGGAACGCAGTCGGCATTGGATAGCTGCGATGGATCCCGTCACTACCTCGCCTCTCGTTTTTCATGAGCCAGAACTTAGTCACAACAGCATGCTGCAGATAGGAGATTCCGCAACCTTCGTAGATCCGTTCATCGGTGACGGAATTTCACTTGCGCTGCAGAGCGGCGCTCTCGCGGCCCAATGCCTCGCTCCATTTTTCAAGGGGGAGTGTTCGCTGGAGCAGGCTACGTCGGACTATTGCGCGGCATACAAGCGGAAGCTCTCGCGCGTGTTTCGGAATTCGTCACGATTGCGACGACTGTTGCAATGGCCCTCGATCGTGCGAAAACCGGCACTCTCAATATTGCAGCGAACACCAGCGATCACAAGCATGCTGGTGAGGATGACGCGTTAGTCCTGCTTTTATCGGACCACCAGCACTTCGCGAATGTTGTCCCGCGAGAGAAAGAATTTGATTGAGGCGAAATCGCGGAACAAATTCTCGATGTGGCGATTGTTGAAGACCCGTTGCAACGTGAAGGCTGTCGGCGCATTTCCGTGCTTGCGATGATCGCCTTTCGCGTTCAGTGCGTGCATTTCGAGCACGTCGGTGCCAGTGATGTGGTAGCGATAATATGGCGCGTCGGGACCGGCCTCGCGGGTATGAAAGAACGCGAGCAGCATTCCCCCCGGCTTCATCATTGACCATAACCGCGCTACCACGGGCTTGACCAGGCTTTCATCCATGTAGTCAGCCAGATTCCAGCAAAACACCAGATCGAATTGCGCGTTCGGATAAGACAGGTTCTCTTCGAGAAATTTCTTCTCGTTGAGCGTCGTCCGGCCCTGATCATCGTGGATAGCAAGACTAGGGTCAGTAGAGGCCGCGAGCAGGTCCTGGCTGTAGATACGATGTCCGCGCTCGGTAAAGAACCGGATGTTGCTGGCCGAGGTAGCGCCTATATCGAGCACACACAGCGGGTCTTCAGACTTGAAAACCCGCGCCAGTTCCGCCATGGCGCTTGAACGCCGGTTCAGCCGCTCCTGAGTTTTCGACTCCGACGGTGCTGCTGGAGGGCCGCTGCGAAAGAATCTCATGCCAATTTGATGTGGACGCTTACCTCAGGCCGATATTTTGGCCCTCGCGCCTGGCGACCTCAGGCTTAAACCGGCAGTGACTCTTGCAGCCGATATTGCCGAACCCAGGCAGAAATGCGTGTAGCTCAATATAACCCGACAGGAGGGCTATAGGCCACATTACTTGTTCTGTTCAGGTGAACTAGAACCTGGTTTTGGGGAGGAAACAGTGGCCGCCGCAGCGCTTACTCCGGGTGCTGCCGCCTTGTTATCGGAAAGGATTTCCAGCTTGCCTTTGAAGTACGCACCTTCCTCGATCGCAATCCGGCGGGTTTGCACGTCACCGTTGACCACTGCCGACTTGCGCATTTCGGTGCGTTCGGTAGCGTGTATATTGCCCTCCAGTGATCCACCCACCGTCACATTTTTTGCCGCGACACTGGCGTGGACGCGGCCGTTCGGCCCGATCGTCAAGCTGTGTCCAAGCAACTGAACGCTGCCATCCACCTGGCCGTCAACGTAGATGTCCTCGCTGCCCGAAATGTCTCCTTTGATAACCACAGTCTTGCCGATGTTCGCGAATCCTCCCGATGCGGGCGTGGTACTCATGAATGGCCTCCCTCGACAGCGCTCTCGAATACGAAGTATGGATTGTAAATCATGGGCTCCGGCCGCGAACGCCGTCAATAGCCTGTCGAACAGATTACCGATTGTTTGCACTGCCGGAAGAACGGCGCTGCGCCGCGTAAGTCGGTTTGAATGATTGGGGCTTGAAGCCGCCTGTTCGGCCGGATCAGATCGAGGTTCTTGCTCGCAGCCTGATGCTGACCGTTGGGTACAACAGCGGGACGATATTTTCCGTCTAAAGTAATGTTAACTTTCGCGTTCCAATGCGCACCAGGCATAAACCACGGGTTTGGCTTTTGGCGGCGCTGGCGCTGCTTACCACGCGGACCTTTAGCGCGGCCAAGCAAGAACTTTCTAGCGGCGACCCCTCCCAGCTCGTTTCAAGCGCTGTTAAGAATGAAATTGCTGCCAACGGCCCTTCGGGCACGCATTTCATGTTCCGGAACCAGAGAAAAACGCCCCACGTCAATCAGACTAAGTTGATAGTTGAGACCCGCGAAGCCACCGCTGGATTGTTAGTGGAGGTGGATGGCCATCCGCTGACGCCACAGCAGCGAGAAGCCGAAGCAGCGCGCCTGCAAAACTATCTCCGGAACCCTGAAGAGCTCAACCGCAAACGCATGCAGGAAAAAGAGGACGCAGGGCGCACCATTCGTATCGTCAAAGCGCTTCCATCTGCTTTTCTGTATGAACGCGACGGGACGCAGCAGGGAAGTGCCGGCGTGGGCGGTCCCGGCGACGAACTGGTGCGCTTAAAATTCCACCCCAATCCAAATTACCAGCCTCCCTCACGTGTGGAACAAGTGCTCACAGGAATGACCGGCCATCTGCTGATCGACACTCGGCAGGACCGCATCGCGGAGATTGACGGTACCCTGGAGAAAGAGGTCGGCTTCGGTTGGGGAATTCTCGGACACCTTGATCGCGGAGGACGCTTTCTGGTCCAGCAGGCTGATGTGGGCAATCATCATTGGGAAATAACCCACATGGAGCTGGCTTTCACCGGCAAGATTCTATGGTTGAAAAAGCTGAACCTCCATTCCAGCGACTCATTTTCCGATTTCCGCGTGGTGGCTCCCGATCTTACGTTTTCACAAGGCGTTGCTCTGCTCGAGAAAGAGGCGGCGCATAACCAAAGCAGCGCGCCCAATCCAAAACAAGGCAAGGTCGAGGGAAAACAACAGTCCAAGGCTGGAATGAAACAAGAGGCAGAACAAACCATCTGCTGCAACCACTAGGGGCCGGGTAGACCAGCTAGACGCAATGCCACGACGTTAGGCGTGCCAGTCGGACATGCGTCGTGACCCGCCGGCTATGGTGTCGGGCCGAGACCTGGCCTCGGAGACATCCTCTTAGCATGCGCCATCGCGGACTCATGCACCACAGTGGAAGAGTGGCCATTTATGGCCGCGTTAGAGATCGCGGGCCTGATCGTGCGAGCTTCAGCTCGGAAAAACAACGACTTGGACTCGACCCCTTGCAAATTGCTCCTGACCCGGCGCAGAATGCCTCGGACACCCGGCATGTCCCAATCCACCACTGAATCCGGCAGTCTGCGTGCCTTCGCGCCTGCCCTCATTCTGCTGGCGATAAGCTTTCTCATTAATTACATCGATCGCGGCAACGTCTCCGTGGCCGGCCCGATCTTGAAGTCGGAGTTCCATCTCTCAGGAACGCAGCTCGGCATTCTGTTCACCGCCTTCTTCGTCAGCTACACCGGGATGCAGTTTGTTATGGGATGGCTCGTCGATCACTTCGACGTCAATCGCATCCTCGCCGCCGGTTTTCTGCTCTGGTCTGTCGCCACCGCCACCACCGGCATCGTCAGGGGCTTCGTGCTGCTGCTCTCGATGAGGTTGATTCTCGGCGTGGGCGAATCCGTCGCCTTGCCTGCAGGTTCAAAGATCCTGGCTCGCTGTTTGCCGGAGCACTATCGCGGATTCGCCAGCGGCGCCCTCATGTCCGCACTGCGCACCGGCAACGCCGTCGGGACCTTCGGCGCCGGTTATCTAATGACCAAATACGGTTGGCGTCCCGTGTTCATCGGGATTGGATTGATCAGCTTGCTCTGGCTCCCGGCCTGGGCGAAGTGGAAACCTGCTTACGTCATTGCTGCTCCTCATCCGGCGCGACCGTCAGTAGATACTTGGAGGATCTTTGAGCAACGTTCCTTCTGGGGCACCACTCTCGGCCACTTCGCCTGCAACTATCTTTTTTATTTCATGATCACCTGGCTGCCCAGCTACTTGGTTCTCGCTCGACATCTCTCGCTGGATAGCATGGTCCGAATTGCTGGCCTCTACTACTCCGTCGACGCAGCAGCCGCAATTGGTGGCGGCTGGCTGCAGGATTTCTACATTCGACGGGGCCATAGCTGCACGGTGGTGCGAAAAACCGCCATGGGAATCGCGTTCTCGCTGGGCGCAATCGGAGTGATGGGCTGCGCGCTTGCGGGTGGAGACAGTTACCTGCCGTGGCTGATGGTTGCCGGTGTGGGTTGTGGTTTGAGCTCTCCCGGTATTTACGCGTTTTGCCAACGCATCGCCGGACCAGAAGCCGTCGGCCGTTGGTATGGCCCGCAAAACGGATTCGCCAACTTCGCCGGCATCATCGGCCCGTCCCTCACCGGCTTCGTCCTCGACCACACCGGCAGCTTCTTCTGGCCCTTCGCCGTCACTTCAGCGATCTCGTTCATCGGCGTTATCGCCTGGGTCTTCATCGTCGGAGACGTCGAACCGCTAACGTGGACGTCAGTACCCGATCGTCTGAAAACTGCCGTCCGCGCCGAAGCCTAGCGAACTTCTGAGTTCACCGCAGCTGCCGCGTGTACCACACATTCCCCGGCGTGAGCCAATCGTATCCTTCGCCCCAAGCCACCTGCGTATGGGACTTATTGTCAATGTCCATATCGAAGTAGTCGCCGAACGGGAACCGAAAACCGTCCGAGAAAATGTAGTTGTATCCGAAAACAAAGCTCGACAAAACGGTCTCACCCGACCACGTAGATCCTCCATTGTTAGAAGTCCGGTAATAGACATTCCAGTGTGGCTCATTTCTCTGGTCCATCCACGCAATGCGGATATCCCCACCAACTCCTGCCGCAAGGGCCGGGAATGCGTGGTCAACGCCTTGAGGTGCAAGGGAGACATCCCTCCGCGAACTCCACGTGGTGCTTTGATCCGTTGAAGTTGAAAAATACATTCGCTCAGGACCACCATCTGCGGCCCCGGAGTTCCAGAGCACGTAAAGTTGCCCGGCTGCATCGGAGGTCATCGCAATTCCCGGTCCCAGAAACGCCCACCCACACTGGAATGCCGAGCAATCCGGCGGAGCTGCGGAAATGTCGAGCAGCTTAGATGTCCACGTAAGCCCGCCATCCACCGACTTCGTCACGTATAGATTGACGGGGCCCTTGGCTCCGCCGTTCTGTGTGTAGCCATTCCAGCTGAAGTACACATTGCCCGCGGGATCAACCGTCCCACCGCCCGTCAGTGACCAGCCGAACTGTGCGTTCTGATTGACCTTCACGGATGTCCAGCTTTGCCCGCCATCATGCGACGACGAGCACCAAACCGTCTGCGAATGGTTGTAAGCCACGTACACATCGTTGCCGCGTACGGCGAGAATGTCTTTGTCCATCCCAGCATTATTTGAGTTCGCGATGACAGTGCTCCAGGTCTGGCCGAAATCGGTAGACTTGGCTACCTCAATCATGCTCTTGTTATTCTGCAACCAAGATGCGTACACGGTTTGTCCATCAATCGGATCAACTTTAAGCTGCACGTCAATTTGACCCGAGGCTGGATCAGCGATGATTCGCGGTGACGACCAGGTTTTCCCGTTGTCACCGGAAACGATCAAATAGTCAATCGAGCTCGGACACTTTTTGCAGCTTGGCGGAAAGTCAGGAATCAGCACGTATACGTGGCCAAAACGATCGGCGGCAATGCTTGGCTCCCATGTATCTCCGGGTAGACTTGCAGCCAGGCGTGTTTGAGGCTGAAAACTCTGGGAGAACAGTGGACGCGCGGTTGAGAACAAAACCAATACAACGACGCAAAGCCGTAAGGCTGTAGACGTCATAAATCCTCCTGGCGGAGACGGACGCTCAGGCTGCTAGCCCCTGCGGGCCGAAAGTATACACCCGAACAGCGTGTCCGGCGTGGGATTTCGCGCAACAGGGGATTTCGCGCAACCGGTAGTGGGCTACTTTGAAATTCTTTTCGGTTCCAGCGTCACAAACGCGTCCTCTGGCTCCGGTTGAGGAAGGGCTATTGCGCCAGAACGGAGATTGGGTTTCGGCTTCAGTGGAGCATGAACAGGGGCATCTGGTTCACCAAGAATAGGTGGTTCACCTCTATTGCACGAATGTCTTCGCGCAGTGTTTGTTTTTTGGCTTTACGTTTTCGCTTATCGCGCCCTTTTCCCATTACGTTTTATGCCGCTCTTTCCGTCCTCCGCTCGTAGGATTCCCAGAGGGCCACAAGATCATTCACATCCTAGAGCCGATCTGTCACGCCAGCAGCCATCGCCGGGGACGTGCGAAGTGTACGATGAATCCTGATGAAATTGTAGGCAAAATAATTTAGCGCAGTTGCGGCGGCATGATTTTCCAACTTGCGACTAAACCCGTTCGACAAACGCGTGTAACGGCGCATCGTTGTGCGAACAGTCCAGTTCTACCTTTCGACAAATGAAGTCGAAACGTGCCTGAAATCAGGATTCCCACTCACTGCTTTCATGTCGCAGCCAAGGCACTTCGCTGGAGAGTAGCGTGTCTCGTTTTCTAGCGGAGCACGATAAACCTTGTGCAACTGTGCATAATCCACTTCCGAACCAAAGGCATCTTCAATCACGTTAACGTAGGTGCGTAGAGCATCGGTTGTGATTTGTACGCGCCCTTTGGCATGCATGGCAAGATCGAAAATTCAAAGTAGCCCACTACCGCGCAACCTACTTGCACGTGATGCGCGAGGGAGTGTAACCCATCTTTTCCTCGTTTGTGAATACTGCTACTGAGGTTGCCCCACCCTACGCGGTTTTCGTAGGGTAGGGATTTTCGACGCGTTGCCCGGTGGTTTTCGTCCGCGGAATTCGGGCGGATTCAAGGAGTCCCGCTCGTTCTTTGCTTGACCACATCCCGATACAGATCGCAGTACGGCTTTCTCAGGCCGGTTGATGTACCCACGCTGCCATCCTGCCTGAATTGAATGTATGTTTGCTCCCCATCGAAATCCGGCCACTTCGGCAATCCATTGGAGTTCGGATCTCCCGTACTCGCGAAATTTGCCCAATAGGTCTCAATCAGGTCTGCGAGTTTGAAATCGACGTCGTCGAAATTCCCGGCGATGTTGCCGGCTTTGGGAAAATACCCAAACACGTAGGGCAAATCGGCCGAGTGCACCGCACCCTGCGATTGCTGCCCCGGAATCGCGTGCTGAAGCTCGTACTCATAAACGGGACGATGGGCAGCCGTGTGCCACGCGGCCTCCGTCGTGGTTGGACAACGAAACGCGAGGTCGGCAAACCACTGATCGCCGGCTGAGCCGTACAGTGGATCAGTGTTGCCCACACCGCCATTTGCCAGGCCGTAGAGCGCGAATGCACGGTCGGCAACACTTCCGGTCACGTTTTGAATAAACTTGCGTACTTCGTCCGGCGGGCCCGGCATACCGAACTCACGCGAAGTGGTCCCTATCAGCAAATCAACCGGTGCCTCTTGTCCGGCGCTTAATACCTCCGCTGGCGATCGCGAAATCAGCCACCCATCAATGATCGGACCTATAGACGGCGCCTCAGGATCTTGTTTGCCCGGCACCACGAGAAGTTCTTGCACGGACCGCTCGCGCAAAGATTGGAGCTCATGGTCAGCAGGCGCTTTCAAACTCGCCACAAGTTTCTGGTTTGCCTGCTCTGCCTCCGAGAGCTTAGGTAACGGCGGACCCAGCGGCGAGCCACTCTGTGCAATCAATCGTTGGAAGAGGCCCTTGGCCAGTGGCGAGACCATGAGATAGCCTGCATCTATTGCGCCGGCAGACTGGCCGAAGGCTGTCACATTTGCGGGATCACCGCCAAATTTCGCAATGTTATCGTGCACCCACTGCAGCGCTAGTAATTGATCCAGCAATCCATAATTCCCGGAGGAGTGATGCGGAGATTCTTTCGTTAGCGCAGGGTGGGCAAAGAAGCCGACCATCCCTAGCCTGTAGTTGACTGTAACCAGAACCACGCCGTGCTGAACCAGCATTCCATCTTTATAAAGGGCGCTCGACGCAGTGCCACCGGCGTTCGCTCCACCGTGGAACCAGACCATCACCGGCAGCGGCATTTTCGGCGCCGGCCACACCGGTGTCATTACATTCAGAACCAGGCAGTCTTCTTTGCTGGTTTCCGCGTCATGCCGATTCCAATCGCCGAGAATTCACGCACTCCAGTCCACGGTTTCGGGGGGAGAGGCTCACGCCAGCGCAAGTCGCCAACCGGAGGCTGAGCGTAGGGAATGCCCAGAAACTCCGCACCGCCTAGTGCACGAGTTGCTCCTTTTAGCGAACCCCCGGTCGTACCTACGATGAGCTCACCTGTAGCGGCGACCACTTGCGCCTGAAGCAGCAAAACAGGGATGAGTGCGAGCTCAAAGAAGGGCCGTCGCGCCGAGGTCGAAAACGATCTCACTTGTACCTCCTGGGATTGGATAAGAGATCGTATTCTACAAGCATGACGATTGTGCGTTAACCATAAGTTGCGCGCGTGCCCGGATGCTGATAATTTCAGTGGTTCTTCCGCGACACAAATGAAAAAACTATCTCCATCGCGCGTCGTGAACATAGCCGATTTGCGCAGCATCGCCGAAAAGCGTGTGCCAAAAGCGGTGTTTGACTATCTTGACGGTGGCGCCGAGGGAGAAGTCACGCTGCGGGAAAATTGCCGCGCGCTTGAGCGCATCACCTTTCGTCCGCGACATGCGGTTGCTGTGGGTGACTGCGACCTCCGCACCACCGTACTCGGCGGCGAGATTTCTTTTCCGGCAATTCTGGCACCCGTAGGCTACAGCCGCCTGATGCATCCGGGCGGCGAGGTTGCAGCCGCGCGCGCCGCCGGTGATGCTGGCACCGGTTACATTCTGTCTACAATTTCCGGACACCGGCTTGAGAACGTGAAGGCCGCCACTAAGGGGACCGCATGGTATCAGCTTTATCTGGTCGGGGGCCGGGAAGCGGCGGAAGGCGCAATTGAGCGCGCCCGGAAGGCGGGCTTTTCTGCGCTCGTTATCACAATTGATACTCCAGTGGCCGGCATGCGCGAGCGTGATCCACGCAACGGCACGGCTGAACTTCTCACCGGCAGCCCCTTTGCGAAACTTCCATTCCTGCCGCAAGTATTGGCCCATCCCGGCTGGCTGACGGCATTTCTCCTGGACGGCGGTGTTCCGCGCTTGGAGAACGTTCTTGTACCGGGCGAAACGGGCGGAATGCCCATGCTGGATGTCGGCACGGCGTTAAGGAAGTCTGTTGTCACATGGGAAGACATTCGCTGGATTCGTCAAAGCTGGTCAGGACCCATCGTGATCAAAGGCATCCTCACCGCAGACGATGCACGCCAAGCCGTAGATGAGGGCGCCGCTGCGATTTCTGTCTCGAATCACGGAGGCCGGCAACTGGATGGGGTTTCCGCCGCCATTGCCGCGCTCCCAGAAGTTGTGGCTGCGGTAAACGGCAAAACCGAAGTATTGATGGACGGTGGCGTGCGGCGCGGAGCCGACATTGTGAAAGCCCTTTGCCTAGGAGCGCGTGCCGTACTCTGCGGCCGAGCCTATGCGTATGGACTGGCCGCGGCAGGTCACGCCGGTGTGGTTCGCGCGATCGAGATTCTGCGAGAGGATGTGGAGCGCACCATGCGGCTGCTCGGCTGCAGTTCCGTGCGTGAGTTGAATTCGTCCTACGTGCGATATCCCTCCGCCTGGATGCCGTCTGCAGATTGAGTTTTGCGGCATCAAAACAGCTCTGTCATCCCGACCAAGTGCAATGATTGGCGAAGCCGATCATTGCGCGCGGGGAGGGACCCGCTTTTTGGCACATCACGCGAGCTTGTGGTGGCAGATGTGGTTCTGAGAGCGACCTACCTCCTCCAGTGATATCCAATCCGGACCTCAATGCCATTGAATTCCGGATTCCGTCTTCCCAAATTCGCATTGGAAATGTGAGACCATCGAACCCCGAAATCCATAAAATGGTTTTTTGAGAGTGGAATATATAAGCCCCCGCCACCCTTAGCGGTAAAGTTGAAAGCTGAAGTATCACCTGAAGGCAGGTTCGAGGTGGTCCGCAGCGCGCCTCCGGCGATTTCGGCGTATGGTTGCAGGCCGCGAATCGCCAGAGACGAATTCCAGCACAACACAACCGGCTCGATTCCGCTGCCATAAATAAGTTGCGGTCGCGATTGCGCGAATGCAGGGAACAAATTGAGCCCGTACTCGATGCGCCCGTGCCACCATCGCGGACCGATGTCACGTGTGAGCGCTCGTCCTACGTATACGCCTGCGCTCCGCAGTTGGGATTCGCCAAAAGAATTGGTGAGCTCCTCGCCGGTCGAGCCGGAAACCCAGATTGCGATGTCCCAATTTTTCGACCACTCTTGCGCCCCGGCGGTGCACCCGACAAAGACAGCAGCCACGATCACCAATACGGGTGCGCCGGCATTCATGGCAGGGAAGACTTGTACTCGAGATTTCCCTTGCGTAACTGGTCAGACAGATAGACCTCGCGGGCATCGCGAGAAGCGCGGTACCATGGGGCCTTTCCGTGCAGAATGTTGGCTCCGCCGCGAATCGGATTCAGCGCGCAGCGCGTAAACCCAATCAGGAAACTGTTGCGGGTTGAGCCTTCCACCGGACGCGCAATGTGTTTATCGAGCAGGTCTTCCGCTAGAAGCCATGCCAGCCCTCCTACCGGCGTGGTGACCAGATCCACTTGCCCAACTCCGGTGAAGCAATGCCTTTGCGTGCACGGCCACGAGCCGTCTTCGTTCCACGGCGGGCGTGCCTTCGTTCCATATTTTTCTACGGTCAGTTCGCTTAACGGGCCGATGTTCCACTGCGTGCTGTAAGCGGCATTCCAGAGCGTTGCTTTGAATCTGCTCCACCAGTACTCGCGAGTGTTGGAGAACTCCAATTTCTCTCCCTGGGGATCATTTTGAATCTGAATGTAACTCGTCAACGCGCCCTGAACGGGATGTCCAACCTAGCTGTACAGAGCCGGATCGCCGTCGTTCCATCCTGCATTCACCCATGATGAAAGAGATTGCTTGTAGTCGCTCCAGTAGTGATTGAAGGGCACACCGTTCTCAACCACTACCCAGCGATAATCGTCATGGACCACATAGGCCTGTTCGATAGACAAGAACGCGAACGACTCAAAAAGCGCCCGGCCCCAACGAAATTCCCGACGCTTGGACACGGGTGCGCGAAAGAAGCTCTCAGTGATACTGTCGGCAAAGCTGGTAGGCGTGGAAATGAAAGCGTGAGCTGCGACTGATGTCTGCACCAGGTATGGGCAGTCCTCGAGAGCAATAGCCATCTCATCGCAGCGAGATGAAGGCAGTTGGCAAGCCCCGGCCGCAGATAGAATCAAAACCATGTAGAACCGGGCGAGAAGCCGCATAGCTTAGTGGCCAGGCAAGCAAGGTTCCGTACTTAGGATGTCCGCAGGAAAACGCAGGTTGTCACCAGACCGTCAGCATTGATGGTGTTGATCGGCGCTAACCGTTCGATTCCCAAAGCGTCAAAAACCCCTGATCGTACAAGCATCATTGCGGTTGGGAGGATTCTTGTTCCGAAAGTGGAGATGGGCCCTGCCGCAAGGAATTGTGTTCGTCATGGCCTGGCCACAGGTCTGCCATGCCACAACCTCCGTGGTCGTGCCCCGCGTTAATCAAGCTTCCAAGCTAGAAGATTTTGAGGGAATGACGCCGAAAGGCGCCGCGGTCCAGTTGCAGCACGTCACCAGCTTCATTCAGAACCATCCATTTGATGGCAAGCAACCCACCGAGCGTTCCGAAGCCTATCTCGGCTACGATCAGACGAACTTGTATATCGTGCTTCTGTGCTGGGACCATGAGCACGGCGTTCGCTCAAGCTTGACGCGCCGGGAACCTCCGACCACCAACCACGATAATCGCCCTTTTGACTCAGATGATTATGTCGAGATCACCCTGGACACTTTCCAGGACCAGCGCCATGGGTTTGTCTTCGATGTGAATCCTAGAGGAGTGCAGGCTGACGCGCTGTGGACTGAAGGTGAAGGCACGGACTATTCGTGGGACACTCTGTGGTATTCGCGGGCGCAAATCAATTCCGACGGCTTTGTTATCTGGGTCGCGATTCCGTTTCGCAGCTTGAGGTTTCATCCGACCGCCACCAATCGCTGGGGAATCACCGTCTCGCGTTACATAGCCCGCAGGGATGAACTGGATTACTGGCCGCAAGTTTCGACGCGGATTGCCGGCCGGCTCAGCCAAGAAGCGAAACTCACTGACTTCAAGGACATCTCGCCAGGTCGCAATATGCAGTTCATTCCTTATGTCGAATCCCGAACCTTCCGATCGCTTGACACGCGAGATCCAGCGCAGCCGCGCTTCGACTCAGCCAGTTTCCAGGGCAAAGCTGGTCTCGATGCGAAATTCGTTTTCCTCGATAGCCTCGTGCTTGATGCGACTATCAATCCGGATTTCGCGCAGGTTGAGTCGGACGAGCCGCAGAACACGGTCAATCAGCGCTTCGCTGTCTTTTTTCCTGAGAAGCGGCCATTCTTCATGGAAAACTCCAACTTCTTTGAGGCGCCACTAGTCGCGATCGCGCAATTGCAAACGCGTCTAGTGTTCACGCGGCAAATCGCAGACCCAACATTTGGGGTGCGTTTAACCGGCAAACGTGGTCCCTGGAATCTTGGTTTTCTTGTCGCGGATGATCGCTCGCCCGGTTTGATCGTTCCCAATAGCGATCCTTCTTACGGCCAACGGGCTCATTTCGCAATCGGTCGAGTCAGTCACGATCTCGGCGAGCAGTCCAGTATTGGAGCGATGTTCACAGATCGGGAATTTAACGGGACTTTCAATCGTGTTGGCGGTCTCGATGGAACATTCCGCTTAAATCAGAACTGGACGGCTCAATATCGCGGATACATGAGTTCCACTCTCGATAGCACTGGTTATTCTTTCGGCCAGCATAACGAGGGCGTGCTGGTCGGTACCGGGCGCCGATTTACTTTCGACTTGCAATATCTCGATATCACCCCGCACTTCCGGACCGAAGCGGGATTTCTGCAGCGCGCTGATCAGAGGTCCCTAAACGAGTACGGTCATTTTTACTGGCGACCGGAAGGGAAGTACCTGATCCAGCACGGACCTGAAGAAAATGGCACGCAACTTTGGGGCACTCACGGTACGACACTACAACAGCTCATCAGCGCAGATTATGTGTTCGGCTTTCGACGCAACATCATTTTCGCGCCCGTTTATTGGTACGAGTCCGATGTCCTGCGCCCCGCGGACTTCCCTGCGTCGCCTGGTTTTTCTGGGTTGACTAGCAACAAGCAGATGGCCCAGCAGGGCGGCGGAATTGTCTTTCGCGGCAGTCCCTGGCGCGCGTTCAACTGGAGCACGCGTATTTTTCACAACGGCGTGGTCGTAATTGTCCCTGCCCCTGGACAATTGCCTTACACGGGCAATGAAACCGCAGTGAATCAAACCATTGGGATCAAACCGTTTGGGCGGCTTCAGATTGACAACACCTACATCCTGGAACTTGTGACCAACGGCATCGTCCATCATGCCGTAGTCAATAGCAACATCTTCCGTTCAAAGTGGAATTATCAATTCACGCGCGAGTTCTCGTTGCGATTGATCGCCCAATACAACGGTTTGCTGGCGAATCAGTCCTACTCCTCTTTGCAAACCACCAAGAACATGAACTTCGACGTTCTGTTCACTTATCTGCTGCATCCGGGTACTGCGATTTATGTCGGCTACAACTCGAACCTGGAGAACGTTGACCCCGATCTCTGTTTCCGATTGCCGGGTTCAACCCAATGCGATCCCAATGGCCCGGGCCTGCTGCGCACTCGCGATCAATTGACCAACGATGGACGCCAATTGTTCGTCAAGATCAGTTACTTGTTCAGAAGATGAGAGCTTGCAATGCGACTGTACCGGTCGGCCACTCGCGTGACCTGACTGCATCCGTACTGCCGAAACCTTAGCTTCGCCTACATGGGTCACAGTAGAGTCGCAAGTCATCCCCATGCCACCTGCCGCATCAAAAATGTAATAGCGGAAGCCCAAAAAGGAGGTTTTATGAAGCAGATACTCTGCGGGCTAGTTCTACTTGCGGGAACTGCCTTTGGTCAGATGGGGCCGGGTCAACCGCAGCCTGGACAGCCGCCGCAAAGCACGCCGCCGACTTTCCCTGAGGGTCAGCAGTCTCCGCGGCAGACGATGCCGCCTGACCAGCGGGCTCCAGCCCCAACCCCGGAAGCAACTTCATCCGAGCAGATTCAGCAGCAAATCACGCAACAATTCAGCAACGAACCCACACTTGCTAGCGCGAACCTGCGCGCCGAAGTGGATGAGGCTTCCATCGTAGTCGCAGGCACCGTTGATACTGCCGAGCAGCGAGACCTCGCTCTAAGCATCGCGAAATCTCATGCCGGCGATCGCAACGTGGTGGACAAAATCAAAGTCAAACAGCAAACGTAAGACGACATCTCAGGAGGGAGCCGTGAAAGTTCGAGAGGTAATGAGTCAAAACCCAGCATGTTGCACGCCCACCGACAGTGCTCAGACCGTCGCGGGAATTATGCGTGATCGTAACGTGGGCGCGGTTCCAGTTGTAGCGGACCAGCAGTCACACACGCTGATAGGAATGATCACCGATCGCGACTTCTGTTGTTCAGTCGTTGCCGATGGATTGGATCCGAAGAAGACCACCATCGAAAAATTCATCAGCATGAATCCAATCTCCTGCCGCGAAGGCGAAAATATCGAGAAATGCGAGCGCCTGATGCAGGACCACCAGGTGCGGCGCATTCCAGTCGTGGACAGCGACGATAAAGTGATCGGAATCGTATCTCAGGCAGACCTCGCCCTGCACGATAGACCGGAGCGGGTCTCAAAGACCGTTGCGGAAATCTCCAAGGCTGACCGGCGACCTTCGATCGCGGCTTAGCGGTGATCGCTCGGAACGGAGCGAAAAAGAATACTCGAACAAGAAATAAAGAGGTCGCGACTATCGTAATTCTAACCGCTGCGAGCAAGCAACTACCATGGATTACATAAGTCGCGACCTCTTCTATGCTCACCCCACCCGGACTCTTCACAGCTGAACCAGCTCCGATTCAAAACCGTATATACTCTGGCGGCTAGCCGTTGCGGCTCGCTTGGGGAGATCAGGAATGTCTCATCGCGTTTGCCATCTTGCGCTTATATTCTGCTTGGTCGTCAGCGTTTCAGGCCTCGCTCAAGGCCCGAACTCATTGCCGAAATCGCAGATGCCGTCGGTGGTGGTTGTTCCCGCCGAGGCGCAACCCATCACCCAACTTCAATGCGGATACCGCAA
>QHZR01000486.1 GCA_003224755.1 Acidobacteriota bacterium
GCGGAACCTATCGAGAGGCGCATGGATCGGAGCTTTTACGAGAACGCCTTGCAGGGCGTTGTCAACCTGCTGCGAAACGAAATCAACTTTCGATTTCTCGATCAACTCTCCGGCGCTGGTAACGATCTGTACCGGAAGGCCCATCCGAATCTCTGAGGCGCGTTCCGCCGGAATATAAATGTAGGCTTCTAATTCGGCATTCTCGTCCACGGGTGGTAAGCAGCGTCTGGGGAGATACGTAATCGCCAACGTGGACCGGGATGTCGCCGACAATGCCGCCGAAAGGCGCGGTGAGGTGGTAATAGGCGAGCTGCCGCTCCTGCGTAACACGCGCCGACTTGGCAGACTCCCAATCAGCCTTGGAATTTTCCAAGGCTTGAACAGCGTAATCGTAGTTCTGTTTGCTGGTTACGCCGCCTTCGTAGAGACCGCGTTGTCTCTGCAGTTCTAGTTGGTTGTATTCGAAAATCGCTTTCTTCTGAGCTTCGGTGCTGCGCTGTTGATCAACCGTTGCTTGCTGCTTTAGCGGATCAATCGTCATCAGCACTTGTCCAGCACGCACGTGATCACCCGATTTCACTAAAATTCGGGTTAACGAGCCATCCACCTGCGGCTGGATGCTTGCCGAGCGGCGCGACTTTACGGTCGCTACGTATTCATCCTGGTGGGGTACGGGCGAAAGGCTAATAGTCTGAACCTTAACCGGCATAGCCTGCGGTGCGCCCGGCTTTGCTTCCGTTCTTGCGCACCCGGAACTGATTAAAGCTGCGAACGTCAGGAATACGATCGAGGAAATAAGAATGGGCTTTCTCATGCGGATTGTCCTCAGCCATTCGCTGAGGTAAAAGATGCTCACCAGTTGTGCGTGGATTCAAATGCTCGCGCGAACTCCCGCGTATCTAGGCGCAAAGTACGAATTCTCGTGTACTTGCTAATGCTGGAATCTAACTTGCGACCAAACGCAAATTTGGGTATCTAATCAAGGCAGCATAGCCTCGGAAGAACGTTCTTCGTCAAATCTCTAATCTTGACGCGCGCTGAACAAAGTAAAACTACGCGTTCAACTGTGGATAGTCGCAATCATTTTCAGGCAAAATACATGAGAGCCCTATGCCGAAGCCAGTATTAATGAGTGTGGATGACGATTCGGATGTGTTGCGGGCGATTGAACGCGACTTGCGGACCCAGTACGGCGCCGAATACCGGGTGATGGGAAGCGATTCTCCTGAGGGAGCGCTGGACATTCTGAAGCAGCTCAAGGTGCGCAATGACACGGTTGCCCTGCTGCTCGCCGATCAGCGTATGCCGCGCATGGACGGGGTTCATTTTCTTCAGGAGGCCACGCGGATCTATCCCGATGCCAAGCGGGCGTTGCTTACTGCTTATGCAGACACCAATGCTGCCATCAGCGCCATCAACGATGCGGGCATAAATTACTTTTTCATGAAACCGTGGGATCCGCCAGCGGAACGCTTATATCCGCAGCTGGACGATTTGCTCGACGATTGGCAGGCCTCGTATCGCCCGGTCTTTGAAGGTATTCGAGTATTAGGCACGCGGTGGTCTCCAAAATCCTACGAGCTGCGAGATTTCCTGGCACGGAACCACGTACCGTACCAATGGATTGACGTTGAGCTTTCAGCCAATGACCCGGAGACCAAGCGCCTGCTTGAGATTCTAGGTCCTGAGGTTTCCAATCTTCCGGTAGTGCTCTTTCCCGACGGAACGAAGTTACTGGAGAGTCTCCCGGCACAAGTTGCCCAGAAAGTTGGATTGCGTACTCGTGCCCAGACCACGTTTTACGATCTTGCCATCGTGGGTGGCGGGCCGGCCGGCTTGGCAGCCGCAGTCTATGGCGCCTCTGAGGGGCTGCACACGGTGATCATCGAACGGGAAGCTCCCGGCGGCCAAGCTGGGATGAGTTCCCGGATCGAAAACTATCTCGGTTTTCCAACTGGATTGAGCGGCGGAGACCTGGCACGGCGCGCAGTGGTGCAGGCGCGCCGGTTCGGCGTAGAGATTCTAGCTCCGCAGGAAGTTGTATCGGCCCGGATCGAAGGTCCCTATCGAATTCTCAAGTTAGCCGATGACACTGAACTCTCTTGCCATGCTTTAATGATTGCCACCGGAGTTCAGTGGCGCCGACTTGAAGCGCCGGGCGTGGACAGATTGCAGGGGGCGGGCGTGTATTACGGAGGCGGTACTACTGAAGCTTTGTCATGCAAAGGCGAAGTCATCTACGTGGTCGGCGGTGCGAATTCTGCGGGTCAGGCTGCCATGAACTTTGCAAAGTATGCTGACCGCGTTGTCATTCTGGTTCGCGGTTCATCCCTGGCGAGCACGATGTCGCAATACCTGATTGACCAGGTTCAGAAGACACCTAACATCCAAATATGGACGCACGCCAGCGTTGCCGAAGTACACGGGGAATCGCACTTGGAAGAAATTTCAGTTCTCTGTTCGGATACTGACAAGATCGAAAGGGTTCCGGCCAGCGCGATGTTCATCTTTATCGGCGCGCTGCCGCGCACAGATTGGCTGGGCGACATAGTCGAACGCGATGAACGTGGATTCATCAGCACCGGACCTGATCTGCTCCGCGACGGCCAGTGGCCAAAAGGATGGACTCTCGAGCGCGATCCCTTCCTGCTAGAGACGAACGTTCCCGGAATTTTTGCCGTCGGAGACGTGCGCCATGGCTCCATTAAGCGCGTAGCTTCGGGCGTTGGTGAAGGTTCAGTGGCTGTGCAATTCATCCATCAGTACCTGAGCAAGGTATGATGATCGAAAAATTCGACCTACTTCGCGTACCTACATTCGCCGATCTGCCTGACGACCAGCTTGAATGGTTTATCAGCCAGTGCCATGAACAGCTCCTTAATCCGGGCGATACCTATATTCGCCAGGGCGACGCCGCAGAAAATATGTTCGTGATGCTTGAGGGAGAATTCCAGGCACGCGGTGAAATCAATGGCGAGACCTTTGCCTTTCCAGTAAAGGCAGGAGAAGTGACCGGTGTTCTGCCCTTTTCAAGGATGAAACGCACTCCCGTGACGGGACGGGCAGTCAGCAATGGTCGCCTATTGCGTTTTCCGTCTTCGCAATTTCCCCAGCTCGTACAAAAAATGCCGGAACTGGCCACTCGTCTTGTTGGCTTGATGTCCGACAGGATCCGCGAAACGACTCGCTTCGAGCAACAGCGCGACCGGCTGGCTTCTCTGGGAAAACTTTCTGCGGGTCTGGCGCATGAACTCAATAACCCAGCATCGGCCGCCAAGCGCGCAGCCAGCCAACTGCGCCAAATTCTAAAGAAGATCAAGGACGCCAGTCACGAACTTGGAAGGCGTGAGCTGATTCCCGCGCAGAAAGCGGAGATCGAAAACCTTGAAGCCTCATTCACTCAACGCGACGAGCCTCCACTGGATGCTCTGACCGCCAGCGACATGGAAGAGCAGATTGACTCCTTGCTGCGAAGTCATGGTCAAAAAGACTTGTGGCAATTGGCGGCGGATTTGGCGAGGCGAGGAGTCAAACCGGCAGCGCTGGAATCGTTGTTCGCGAACCTGGATGCCGATACCGCTCGTGCAGCCCTGATCAGGCTGGCTGCGTCGGTCGAAGTCGCGAACCTGCTGAATGAAATCGAGAGCAGCACGTCGCGAATCTCAGATCTTGTCCTTGCGATAAAGGAATACACATTCATGGACCAGGCGCCGCTCCAGAATGTCGATGTCATAAAGACACTGGAAAATACGCTCACCATCCTGAATCACAAGCTTAAACATGGAGTCGTGGTAAAACGCGACTACCAGAAGGTCCCCCTTCTCGTAAATTCATTTGGAAGCGAGCTCAGCCAGGTCTGGACCAATCTAATCGACAATGCCGTGGATGCGATGAACGGAAACGGCGAGCTGCGTGTTCGAACTTACCGCGATGATTCCTGCGTGGTCGTGGAGATTGGTGACAATGGCCCCGGCATTCCACCTGATGTAGAGGCGCACATGTTTGAGCCTTTCTTTACGACGAAAGCTGTCGGTCAAGGCACCGGGCTCGGTTTGGATACGGTCCAGCGAATCGTGAAGAAACACAGGGGGAGTATTCAGGTCAGCTCGGAGCCTGGAGACACACGGTTCCAGGTTTGGTTGCCGCTGTCGGACGCGTCGAATTAGGTCCCTTGCGGATTACTCGAAGAGGATGAGGACGATCTCCGGCCTGGTCCCAACGCGCATTGGTGGACCCCATGTTCCGGCGCCGCTCGACGTATAAACCATAAATTCGCCGAATCGCTTCAGTCCGTAGGTAAACTCGCCGAAGATGCGCTTTGTAAACCAGGTAAACGGGAATAACTGCCCTCCGTGCGTATGGCCGGAAAGCTGCAGCGAGATGCCGGCGTCCTCGGCGATCTGTAATCCGCGTGGTGAGTGAGAGAGCAAAATGCTGGCCTGTTCGCGATCGAGCTCGGCGCGTTCCAGGATCGAGCGAAAGCGGTGGGGATCGGTGGAATCGCGGTCGTTGACGCCCACAATTTGCAAGCCCTCAATCACGACTTTCTCGTTTTCGAGCACTCCAATACCTGAGCGGCTGATCGCATCGAGATAGTTGGCAGAGTTAGAAAACTCTTCGTGGTTTCCTGTCACGAAATAGGCGCCGAATCTTGGGGAAAGGTTTTTCAAAGGTGCTGCAACCTGATCGGGATCGACTTTGCCTCCGTCGTACAGGTCACCAGTGATGAACACAATATCGGGCTGCAGCCGTGTAAGCATTGAGACTATTCGCCGCATGAATCCGCCGCCATTAACGTGTCCGAGATGGATATCAGATACAAGTGCAGCTGCCCGGCCGCGCCAGGTTGAAGGCATGTTCGGCAATTTGACGGTGATGCGCTTCACCCAGATCCGACGGGCATTAACCAAGCCGTAGAGTCCAGCGATCACCGCCGCGCCGAAGAGCAAATTGGCGACAATCGGGCGACCAAGAGTCACACCCAACAACCGGCTTCCCAGATAAACGAACCAACTCATTCCTGCCGCGACAAAGAAAAAGTTGAAAAATCCCAGCCATGTGGCCGCGATCCTATAGAACAGACGCACAAAGAAGTTGGAATAGCGAAACGCAAGCAGGCTGGCGGCGACAAAGCTGACTGATAACAGAGCAAGCACAGCCTGCGTAATGCTCGGCGGATCGAGATCCACCCGAAAGAACGTCCAGGTTTGATAAACGAACCAGTGCGCAAGAAACAGTATCGACTGGATGGCGGCGACAAAGCCGCCGATTCTGACGCGAATATTCGATGTCCCGCGTGGTCGAGTTTCGGCCACTTGCGCTGGGGCTGTCTGAGGCTCCTCCGAGATGTATTGCGTTGTCATGCGCTCCACTAATTTGATTCCCACAGCTGCGTTCACGCCGCAGCTTCCACGATGGAACTGGGACTCTGATTCGCTAGAAGCTCTTCCGAATTGATGCTTGCTTCCCGCTTCAGGCGAAGTTCCGCCACACTTCCAATTTGCTGTAATGCGCGAGTCT
>QHZR01000481.1 GCA_003224755.1 Acidobacteriota bacterium
GAAGAGATTCAAATGGAGCGTCTTTGTGAGGACGTTCTGCCCCGCGTCAATTGAAATTGCGCAACAGACGAATTCAACATCATCAAATAATTCCTTTGTTAAAACAGCTCAACCCTTAACTAGCCTGCAGGAGGAACAACCGTGGGAATTCCCCAAGGAAATCTGAAACTTCTGGATACCGAACTGGCTAAAAGCCTCCTCAATTCAACCATTCCGGCCCGGCTTGCATATATCGCTAAGGATGGGACTCCACGGGTCATTCCGACCTGGTTTCACTGGAATGGGAACGAAATTGTAATGGCTACGTTCATCGCCGGGCCGCAGGTGACCCATTACCCGGCGCGTCCTGCGGCATTGCGTGCCAGCCCTGCTGTCGCCATAACAATTGATACCGAGGCATTCCCACCTGAAGTACTTCTGATTCGAGGCGAAGCGTCCGTGACCGAGGTAGATGGACTGGCGCCGGAATTCAAAGAGGCGGCGCGGCGCTATCTTGGCAAGGAGGGCGCGAAGGCCTTCTTTAACCAGAATAGCAAGCCGAGTGTAAGGATGGCGCGCATCGCTGTCCGGCCAACCTGGGTCGGCACCCTGGACTTTCAAACTCGCCTTCCAAGTCATGTGGGAGGCGTTGTTGCTTAATGGCTCAGTACCGCGTCGACGAACCACACTGAGAAAGTCACCCGCTAGCTTGGCCGCGCGAATGATAGTTCGTAACCATCGGGATCGTCCATGTGGAAGTATCGTTCTCCCCATGCGTCTGCAGGTCTGTTGGGCTCGAATCCTTTTTGTTTGAGATGAGCCCAGAACGCACCTACGTCTGAGACATGGAAGATCATTCGTCCCCAATCGGTTGCTGGCTGGCCCAGTTGCAAGTTGATAAGCGGAAAGTCGCAGTTCGGAATACGCAAAGACGTAAAGGCTGCGCTTGAGCCGCCGTAAAGAACTTCCAAGCCCAGCACATCCTGATAGAACTGAACGGATTTTTCCATATCCAATCTTCAACGTGATTGCTGAAAGCCTTTCGATTGTCGCCTTCATAGCCTCAGCAGTTTACCGCCCTCCCTTGTTGAATTCGCTTTTCGAGAGGCATAGCGTGGAATTGAAAGGAGGTGGCCTATGGCTTATGTGATTGCAGAGCCCTGTATTGGAGTGAAGGATGCCTCCTGCGTGGATGCCTGTCCGGTAGATTGCATTCACCCAAAGAAGAACACCAGCTATGACGATGGCCGTCCCGGCTTCGATGATGTTCAACAGCTTTACATTGATCCCGTCGAGTGTATTGATTGCGGCGCTTGCGTTCCCGTCTGTCCTGTATCAGCGATCTTCCCACTCGAAGATCTGCCAGAAAAATGGAAACAGTACACAGAACTGAACGCAAGTTACGTGCAGGGTGGAAGATTCACACCTGAAGAGTTCGCCAAGCACACGGCCAGGTAAGCGAGCGGTCGGCAATAGTGGAGCACAACGACGTCAAAGTCGGACTGTCCGTGTCGATGTCAGGCAAGTACCGACTGCAAGGCCAACAAGCACTCAATGGCGTCTCACTGTGGCAGTCTCACACAACCACTCAGGGAGGCATTCCCGTTGGAAGCGTCACACGGCCCGTTCGCCTGGTCTGGTACGACGATGCGAGCCGAAGCGGCCGCGCTCGCGAGAATGTGCGTCGGCTGGTTCAAGAGGACCGCGTAGATATTCTCCTTGGACCATATTCGAGCAATCTCACGCTGGCTGCCGCGGAGATCGCCGAGGAGCAGAAGAAACTCCTCTGGAACTACGGCGGCACATCTGATGAAATCTTCAGCCGCGGCTGGAAATGCGTCGTCGGCATTTCTACTCCCGCAAGCGACTACTTCCGGGATCTTCCAGGTTGGCTCGCGAGGCAAAATCCCGAACTCCGTCGCATTTGCGTGCTTTATTCGGGAAAGGGAACTTTCGGAGGGCAGGTTAGTCGCGGCATTATCGAATCAGCGCAGGAAGCGAGCTACTCAGTGCATTCAGTTCCGCTGAACGATCCAAGCAGTAATCCTGATCTGGTGCTTTCAACGCTTCGTGAACTCAATCCCGAAGTGCTCGTTCTCGCGGGAAACTTCCAGGACGAATTGGCAATTTTGCAAACTCGATCACGCTGGCCAAATACGGTGCGCATTATAGCCGCCGTATCTGGTGGAATGGCTGCCTTCGGTTCGCAGTTGGGGCAAGCTTCCGAAGATGTGATAGGCGCAAGCCAGTGGGAGCCCGGTCTGAGTGTCTCCCCAACAGTTGGCCCCTCTTCTGAATGGTTCGTAGATGCTTTTCAGAAGGAGTTCGGCCCCACTCCCGGCTACGTCAGCGCCGGAGCCTATGCGTCAGTACTAATAGCAGCGGAGTGCGTTCGCCACATGGGTTCGATCAACAACGATGCGCTGCGGAGTGCCGCCTCACAGTTGAATTGCAATACGTTCTATGGACGTTTTCAGATTGATCGGCCGACAGGAAAACAATTAGGGCATCGGGTCTGTCTCGTACGCTGGCGCGACTCTGCAAAGACTGTGCTGGCTGCCTGAATTTTTCCTTTGCAGTGTGCTCTAGGGAAAGACGACTGGGGCGGCCATTGGATGGTCGGTTGTTAGGCGTTCCAACCCACGAATTCGAATTGGTATATCGCCCATCCCGGCAAATG
>QHZR01000112.1 GCA_003224755.1 Acidobacteriota bacterium
AGATTCAAAACGGCCTGAAGTGGCACGACTCACACTTCGGGTACAGAGTTGGGCATCGTAATGAGGACCTCTCGTTTGACCGACGTGACAGCGCCCCTGGCATGCTCAAAGGTGTCGTGGTCGATCCTGCTTTCACCTGGGGAGCAGATCGCGCGCCGCATACGCCATGGCATCGCACCATCATTTATGAATTGCACGTCAAAGGTTTCACGATCCGGCATCCTGAGGTCCCGGCTGGACTGCGCGGGACCTACGCCGCTCTCGCCACCGCGCCGGTGATCGATCACCTGACCCAACTCGGGGTCACCGCAGTTGAACTGATGCCTGTGCACACATTCATCGACGACCGCAATTTGATCGGGCGCGGGCTGCGCAATTACTGGGGATACAACTCTATTGGCTTCTTTGCTCCCGAGCCTCGCTACTGCGCAACCGCTAGCATCAATGATTTCAAAACGATGGTAAAAACCCTGCATTCAGCGGGAATCGAGGTCATCCTAGATGTGGTTTACAACCACACGGCTGAAGGCAATCATTTGGGCCCGACGTTGTCGTTTCGGGGGATCGATAATCCCGCTTACTACCGTCTGGTTCTAGATGATCCACGCTATTACATCGACTACACGGGCACTGGGAACACATTAAACATGCGCCATCCCCGCGTGCTGCAATTGATCATGGATAGCCTGCGTTACTGGGTCTTGGAAATGCACGTTGACGGTTTCCGCTTCGATTTGGCAGCTACCCTCGCACGCGAGTTGCACGAAGTCGATCGCCTGGGCGCATTTCTCGACATCATTCATCAAGACCCAATTCTCTCTCAAGTAAAGCTGATCGCCGAACCCTGGGATCTTGGCGAAGGCGGATATCAAGTCGGCAAATTTCCTGTTGGCTGGGCAGAATGGAACGACAAGTATCGTGACGTTGTTCGCTCTTATTGGAAGGGCGACGGCGGTCTGATCGGCGAACTCGCGTACCGCATCACTGGTTCGAGCGACCTGTACGCGCGCAGCGGCCGCAAGCCTTACGCCAGCGTCAATTTTGTTACCGCGCATGACGGTTTTACCCTTCACGATCTCGTGAGCTACAACTCCAAGCATAACGAAGCCAATGGCGAGGAGAATCGCGACGGGACCGACAACAACCGCAGCTGGAATTGCGGAGCCGAAGGGCCGACTGACGATCCCGAGGTGAATCGGCTACGAGCACGGCAGAAGCGGAACTTTATGGCCACGACCCTGTTTTCGCAAGGCGTTCCTATGCTTCTCGCTGGCGACGAGATCGGGCGCACTCAAAGTGGGAACAACAATGCCTACTGCCAGGACAACGAAATCAGCTGGGTCGATTGGACTCCGGAACACATGGACCTCGACACTTTTGGCTTCGTTCGGCAGTTGATCGCGCTGCACAAGGAGCACTCGGTGTTTCGGCGGCGCAAATTCTTCCAAGGGCGAAAAATCAAAGGCGCAGAAATCAAGGACATCGTTTGGCTCCGCCCTGACGGGGGAGAAATGACGGATGAAGAGTGGAACCAGGATTTCGCACGCTGCCTCGGGGTCGCACTCTCCGGGGCCGCTATCGATGAGGTGAACGAGCGTGGCCAGCGCGTTCAGGACGAAAACTTCCTGCTGCTGATGAACGCGCATTTTGAGGAGATCCCCTTTGCGTTGCCAGCACCGCCGTTGGGCGCGGGCTGGATCGCCTTGATTGATACCTCATGTCAGATATCCGGTGATGCAAACAGGTTCTTTTTCGGCAGCGCTTCCTATCCATTGCAGCCGCGATCTTTGGCGCTACTGGTCGAACGCGCCTCTGACCGGGTGCGGGGCGCCGACCGGAGGCGCAATCCCACCGCATGAAGCGCAAGCACGAAATGCCTTTCGGGGCTGAATGCCTTCAGGATGATACCGTCCGTTTCCGGCTCTGGGCACCGAAAGCTTCTTCAGTCGCAGTGCACCTCCCCGAGTTGGAACTCGACTTTCCCATGTCCAAACTCCAGGACGGTTGGTTCGAACTGGTGACAGAAGCTCGCGCCGGTACTCAATATCACTTCAAGATTGACAACCAGCACAGTGTTCCTGATCCTGCATCTCGCTTCCAGGCTTCAAGTGTGCACGGCGCAAGCGAGATAATCGATCCCCTTTCTTACGAATGGCGGGACACGGAGTGGAATGGAAGGCCCTGGAAAGAAGCGGTGATCTACGAGCTACACGTCGGGACATTCTCTCGCGAAGGGACTTTCGCCGGGGCCGAAGCAAAACTCGATTACTTGTCTGAGCTGGGCATTACTGCGATTGAATTGATGCCTCTCTCTAGTTTTCCGGGCGAGCGCAACTGGGGATACGATGGCGTCCTGCCCTACGCTCCCGCGCGATGTTATGGCCGCCCGGAAGATCTGAAGCACTTCATCGACGCGGCGCACGCGAAACACTTAATGGTGTTCCTTGACGTCATTTACAACCACTTTGGTCCTGATGGGAATTGCCTGTGGTTATATGCGCCGCAATTCTTTACCGATCGTCATCGCACTCCGTGGGGTCAGGCGATCAATTTTGATGGTCCTAACAGTCGCGTAGTCCGGGATTATTTCATTCACAATTCGCTTTACTGGTTGGAGGAATACCATTTTGACGGTCTCCGTTTTGACGCCGTCCACGCGATTGCGGACGACTCGCGTCCGCACATTCTCACTGAATTAGCGGAAACAATTCATAATAAATTCGTCGATGACCGCCAGATCCATCTGGTTCTTGAGAATGACGATAACGCAGCGCGATTTTTGCGCCGCGACGTCCACGGCAATCCCTGGTGGTACACGGCCCAATGGAACGATGACATCCACCACGTTTTTCACGTGCTACTCACAGGAGAAACCGACGGCTATTACTCCGATTACGCCGATAATCCCGCGCAAAGCTTGGCACGCTGTCTCGCCGAAGGCTATGCTTACCAGGGAGAACCATCAGCATTTCGTGACGGTGCACGGCGCGGAGAGCCGAGCCGCGATCTTCCCCCGGCGTGCTTCGTTTCCTTCTTGCAGAACCATGATCAGATAGGAAACCGTGCGCTGGGCGAGCGAATTGTCAGCTTGAGTAATCCTGCAGCAGTGAGGGCTGCGATGGTAATTCTGCTGCTCGCGCCCTCTCCTCCTTTATTGTTTATGGGAGAGGAGTTTGCGGCGCAGACGCCTTTCTTGTTTTTCTGCGACTTTACTTCTGAACTGGCGGATAAAGTGAGGAATGGACGCCGGGCTGAATTCGCGCGGTTCCAACAGTTTCGCTCTCCGGAAGCGCAAGCCCGGATACCTGACCCCAATGATACGGCAACATTCGTGGCCTCGAAGTTGGACTGGGCTTCTCTCGAAAAGCAGCCGCATCGCGAGTGGTTGCGGTTTTATAGACAATTGCTGAGATGCAGACGTGAAAAGATCGTCCCGCAAGTTAAAAACATCGTACCGGCGCTGGCACAGTATGATGTGCTGGGCCCGAGTACCATTCGTGTCCGCTGGGCACTCGCGAATTGCGGCAGTTTGGAGTTAATTGCGAACCTCGGTCAGGACTCGACGGGTCTTCGAAACAAACCGGATGGGACTTTGCTTTACGCGACTGGCACGAACTACGCCCCAATTTTCGAGCAGGCGCCGCCATTTTCAGCCGCATGGTTCCTGAGGACATGAAACCACCGCCAATACCAGCTTCGACGTACCGCCTGCAGTTCAATCGCAATTTCACGTTTTCGCAAGCCGCCGAACTCGTCCCCTATCTTGCTGAGCTCGGGATTTGGCATTGTTACGCTTCTCCTTATTTGCGTGCTCGGCCCGGGAGCTTGCATGGTTACGACATAGTTGACCACCATCAACTGAATCCTGAAATCGGTACTCTCGAAGAGTACGACAAATTCGTTGCGGCCTTGCATCAGCATGGCATGGGACAAATTCTCGACGTCGTTCCCAACCACATGGGAATCATGGGCAGCGACAATGTCTGGTGGCTTGATGTTTTGGAGAATGGGGAAGCGTCTGCCTATGCAGAGTTCTTCGATATCGATTGGTATCCGCTCAAAGACGAACTTCAGGGTAAAGTGTTGGTTCCCGTTCTCGGCAACCAGTATGGAATCATCCTCGATCGGGCTGAACTGCGCCTCACGTTTGACCAAGAAAAGGGCGAGTTCAGCCTTCATTATTTCAAGCACCGCTTTCCAGTGAATCCCCGGGAATACCTGCGAATCTTGAGTTTTCGCCTCGACACGCTACAGCAACGACTCGGTGCAGAAAACGAATATCTGCTGGAGCTCCAAAGTTTGATTTCCGCCTTCAATCATTTGCCCGGACGGGAGGAAACTGCTCCTGAAAAACGTGCGGAACGTCTGCGCGATAAAGAGATTCACAAGCGCCGTTTGGCGGCCCTGTGTGCCCGTTCGGATGAGATAGCGCAATTTTTGGAACACGTTGTCCAACGTATCAATGGCAATGCTGGCGATTCTGCTTCATTCGATGTTCTTCACGAGCTCATTAAGGCGCAGGCCTATCGCCTCGCATATTGGCGAGTGGCTGCCGATGACATCAACTATCGAAGATTCTTTGACATCAACGATCTGGCCGCGCTGCGTCAGGAAAACGAGAACGTCTTCCAGCAGACCCATGAATTCATTCTGCAGTTGCTGCGAGAGGGAAAGATCAATGGCTTGCGAATAGACCATCCGGACGGCCTCTACAATCCGCAACAGTATTTCAAGCGATTGCAGTGCGGCGCTGATCCCTCTGGGGGCAAAGACTGCGGCGCAAAGCACCACTACATCGTCGCAGAGAAGATTCTCACAGCTGAAGAGAAGATCCCGGAGGACTGGCCGATTGACGGTACAACCGGCTACAGCTTTTCAAACCTGGTAAACGGCTTGTTTGTCGACCCCGGGAATGAACAAAAAATGGACCGGATTTATCGCTTGTTCATTGGTGAACATACTGACTTCAAAGAATTGGTCTACCAATGCAAGAAGCTGGTCATGGACCGCTCGCTCAATAGCGAGTTGAATGTCATGGCCAATCATTTAAGCCGCATCGCGCTTGCTGACCGTCACACCTGCGACTTCACTCTCAAAAGCCTGCGCGATGCACTTACCGAAATCGTGGCGTGTTTCCCCGTATACCGCACCTATGTGACTGAGCAACATGTGTCAGCCAGCGATCGCGCTTACATCAATGAAGCTGTGAGCCGCGCGAAAGCAAAAAGCACGGCAGTGGAATCATCCGTGTATGACTTCATTGGTGAGATTCTTCTTACCAGCCGGCTTGAGGGGCGACCGCTGTACTATCAACGCTCGGTGAACCACTTCGCGATGAGATTCCAACAGTACACTAGCGCCCTAATGGCCAAAGGGCTGGAAGACACCAGCTTCTACCGGTACAACCGCCTGATATCACTGAATGAAGTCGGTGGGGACCCACTTCGCTTCGGCATCACTCCAGAAGAGTTTCACCGCAAGATGGAGCAGGCACTCCAGATATGGCCGAACGAAATGCTCGCAACTTCCACTCATGACTCCAAGCGTTCTGAAGATGTGCGTGCGCGCATCGACGTGCTTTCCGAGATGCCGCTTGCCTGGCACCGGCATGTGCGCAATTGGCGGAAGCTGAATCGGGACAAAAAGAGTTCTTGCTGTGAAATCGAGGCTCCGACTCTAAACGATGAATATTTGTTTTATCAAACCCTCATCGGCGCCTGGCCGTTCGTTAGCGGCGACAAAGACCCGACCGAAAGGTTCATTGGGCGCGTTTCCGACTTCATGCGCAAAGCCATTCGGGAGGCGAAGGAGAACACGAATTGGGCAAATCCGAATCAGGATTACGAATCCGCCGTGTTGCGTTTTGTGAAATCTGTTCTGGAATCCCAAGAGTTCCGGGACAGCTTTCTGCCTTTCCAACGCAAAGTGGCCTACTTTGGAATGTTGAACAGCCTGTCGCAAACTTTGATCAAACTAACGGCACCTGGCGTCCCGGACATTTACCAAGGCAACGAACTCTGGGAATTTAGTCTGGTGGATCCTGATAACCGCCGCCCTGTGGATTACAAAGCGCGCCGCCGCACCTTGCAGGTGCTCAAAAACGCGTTCGACTCAACCCATCAATCCATAGTACCGAAAGCTCGTGAACTGGCCCAAAACATGGAAGATGGTCGAATTAAGTTGTACACGTTATGGAGAGTGCTTGCCCTGCGCAAACAGAGGCCGGAGTTGTTTCGCGAAGGCAAATACATTCCATTGCGGATCACCGGCGAGAAAGCGAAACATGTGCTCGCTTTTGCGCGGATAGCAGCCGATGGACTGTTGATAACCGCGGTGCCGCGACTCTGTGCCGAGCTGCTCGGGGGCAAACATAATCTCGTCGGCGATTGCGACATTTGGGGAGATACCCGAATCGAACTTCTCCCTACACCACAGACTAGGTTTGAGAATTTGTTGACTAGTGAACCGGTCGAATCCGAGGGGCAAACTAATACCGCATCTATCTCATTAACGGGCTTATACGCGAATTTTCCGGTTGCGTTGTTAATCTGAACTTAATGGATAAAAAACAACTCCTCGCTCGCCAGACAGTACGTCAGGGGATGAGCCATTCACGGTACAAGCGAGGTAATCCCCATCAAGGGGATACGTACCCACGCTGGGCGGCTGTTTAATTCGTAGAGCACTTCGTAGAGCGCCTTATCGAGCAGGAAGATGTCGAGGAGTTTGCGGAAATCGACATTCCCAGGCGGCATAAAAGCTGCACCTTGCGCGGCTTCATAGTATGCGCGTAAGAATTCCGCGGCAGCCGATCGTTCCCACAGCTGCGCCCATGGGTCCAGACGGGGCAAATCCTCCGGGTGCCGAGCGGCATAATTCTTGAGACCAGCATAGGCGGCGTAACCAAAGGACCGCAACATGCCAGCGACATCTTTGAGTGGGCACTGCTTGGATCGCCGAACCACCAGCGGCCGGGCCGGTTCGCCTTCGAAATCGAGGATCACAAAATCCATTCTCACGCGAAGTACTTGTCCAAGGTGGTAGTCTCCGTGAATTCGGATTCGTTGTGTCGGCGGGAAATCACCGTTGAGTGGAACGAAGCGATCGAGAATCTGACAGCGACGGCCGAGCACCGAAGCCGCAACCTCGACAACTTCATCGGGCAAGTACGGCAGACGCTCCTGCAGCATGTCCAGGATGGTCGAGGTGTGGTGTCGGATATCCACAAGTTGTGCGTTAAGATCCGCATCAGTCAGTGCCTCCGGTGCGAATGCAGGATCATCTGTAGGTGTAGCTAGCGCTAGATGGAGTTCCGCGGTCCTGCGCCCGAGGGTTGCGGCAGCTTCGAGGTACAAGCCAAGCTGGTCCCGGGCCACCTGAGTTGGGGGATTCTCAGAGAGCTCCAGTAGCCCATCGCCTTCCCCACTCAAGTTTTCCGGGAATGGCAAGCGGGCACAGGCCTCGTAGTAGCGGTCAAGCTCCTCCAAGGTCCACTTCCAGCCGTCGCCTTCGTTTGCTACCAAGCCTTGCAACAGGGCGAGGCTCGCGACTTTGCCATCAGTCGCGTCGAGCCCGTCGACTTCAATCGAGCCTGCAAAAGGAGGAATCTGGGCGAAGCTGGTTTTCTCGGTTAGGTACTGTCCAATTTCCACGTCCGGATTCAATCCTGGCTCTTGGCGACGAAACAGCTTGAGTATGAACCGATCACCGAACAGAATCGAAGTGTTGCTCTGTTCCGCCGAGCCCCGCCGCAGCTGCAATGTTGTCTCGGGCTGCGCCATGAGATCCAGAAATGCTTTTCCACGTATGCCCTGGACGCGCGCGTCGCGCGCCTTTACGCTGCTCGCATTCTCAATCAGGGAGAACAATAATAGGCAAGTTCGGTCATCGAAGGCTCCATCGTAAAGCACACCCGCTCTCGTCTGCGACACAACCCGAGCGATGATAGCCTTGGGAGCTGTCCGCTGCAATTCGTTCTCGGCATCTCCAAACCTCATCGCCAGCGGCAGGAAGTATAAGTCAGGGGATCCTGTGTCAAACTCTATTTGGACCAGTACCAGCGTGGAATGCGATGCGTTTGATGAAACATTCAACGGAACACTTAACGGAATCCAGTCCACAATTCGAACGGACTTGACCTTCCGGGATTTGCCCGCAAACCAGCGCTGCTTGGGCAGATACTCGGGGAGTTCCACAGTTTCCAGGCGCCGGCGACCGGTCTCCCCGAAAATGCTCTCCCATCCCGCGGTTACGTTCAACGGTGGGCGTTCTGTCATATTCAGTGCTGCCAGTAGGCTTCTCTCTTCGTTGCGCCTCCAGCGAGAGATAGCCACTGCAGTCGATAAGAGTAACTCTCGATCGGAGGAATTCCACGTATTCGAGCGTTTCCCCGAGTGTAATGCGCTCCACTTGGATAAATTCGGAGAAAGCGATTCCCAAGATACTTAGAGGTAGTAGTCGAAATCGCGCTCTGTCCGAATCCACCGGCGTACCCGGAAAATATGGGCCGCAAGACTTTCCGGCGTCAGTTCCACATAATTCCGTGAACCCTGCCACAAATACCGGCCTTCGCCTAGCAGATCGTGAACTTGAAAGTCATGACCCGATTCCAGCCCGAGGGCACTGAGATCGAGATCGATCCAACCTGTCTGGCGGTGGAAGGCATCGAGATTGACGATCACAACAATTACGTTGCTGAGGTCGTCGGTGGTCCTGCTGTAGCAAATCAGCATCGGATTGTCCGTAGTATGAAAACGCAGGTTATGGTTACTATGCAGTGCCGCGTTCTCTTTGCGGATACGGTTGATTCGGGAAATGATCTCGCTCAAACTCCACGCGGAATGCAGATCGCGATGCTTGAGTTCGTATTTCTCAGAATTCAAATATTCTTCGCTGCCAGCCTGCGCGGGCGTGTTTTCGCACAACTCAAACGCGGGCCCATAAATGCCGTAGCTTGCCCCCAAAGTAGCCGCCAGAATCAAGCGGATCATGAATGCCGAACGGCCGCCGACTTGCAGATACTCCGGAAGAATGTCTGGCGTGTTAGGCCAGAGGTTAGGGCGGAAGTATTCTCGAACGTCGGTTTGGGTAAGCTCGATGAAATAGTCTGTTAACTCCTGCTTCGTGTTGCGCCACGTGAAATAAGTGTAGGACTGCGAAAAACCGAGCTTAGCCAGCCGGTACATCACATGAGGTCTGGTAAAAGCCTCCGCCAAAAAGAGAACGTCACCATGTTCCTTTTTAATCTCTCCGATGACCCACTCCCAGAAGGCAAAAGTTTTCGTGTGAGGATTGTCGACACGGAAGATACGGACTCCCTGATCGATCCAGAATTGAAAGACGCCCTTTAACTCGTTCCATAAGGCCTGCCAGTCCTCGCTTTCGAAGTCCAGCGGGTAAATATCCTGATATTTCTTGGGCGGATTCTCTGCGTATTGTATGGTTCCATCCGGACGCTTCCGGAACCACTCCGGATGTTGCTTCACGTAAGGGTGATCAGGAGTGCATTGAAACGCGATGTCGAGAGCAACCTCGAGGCCATGCTCTGCGGCCTCGGATACAAAGTGCCGAAAGTCTTCAAGAGTGCCCAACTCGGGATGAAACGATGTATGGCCACCCTCCTTAGATCCAATCGCCCATGGACTACCTATGTCGTTCGGTTCGGCCACCACTGAGTTGTTTTTTCCTTTTCGAAAGGCACGGCCGATCGGATGGATCGGCGGAAGGTAGACAACGTCAAAGCCCATAGAGGCGACATAAGGAAGCCATGCCTCGCAATCCCGGAAGGTTCCGTGTCGTCCGGCCTCGGACGCGCATGATCGAGGAAAAACTTCATACCAAGCCGAAAAGCGGGCTTTTTCTCTGTCCACCAGAACGGCAAGAGGTTTCTCATACCGGGTAGCAAACTGGCGTTCGGGATAGCGGCGAATCGCTGTGAACAGTTCTTCTCCGAGGGCAAGGGAGATTGCGGATTGGATGTCCTTTTCTTCGCGTACTCTGCGCGCAGACTTTCTCAGAAGGTCGGCCTCTTCCCCTTTGGCGCGCCCTGCGGCACCCTCAATCAACTCGGCTCCAACTAGCAAATCGACGTGAACGTCTTGTCCGGCGGCAATTCGTTTGGCCAGAGCGTCGCGCCAAGTTTGGAAACGATCGATCCATCCTTCAACGGTGTATTCGTAACGTCCCGCTTCTGCGACCGAAAATGCACCCCGCCAGCGATCGTTACCCTCCGGTGTCATGGGGGACGATTGCCATTCTTTTTCGCCCTCGCGCAAATAAAGCACCTGACAGGCGACCTGGTCATGACCATCGGCAAACACGTCGGCTTCCACAACTACTGCTTCGCCAACTACGCGTTTGATCGGGAATCGGCCGCAATCAATTTGTGGCGAAACCCTCTCGATGACCACTCGACCTCTCCCGTCGGCCAGCCGCGATATTTCTTTCATTCTTACAAGGCCTTTCATTCCTCAGGGCACTGAATATACCGTTAATACCTGAGCTGAGTTTGATGCAAAGGTCTACGCCAAGGCAACCAGTTATCTTGCTAGCACCATTCATCGTGTATGCAGCTAATTGTTTACCGATATGGTAGAGGCAATTCCACGATACTTGCCATGCGTTGAAACTGCGAAATCGAGATCGACCAGATTTCTTGAAATTCACCACTGTCGAACTCGCCAGCCATACGGTACGCCAGCATCCGGTGGAAAGAGCGGCGATTTTGGCAACTAGTTTGCGACATTCCCATCCGAATCGTGTTTCAAAGTCGGAAAACTGTTCGGCTTGGCCTTCAGTAATCAGCAAGTCACGGTATTGAGTCGAGTGCTCCCGTACCGCACAATCTGAGCGCTACTCTAGCCCTCCCCCGAGATGTAACCGATGATCGAACAATTGTTGATTGATTTTGCAGATCGATTTCCGCACTCGCAACTCAGTGCGCCCTTTACGGACCTTGCAGCGCCCGCTCTTTCCAGCGATGAGGACTACGAGCCACTCTGGAATCGCGTGAATCGCACTTGTGATCAACATCTCCTGAACCCACCGTCGCGTTCTCGCATAGCCACTCCGATAGTCCTCTGCCTCTCCGAACAATCTGAGGCCAATTCCCGATAGGAATTGCACCAACGCAGTACATCCAGGAATGCGAAACGAGGGTCATTCCTCCGCC
>QHZR01000489.1 GCA_003224755.1 Acidobacteriota bacterium
CGTTGCGTACTTTCGCTTCTCGAGTGCTTTCCGGATCTCTTCGGCCAACATCACCGAGCGATGTTTTCCGCCAGTGCATCCAAAAGCGATAGTCAGATAGCTCTTTCCTTCTTCGATGTAATGCGGCATCAGATAGGCCAGCAGACTTTCCATGCGTCGCAAAAATTCGCCGGTCTGCGGAAACGAGCGGATGAATCGCCGGACTTTGGCGGAGCGCCCGGTAAATTTCCGCAAGGCCGGCACAAAATGCGGGTTTGGCAAAAATCTCACGTCAAAGATCAAGTCCGCATCGATCGGCACTCCGTACTTGTAGCCGAAGCTCACAACGGAAATCAGCATCGGATGGCGGTCAGGATTCTTGAATCGCCGCGTGATAAATGTCCGTAGTTCGTGCACGTTGAACTGCGTGGAGTCGATTACGGCGTCCGCCAGCCTGCGAATCGGCGCCATCAACTTGCGCTCATGTCGTAAACTTTCGCGCACCGAATAATCCTTGCCGAGGGGATGCGGCCGGCGTGTCTCGCTGTACCTTCGCAGCAGCGCATCGTCGTTCGCCTCGATGAACACCAGGGAAATCGGATGGTCTTTGCGGAGATGCGTCAGCAATCCGGGCAATTTCTGCAGTTGCGCGCCCTCGCGTGCGTCTACAAGCAGAGCCGCGCGGCTGAAGTTCCCTTCTCCCGCTTCATGCAGCTCCGCAAAAATAGGAATCAGTTCCACTGGCATGTTGTCCACGCAGTAGAACCCCATGTCTTCGAATGCTTTTAAGACCGTGCTCTTGCCCGAACCAGATAGTCCGGTGAGGATTACAAGCTGGTTCGACTCCCTTTTTGCTCGCGGTTTCACTTTGAATACAGCGCTCAGGCTTTTACCCGCCGCTGGTGCGTGCTCGGGATGCGCATATCTTCGCGGTATTTCGCCACCGTTCGTCGGGTCACGTGGATTCCTGCGTCTTCCAGCTTTTGCGCGATGTGCTCGTCGGTGAGCGGCTTTGTTGAATCCTCTTCTTCAATCATCTTCTTTACCAGCCGCTTCAAGGTCAGCAGAGACATCCCGCCGCCTTCCGGCCCGTTCACCGACTCGCTGAAGAATGACCGCAGCTCCAGCACACCTTGTGAGGTGTGCGCGTACTTGCTCGCCACCGCGCGGCTTACCGTCGAAGGATGCACGCCCACTTCTTCCGCCACTTCTTTGATCATCATCGGCTTCAAGGCGTCCGGACCGTGGTCCAGAAATTCTCCCTGCCGCGCGATGATCGACTGGCACACGCGCAGAATTGTGTGCTTTCTCTGTTCGATATTTTTCAGGAGCTGAATCGCCGCCGTAAAACGTTCCTTCACGTAGTTCCGTACTTCGCGATCCGCCGCATCGCGCGCCAGCAACCTGCGGTAGGTCGGGCTCAGCCGGAGCTGAGGCATGTCGTCTTCGTTCAGAAAAACTTCCCAGACGCCGTCCACTTTCCGGAAGTACACATCCGGCTCCACCAGCCGCGGTTCGGTTTTGTTGTAACGAAGGCCTGGCCGCGGATCGAGTTTCTTGATCACATCCAGCGTTCGTTTTACCACTTCGATCGGACGATTCAGCGCACGCGCAATTTCCTTCAGTTGATTCGCCTGTACCTGCTTGAGGTGCTCGGATACCACCTGATGCGCCAAAGTATTGGTTGGATCAAACGCCTTCAGTTGAAGCAGCAAACATTCGCGCAAATCTCTCGCGCCTACGCCGATCGGATCGAAATCCTGCACCACGGCCAGCGCGTCATCCAGATCGTCCTGCGTGTACTTTTCGCCCTGCAGCAACTCTTCGTTCGAAGCCGTCAGATAGCCATTCTCGTCCAGATTGCCGATAATATTGTCGGCAATTTCGCGCACAGCATCGGAGCAAATCGTGACGCTCAGTTGCCAGTTCAAATGTTCGGAAAGTCCGGCAGGCGATGACAAAAATTTTTCAAACGACGGCCGCTCTGAAATTTCCCGCTCCTGCGATTGCCCGCCATCTCCACCTGTGTCCAGATACTGGTTGAAAAAACTTCCCACGTCGAATTCATCAAAAGGATTTGCGGCTTGCTTTTCCGGTACCTTCTCGGTCTCGTTCTTCAGGAACGTCTCGTCGCTGTAGTTATCGGTGGCAGTGGCCTCTTCGCTCAATTCCTCGAGCACGGGATTCGCAACCATCTCCGTGTTGATCATCTCCTTCAACTCAAGCCGGTTCAGCGCCAGCACGCTGACCATTTGCACCAGGCCAGGCGTCAGGATCTGCTTCTGCGCCACCTTTAGGTTGAGTTTGAGCCCTTGCCACGCCATGTTTTCGAAAAACTGTCCTTCCCGTTACTGCTCTCAGATATTTCAGTTCAGGCGGAAATGGTCGCCCAAATACACCCGCCGCACTTCGGGATCATTGCTCAGATCCTCAGGGCGACCCTTACGAAAAATCTTGCCACTTTTTAGAATGTACGC
>QHZR01000490.1 GCA_003224755.1 Acidobacteriota bacterium
TAAGCTTCGATCTTTGATTCAGTCGCATCCTGTTGCAGACCCCAAACGCCGGCGCGATGATACCTCATCCCCAGATTAAATTGGGCCGCGGCGTCTCCCTGGTACGCAGCTTTTCGAATCCACTTGGCCGCTTCGGCCTCGTTCTGTGGCACTCCTTCTCCTTTGGCATACATCAGTCCGAGGTTGAATTGTGCCAGGGAATGATTCTGCTCGGCCGCCTTGCGATACCATTGGGCTGCTTGTCCAACATCCTGCGACCCTCCTTCGGCAGTGCCGTATTTCAATCCCAGGGTGAATTGCGCCTCGGCGTCTCCCTGGTTCGCCTTGTCCCTCGTCGCTCTTAAATCGAGCGTTCGAGCGCGGCAAAAAAACCGCCGATACCATGGTGTTTGATCCATGCTTGTGACCATCGGCCATTTGCCGCCAAACACAAGTTCTAAATCCTTTGATGAGCCGCGCACGCCAAAATCATCACGTATCTCGCCTATGATCGATGTGTCGTACACGGTTATCAAAGCGCGAGCTACTGTCGAGCCATTGCCTCGATCGGCAGCATGTCACTGAGAGCAGAGTCTATGAGTTCTGTCGACTTGCTCTGCGCCCGCTCAATCTGTATCCGCACGATGCCTCCATAAATTCACACGCACAACGAAAAACCGCGCGCGAGCGAAGTTCGATAAAACTGGCTTGCCACCGCTCACAGGTGGCTTCTCACGCGCCACTTGGCAGTGAAGAATCCCGGATGTCGCAGTCTCAACTCGTTGCCACCTAGCACGCCGAGGATCGGACGCGCACTGGCACAGCGCCAGCTAATGAACATCCGGTTGTCTGCCATAGCCGAAACTGAACATGACCGTCGTCGCCCGAACCGTTGGCGGGCAGGCGCGACGGCCCGAAACCAGACCCGCCAACGACAAATGAAATTATGAATACGTTGATACGTTGGAATCAGTTAAAAGAACTGGAAGCTCTGCGACACGGTCTGGGCAGCCTGTTGAACCACTACCCGGCTCAGTGGCCAGAGGGCCAGGAGGAACCCATGGCGGTAGCCGAATGGTCTCCGCTGGTGGACATCAGCGAAGATGACAAGGAGTATTTGATCAAGGCCGAGTTGCCTGAAGTGAGGAAAGAGGATGTGAAGGTCACGGCGGAGGAAGGAACGCTGACCATCATGGGCGAACGCAGATTCGAGAAGGAGGAGAAAGGCAGAAAGTATCACCGCGTCGAACGCGCCTACGGAAGTTTCGGGCGCAGCTTCTCGTTTCCGGATGATGCCAGCCCGGGGAAGGTTCGCGCCGAGTTCAAAGACGGCGTGCTCACAGTGCACTTGGCCAAGGACGCGAAAGCCAAACCCCAGCAAGTCGAGATCAACGTCTCCTGACGGGCGAAGTGCAGGGCCGGGCGGTTTCGCCCGGGCCTTGCGCCAGGATGAAAAGCCAAACCGCAAACAAAAATGGAAAATACGAAGGCAATGTATGTTCGAAAGTAAATGTCCTCGCTGTGGCGTCAAACTTGGCAACTTCGCGTACGCGGATGCGTGTCCTCTTTGCCACGAAGAATTAAGGCATAACAGGAACTCGAGTCTCTTGACTCCAAAGCAGGATTCGCGAATGGCGAAAACATGGCCTGTCCGGATTTTCACGAGATTGCTGCGATTTGTGGAGAGTTGAGAGAACTGTTGCATCCGCCTATGAACACACTGAAGCTCATTTGCCTGACAATCATCCAACTGATCAAACAGGCGTGGTTGCTCCCCCAATCTGTCGCGATTGCCGCCAAGCAAAGGCGGCGGCGGACCGTTCTGAACGGATTTGAAGCCGAACGGCTCGACCGGATACGCAACCCGTCGAAGTATATTGGGAAGTGATTTTGACCCTCATGAAAGCCAATCAGAAGAAGCACCCGACATTCGGCGATCTCATCGCGTCCGTTTACACCGCTTGTAGTCAGCGCAGGGCGAGAGCCATTGTACGGTTCGCGGTCAATGCGCACGTGGTTGTATTTCGAGGCGAACGGCGCTTCGTGATTTCTTGAACCGAAGCAGGCAGTGACCTGAACGCTTTGGCAACTTGTTGCCGCTCCGCACAGGGAGCGTTTGAGGCGCACTGGCACTGCAAGCACCCACGCCTCAAGCACAAACCGAAGATATGGACACTCTCTTTGAAGCTCCGTGCGCTCGAGCGGTCCACTCACCAACGCGAAGCCAAACGAATCCGTCCAGTCACATACTAGTGGTTGATGACGACGGTGACTTTCGCCAACTCAGTGCCGGAGCGTTGGTCAGCTTTGGCTACCGGGTGGACGTCGCCGAAGACGGCGAAGCCGCTTGGAAGGCTCTTCATGCCAACAGCTATGACCTCCTGATCACCGACAACAAGATGCCGAAAATTTCGGGCGTTGAGCTGGTCAAGAAGCTGCGTTCCGCGGGCATGACACTGCCGGTCATCCTGATGTCGGGAGAATTGCCCACCGAGGAGTTGAGCCGAAGCCCGTGGCTCCAGCTTGCCGCCACGCTGGTAAAGCCCTTCTCCAGGGGACAGTTGTTAGAAACGGTTAGAGAGGTTCTGCTTGTGGCTGACGACGCCAGCAGCCGCACTGCGCCCTTCTTCCCGGTGCCTCCAGGAGACTTGCCCCAAATCACTCCGGCGCTGTAATGGGCTATTAACGAATAGTGAAAGGAAACCACGAATGAAAGTCGGGAGCCTCGAAGAGGTCTTAACGTTTGAAGGATTTAACGAGTTGACCGCCGCCAATGCAGACATGTTTCGGAAGGAAGTTCATGCCGCTGTGAATGGGCACAAGGTCATTGAGGTTGACCTCTCCCAAACGACGTTCATGGACTGCGGCGGTCTGGGGGCGCTAATCGCGTTGCGCAATTTGGCTCGTGACCGCAATGGCATGGTGCGCCTGTTGAATCCGACTCAGCCCGTGCATCTCCTACTCGAAGTCATGGGATTCGGAAACATATTCGAAATCGTCGATGCCAAGCTGAAAAAGCATCGCTGATTCGCGAGCCACCTCCCTGTTCGCCGGCGA
>QHZR01000473.1 GCA_003224755.1 Acidobacteriota bacterium
GATACTTCCGAGGAGCAGGGCCGCGAATTTGGCAAGGGGCGGGGAACCGTCGACTGCTGTTACCCGGTGAAGTGCATCAGCGGCCACTACGGCGAACTTATCTTTGGGCAAAAGAAGAAGATCAACATTCTGCTAAGCCCAATGATTCACTCTTTACCCTCCATTCTTCATAGACACGTGGTGGATACCGTCACCTGCACCCGAGTCATGGCCGGGCCGGAGAATATTAAGGCCGGCTTTATGAAGGAGCATGACGTATTTGCCGACAGCGGGGTCGTCTACGCCTCCCCGTTCGTCAGCCTGGGAGATCGACACATGGTAACCGCGCAGTTGCATAGCTCGCTGAAAGACATTTTTGATCTAGATTCCGGCGAAACAGAGCGCGCCGTCCTGGCGGGATTCCAGGCTCTCGACAGCTTCACTGCCAAAACACGTCAGCAGAGCCGCGAGATTCTGGCGTGGTGTGCGCAGAACCAGAAGCCATGCATTCTCGTTCTCGCCCGTCCCTACCACATGGACACCGGAATCGGTCACGAGATCGAGGCGGAGCTGCAGGCACACGGTTATCCGATCCTGTGGTTGCAATATCTGCCAGGTGACGATGACTTGATGAACTGGCTCTTTGAAGGAGACATCCGCAAAGGGCGCGTCAAGAGTCCGTTCGACATCTCGGATGTCTGGACCTCGTCGTACAGCAGCAACACCAACGAGATCATGTGGGGAGCGAAGGTCGCGGCGCGCTGCCCATGGATCACGTGCGTGATCCGGCTCTCCAGCTATGAATGCGGAATGGACCAGCCGACCTACACACCCACGCAGAAGATCGTTGAAGCAAGCGGAACGTTATTTTTCAAATTTGGCGATCTGGATTCTACGAAGCCCGCTGGCAGTATCAAAATCCGGGTGGAGACAATTGTTCACTATTTAGCGAAGTATTCGCAGGACATCATCCAGCAAAAACTGAATTGGTTATCCCCAAAGTGTCCGTTGCCCATGGCTCCACAGGAGCGCACGCCGTCTTCGACTGTGGTGCCTGCGGAGACTGGGGCAGTAGTAGTGGCCGGAGAGACTCCGGCAGCAGAGCGCGCTCGTCATTCTCAATTAGGCGTCTGATCTACCGGGAGGTACTTGCAATGTGCGGAAAAGTTCACTCGAACACTGAAGTCACGGATGGAGGGGCCAAAATGAAAACGAAAGCATCGAGAATTGGATTTCTAGCCATGGTGTCGCTGGGGACATTGTGTCTTAGTCTCTGCGGCGGGACTGCGGCGGCTCAAGATGAACCCGATAACGGGAACAACCAGCGCAGCACGGCCGAGGACTTTCTGCGGCTTCGGGTGCGGCCGATCGCCATCGGACACCATGGGGTTGGGCCAAATAGCGGCGAGAATCCTGCTTTGCCGATCGAGAATACGGTCGATTCAGTACGGCAAGCCTATACCCTGGGCGCGCGCGTCGTGGAAGTGGACGTCCAACTTACGCAGGACGGGAAGCTGGCTGTTTTCCACGATGACTTTCTCAGCGACTTTACCTGCATCAACACTCTGACCCTCGACCAGCTTCAGCAGCGCCTCCCCTTCGTGCCCGAGCTGCATCAGGTGCTCCACGTCGCGCGCGAATTCAACAACAGGGCCGGCGACGACTTGGGAGGCATCTTTATCGTCGAACTGAAGGCGTTTTCGCCACACTGCGATCCGGGCGACGTATTGGAGCAGCCGGTGGTGTCAGCAGCGGTGTCCGAAGTGCGCCATGCCAAGATGGCTGACAAGGTAATTTTCGATTCATTCTCGCCGGCGTTGCTCTTTTTGGCGGCGCAGACGGGGCCGGAGATTCCGCGTGAGCTGGATCTCGACGGTCTGCAATTGTTGACCCCGGCGGAAATCCAGGCAATCACGGGGTTGCCGGTGACCATCATCAACAAGAAAATCTCGCTCGGGCTCACGTGGGCTGAGATTGGACAGGTGTTCCGATTGCCAGGCTATGCTTCGGCGCAGCAATTCCTGGTGACGGGGATCGTCACCGGAGTGCGCATCGTTGGAGGCGAGATGGACTTCTTCGGGCCGGCGGAACAGCAGCAGCCAGGCAGCGGCGCCGCCTTCGTAGGGGCAGCTCACTCGCTGGGCTTACGCGTGTTCGCCGATCCGGCAAACACCGAAGCAGACTGGAACTTCTTCGCCTCGCTAGGCGTGGATGCCATCTATAGCGTTATCCCGCTAGGCGTGCAATTGCAGCCGGTGATTCCTGATTCCCAATGAGAATGCTTAACGCACAATTGGTGGTCGAGCAGAACTAGCGCGAGCATAGAGACAGACGCTGCTTTTCTTCCAGCAGGATTCGCCAGCCGTGGCGGATCAAACTGAAACGTAAGTAAACAATCGTAATTCTCTGGTAGCTTTCTCCGGCGACCCGCGCTATGGTACGGCTACCGGGCGGCTACCCGCCTCGGGGTTAACTTTACCCATTCTAATGGGTGAAAATTCTAGCTGATACCGAACAGGCTTTAGAATCAGGATGGCGGAGAGGGAAGGATTCCATTCGCCCTCTTTTCGTAAATAGGGGATGTACCTAGACTTCAACGATATTAGCCTGTATTCATGCGTGTTTCAAGGGGAATTGTGATCGACGTTCCAGTACTCCCGAGCACTCCCGAGTACTCTCGGCAGCACGAAAAACGCAAAGAAACAGTATCACCAGTATCAGTGCGTTCCTCACGATGTGAGGGCATCTTAGAGATTCGAACTCGCGACCTTCTGAACTTCCAACCACCTGGTTCGTAGATGATTAAACTTTCGTTGATCTAACGCAATATGAACCATTTTGGACTGAAAAAGTTGGACCCAAGTTTCTTCAGTTCCTGCCAAACGTCCCTTTCATTTATCTTCCCTTGTGGGCCCCACTCTGTGGGGACGGGTGCAGAGCCGACGTGCGATGGGTG
>QHZR01000474.1 GCA_003224755.1 Acidobacteriota bacterium
ACCGTCACGTTTATCACCAGCGACAAGGACTGGGTCGCCATGTCCAACGGGAAACTAAAAGGCACGTGGGCCTATATGACTGGGCGATTAAAAGTGCGCGGCCCGCAATCGGTCGCTCGAAAGCTCGACGAAATTTTTCCTTAGAATTTCGCTACGACCTCGAACTTGACGAACGGTGCAGGCCTCGTTTTGACGCTTGCTTCAGCTCGAAAGAAATCAAAGTCGCGCCTGACAGTAACGCCGCCGCCGAGCGTGATCTCAAACGGCTTGAAGCCGGAGTAGCTCGCCTGTACCCCAGCACGATCCTCGCTGTATTGAACCCATGCGTTATGGACTTGCAACTTTCTCTCGGGGGTTATGACATCATCGGTGCGATAACTTTCGTAAAATATATTTCCGAAGATGCGAAATTCCCAATCATCGTTGGGATAATAAACCAGGGCAGGTTTTGGGACGACGCCTTCCAGACGCAAGTGGTCGCTGAACAGCCAGATGATACCGCCGCCGGGGGCGACTACCGGACTCTGATTAATCGCGCCACCGACGCCGATGACGGCGAAGATTTTATCTTTCTTAAGCGGAAACGTGACGAACACTTTCCAAGGAATGTCGAATGTATTCCACTTGGCATCACTTTGGAAGTAGGGCCCCGGATCGATCTCGATACCCATGCCGGCATGATCATGCACTACATATTCCAGCGCCAATAGAGCGTGCACAGTCTGGAGATGGTCAGGCAGACCGTTGTCGGTGCCGCCGAAATCAAAGCGCTCGTATTCGACGCCTGCCCGGAAATACCAGTTCCCCTTGATGAGGAAGCGATGAGCGTAGCTAAAATCATTGTATAGCGAATCGCCGTGGCCGAAGTTACCGTGAACGTCGTAGAAATTACTGCTCGCGGTGTAGTCCAGTTCGTAATCAAAAAGCTCGCGGTGATTTTCGTCCGCCGGTGTGGGCGAAGGTTGCACCTCATAGGTCGTTGTACCCGCAAACACGGGCGTCGCGGCGCAAAGGAAAAGAACGGCCAAAAATTCTCGGATATCTTTCATGGTGTGGTTAAAGCATTCGTGCATGAGCTAATCGAATAAGCGAGTCGATACCGGTGTATCGAAGCGAAAATATTTTGGCAAGAAGTATTTCGGAAATTTCGCTCCAGCTGGTTTCTAGCAGGCATTCTCTTGAGCTCACAGGCCAACGGAATTCTGCGCTTGAATTTTGAACACAAAGACAGTAAATAGTTGACTCGCCCCTCATTCGCGGTAGACTGAGCGGCTCCTCTTGTGACAAACACATTGCTTCTACCCCAGAATTCTATGGCGGCGCTTACCGTGGCGAATCCCTTTTGGAGCGCTGATCACGGGATTGCGACATGGTTTCATGAGCGTCTCACTCCAGTGTTCGTGAGCGTGCTGGGCGCATTCACCGAGTTTGGTTCTGCTGAATGGATCGGAGTTATTCTGTTTGCGCTGGTCTTATTTTTCGCCTGGAAACGATGGTGGCCCTCCCTGGTGACTTTGGTCGTTGCCGTTCCCGGCGGCATGCTGCTGAACGAGTGGTTGAAGCTCATTGTTCACCGGCATCGGCCTTTTGTTGACGGCCCGTTCGTGGATTGGTCTGGTTACAGTTTTGCCAGCGGCCACACCATCGGAGCCACTCTGCTTTACGGGCAACTCCTACTTTTTATCCTGCCCGCGCTTAAAGCACGCCATTGGCGGCTGCTCTGCACTTTCAGCGCTATATCGCTGATCTTACTGGTAGGATTCAGCCGAATCGCGTTGGGAGCGCATTTTCTGACTGACGTGCTTGCGGCAATAATCTTCGGAATTATTTGGCTGATGGTGTGCATGATTGCGGGCAAGCCAATGCGACGAAGTGTGATCCTGACTCCTGACGCGCCACTTGTCAGCGAACCTGTTTTGGTGCGCGTCGAAGAGACGCAACCGCCGTCGCAAAGTTTCCTGAGCTGATCGGACGCTGCGCAGCGTAGATCTGCTCGCTTTCGGATAGGCGCATCTTCTCACGCGCGCTCGAATTGTCTCGGACAAGGGATGAAAGCGCCGGCAAAAATCCAAATAACCGTATGGTTGCTTGGTCTTGCTGGAGCCGCACTTTTCACAATCCTGCTAATCCGGCAAGGCGCCCCCCAGGTCGGCGTTGCCTTCGCTTCCGCAGGGTGGGCGATTGCTGCAGTAGTGATTTACCACCTTACGGTGCCCGTGTTTCTTGACGCACTTGCGTGGTGGGTTCTTTT
>QHZR01000475.1 GCA_003224755.1 Acidobacteriota bacterium
TCGATCTTTTCGACCGCTTGGCCTAAGTGGATTTCGACGCCAAGTTTCTGCAAATGTTGCTCCGCGGCGTCGGAGAGACTCGGCGCAAATGTTCCCAAAACTTTTCGAGCAGCGTCAATCAGGACAATCCGCGCTGAAGTCGGATCGATCCGGCGGAAGTCGGAGCGCAAAGTAGTGCGCACAAACACAGCGAGCGCCGCTGCCATCTCGACGCCGGTTGGTCCGGCGCCAACTAAGACGAACGTCAACAAATCCCGACGAAGATCGACATTGTCTTCGGCTTCGGCCAGCTCGAAGGCGCTTAGAATCTTGTTTCGAATGGCAACCGCGTCGGCCAGGCTTTTTAACCCCGGCGCGAACTTTTCAAATTCGTTGTGCCCGAAATAACTGTGGCGAACGCCGGTTGCGAGAATCAGGTAGTCGTAATGCACCGGCACATGCTCGCGATCGGCGTCATTCACAAACACGCAGCGCTGTTCCTTGTCCACGCCAGTGACCTCGCCCATAATCAGCATCGTGTTTTTGTGCTTCCGCAAAATTCCGCGGATTGGAGAACTCATCTGGGATGGCGCGAGCACCGACGTCGCTACCTGATAGAGGAGTGGCTGAAACACGTGATGGTTTGTCCGATCAATGAGAATGACTTCGACCGGCGCTTTCCGAAGGGCTTTGGCCGCAGCCAGACCACCAAAACCGCCGCCGACGATCACTACCCGCGGTGTCTTCGACGTCTGCTCATCCGCACCATTGATAGAATTGAGATTAGCATCGTTCATCCATCCCTTTCTCAACCTTCTAGGGCCTGAAATTTCAAAGAATCTTCGTTCTTCTCGCGCTCTCTTAACGTGACAAATGCCGAGCGGTCGAGTGGACCGCGACCAATACTTGGATAACTGGGCTGGCGGCTTGGCGATAGCCAGATTAGTGCGGCGAACGGACCCGCGGCCTTATCAAGCGAGCCAGAAACTGATAAGAAGAATCAGGATAAGCGTGGTTATACCTAACCACGGGATGAGAACCACCTCGACTCTGACTTTGCGAACGGCCGGAATGTCGTTGTCGACTCTCGGATCGCGGTCAAAGAACCGGTGACGATTGCGAAAGATGTATGCGCCGAATAGCAAATAGATGAGGAAGAAGAAGGTCGCGGCGATTCGCAGAGCAGGAAGAGCTGCGGGATTGATTAGTGCGAGCATATTATGTATAGGCGCGATCATTTTCCGTTCGGAAGCCATTCGGGTTTGCTTGATCCACGCGGGACCAGGACCGTGCGGTAGGCTCCCGGTGTGCGGGACATAACGATTTGGTCCGTCATTCCCTGATAAGTTCCAAGCGGCGTTTCCGCGGTGAACAGATCGGGAGCGATGTACGTGTGCTCGTCGGTCGAACCCGCGGTCGCTTTCGCGTAGGCCTTGTCGAAAATACCTAACGAGAGCAACCACAGCACGGTCCGCGTCAACGAAACCACGACCCGATAGCTGCCTCCTTCGATCGCGCGCCGCCGCAATGCAGCAAGAATTCCAGTTGTGCCTAACCAGCCAACGACATTATCGGCAATCGGGACAATTGGCGGCTGCTTCGGCCGAGTTGGAGAACCTTCGATCGTAAAGAGCCCGGACACTGCGGCGCCAATCTCATCGAAGCCGGGCCGGTTCGACCACGGTCCCTTCTCACCGTGGAGAACGACGGTGGCGTGAATCAATCCGGGCTTCTGCTCGCAAAGCGTCTCGGCATCGAGGCCGTGTTTCTTCAAAAATCCCGGGCGCTTATTGGCAAAGAATACATCGCCATCCTGGAGTAGCCGATTGAACTGAGCGCGATCTTCCTTCGCATCATCAAGTATCGTTGAACGCATGCCCACCTGGACATCCCACGCGAAGGCTTCGATCTCCGAATCGCGCGGTCTCCAAATGTTGAGCACGTCCGCGCCGTACAGGGCCATGTCTCTGCCTATCCCGGCTCCCGCGATTACGTGACCCATTCCCAATGCGCGGACACCCGCGAGTGGAAGATTGCCGCTCGCTTTGAGCGGAACCGGTTCGCTCTCGCCAATCTTCTCCACTGTGATCAGCGGCATTTTCGCGAGGACCTCGGTGTACTGAGGCTCGCGACGAAATTCCTCGTTCGTCCGCACCATTGCCAGAACCAGTCCTTCGGCGGCCGCAGCCTCTTCTAGTTCCACGGCGTCCCACTTTAGGATGGCATTGTTGATGGATTCGGTACTTGGACTGCAGCGGAGAAAATCGAGGGTGCGCACGAGGAGTTGAGGATAAATGTCAAGCGCCACCACGTGCCGTCCGTCGCGTGTCTCGCGAAAGAACGCATCCCCCATCTTCAGGAACGGGCTAACCGCATAGCCTCCTGGGGAGGGCGGCCGCCCATTAACGGTTTCCCATTTGCCCTCAAAGAATCCGGCGAAACGCCGCAGCGCCTTGCGCACGTCCACCGAGATATCCTGGCCTTGGCCGGTAGCTTGCCTCCAAAGTGCAGCCAGCGCGACGCTTCTTGCGGCCAGACCGACTGCGGCCAGCGTCCCGAAGCGGATCGGGCTTGGGAGAATCGGATCGCGTCCGTAGAACGTGAGCTTACCTCCGGCGTCCGCCGTCGTTAGCCCAATATCCTTTAAAACCGCATTTGTCTCGGCGTGCAGATCGAAGTCCGGCGACGTTGCCGGATGAC
>QHZR01000476.1 GCA_003224755.1 Acidobacteriota bacterium
CGATCAACCGATATCCCGCAGGAGGATCCTTGAATATGAGACTCCAGTTAACGCCTGCGCCGGTTCCGCCATGTAATAGAACAAGCGGTGCGCCTGCGCCGCGAAGTTCATAATACATCTCTATTCCGTTGATGTGGATTGTTTCCCGGAGAGGCGGTGAGGTTTGCATTCAGCCTTCCTTTTACTTGGCGTACCGCTCTGCACCAAGAAAGTGCAGTGAAACATACGGTTGATCGCCAATGACCCAGCTATCGTGCGGTACCGGCGGAACGTAAAACAGCTCGCCTGCTTGCAATTCGACGACGCGCCCATCATCGAAGGCAACCGCTGCAGTTCCGGAGAGCACTAACCCAACGTGTTCAACATTGCAGCGAGTCGCGCCGACGCTCGGGCCGACGTGTTCGCTCCACTTCCAACCGGGCTCATAAGTGGCGCGACCAATCGTCATCCCGGCAATGTGCACGAGTTCAAATTTCCCTTTCTTCATCACCCGAACTTCATCCGGCGCCTCGAAGGATTTGAGAATGACCGCTATCTGCTCGCTGCTCATGCGTAGATCACCATCTAACGAGAACAAGCTCAGCCACCCAGCACTTTGAAGTCAAGCGCGTGTATAAATCGATGGGCATCAACAAAGTGCTGGGTTGGCTGGAGCGCTTAGATGACATGTAAAGAGTGCGGGCAAGTGGTTAAGCTGACCCGCACTTATGAATAAGTGTCATTCAAACACTGAGTTGTCCTCACACGAGGGAACCCGCTGTCAGTTTAATGGCGGCACTGGAGCGATCAAGTTCGCCGAAGGACGAATCCGTCCGGTGTGCGGGCTTGGGATTGATGTGCACCAGGATTTTTACGTGGTGGTCGAGCAGGTGGGCGGGAGTAATCCCAAACCGCCGCAGCGTTTCCAAAAGGCAGCGTTTCTGCATTGGGCGGCCAAGCTCAGGCGAGGTGGAGCCGAGGTGCACGCGGTCTATGAAGCGTGCGGGTTTGGTTTTTCTTTGCAGCGGCAACTGAGCGCGCTCTCGATCCATTGTTATGTGGCCTGTGCGCAAAAATTGGACGAGCACAACAAGCGGGTAAAGACCGACGGGCTGGATGCCAAGGCGCTCTGCCTGAAGTTGGACCGCTTTGTGCAGGGCAATCGTGATGCGCTGGCGCGGGTACGCGTGCCTACGGAAAAAGAAGAACAGCTTCGTGCGTTGCACCGACAGCGAGAGCAATTGGTCAAAGTGAGGAAACAACTCGAAGCCCAGGGACGCAGTCTCTGGGTCAATCACGGCTTCGAGCCAGTGAAGAGCTGGTGGAAGCCACGCACTTTTGCTGCGCTGGATGTGCCCCAGTGGATGAGAGAGCTGCTCCAAAACAGCCAACCCATCCTGCTCGGGTTGCAGGAAAAGATCGCTGCCCTCACCATCCAATTGCAAAGCGCCGCGGCTCCCAATCAACCATGCGGACTGGGCTTGATGACCAGTGTGATCATCGATCGAGAGATCGGCGACTAGAACCGCTTCAATAATCGGCGCCAGATCGCCAGCTACACTGGGCTCTGCCCCGGAGAGTACAGTAGCGGCAACACGCGCTTGCAAAGTTGCGTGACCAAACACGGCAATCCGCGCTTGCGCGCTGCGGTGGTGGAACTCTCCTAGCGTCTAGTCCGCTTCCAGCCCAACTACAAACCGATCGTCAAATGGCGACAGATCCTCGCTAAAGGAGCTCTTGCTACCGGCGCAGCACGCAAAAAAGCGATCGTGGCCGTGGCGCGCCAACTGGCCGTCGATCTGTGGCGCATCAAAACCGGCCGGCTCCGCTCAGAAGAGTTAGGATTAATCAATCAGTAAAAGTTCGAGGGGAACAGAAAGGACAACACGCCTAAGGAAACATTAAAATACTTTGGAACGTGGGCGCTGCCCGGTGCCTAACCTGCTTAAGAATACTCTTCGCGAGCGTCGGCTTAGATTGGGCGCGCCCTTGCGTTCCTCTTCCACGCTGATCGCATTGATCAAATTGCTGCTGCGACTACGGTCGCATGCACGGATAGGAGTATGAACCACTGGAAAAACCCGGTGAGTAAAAAGGAAGAGGAAGCGCTCGAGAGAAAACTTCAACCTCGACTAACAAACCTTACGACCTAACAAGCCACCTACACCCTCCCCCGCCATACTTGACATCTTACATAGGGGTTAGGCGTTCCGTTCGCTTCGGAATAAACGCTCATGAGTGAGTTAGTTACTGATAGGAATTTGCTTTTTGGACGCTGCGCGGTTCAAACCGTCAGTTAATAAACGTCCCTTGCCAACAACCATTGGCTGACCGACAAACTTGTATTCATCTAAATCGCCGCTTTAGGAGAGCTGAAGCTTTTACTATAGAACCCAGACCGATCGAAGCAGCAAACGCGTCGCTTTCCGGCAGCGAGCATCGCGCAGGCATTGTCGACCCGACGCGCGAGTCTCTGGCCGCTTGGCGGAGGCGATCCAGTGGATCCAATCTCTGCGCGCGATGGGCGTGATGTCCGACCACAACGCCCGCGCTTTCGGGGCGGCCGCGAGAGCCTTCAGCAGATCTGCCGGCACCCTGGGTTCCGGTTCCTCTCCCGACGGCGCGATCTCCAGCGTGACGACGTCGCCTGCGTCTGCGCCCGCAGCTTCGCGCATCTTCCGGTTCACTCTGAGCCAGTGGCTTCTTTGGCCGTCTGGCTCGAGCGTGGCTCGAAAGGGGAAGCCATTGATGGTGCCTTCGACCGTCGTCATGCCCCGCGAGGGGAGCTTCGCACTGGCGTCCTTTGGTAGGGTAAGAAAGGTCCAAGAGCCGACCTTCGCGGTCGCCGCCGGCCGGAAGAGTTTCGCTCTGAAACGGATCTTAGAAGCGGTTTTGGTCATTTTTGCTTGGTATCACTGATAGAAATTTACTTTTTGGACGCTGCGCGGTTCACTCGCTCAACGATGTCGGATTCGATGCTCATGCGGTAAGTGCGCCTAACGAGAAAGAGATAAGCCACGGCACGGTGTCGTGGCAAACACGCTGGACTTGCATCGGAATGGGGCCGTTGGCTTCATCGGTTGGTTAGATGGGGACGGTTCGCTATCATGCGCGCGGCGTGGTTCGTCTGCCACTTCGGACAAATAAAACCAGCGATATGGCAAACAGGAGCAGCCCGACAGGACAAATGATTAGAGCCAGCAGCTCGGCGAAAAAGGAGATATCCGGCGCTCGCATCGGCTGTGGCCGCTCAGCGATGAAGTCGGCCAAATAATGCAACGTCTTCCCCAACGGACCGAAAACAGGAGCAACTGCCAGTAATCCGCCGACGATCATCGCTACCAGGCTTATCCGACTGCGTCGCCGAGAGACGGAGTTCATATTATCTAACGAGATAGAGATAAGCCACGGCAGGGCGTCGTGGCAATCACGCTGAAGTTGTTTCGCAATGGGGCGGTTGGCTTCATCGATTGGTTAGGCTCCGTTCTTTCCGTAGGATTTGACGATCTTTGCCGAGCCTCGGGAAATCTTGACGACGAAGTGCCGTTCGACATCCACCGACTCCCCGTCTGCGGGTCCGTCCCCCTGCCGGTAGAGGCCGGCGCCGGCTGTCTCGGAGACAAGCTCGATCCGATTAGTGTCAAGCCAACGGATCGCACGGATTGCCTGCGGCCCGACGTGCAGAATCTGGTCCTTCGCAGGAGATGGCAGGAACCTGGTAGCTTCCATGCCGGAAGGAAGCTTAATCTCGGAAACTCTTCCCTTCTCCACCCGGTAGACTGCCGCATCCCCCCAGTTATGACTGCGCTCGAAGTTGATTGCGACGTAATGGCTGTCAGGGTTCCACAACGCGGTAGAGTTGCGAGCTCCTGAGCCGTCGATAACTACTGATCGACCTGTCGATAGATTGACGAATACGGCGATGACACGCTTGCCCTCACCGTAAAATGACTCCTTGACTGCGTATTTCTTGTTCGGTGAGTGCCATGTTTCTGGGTTGTTGTTGTTGAGCGACAGAGCCGTCGAAACGGACACCAAAAACATGAGGGTATTAGCGATAAAGCGCATAGGAGCCTAACGAGACGGAGCTGAGCCACCGCTGGCGGGAGCGAGCGCGGCAAGCACTAAGAACTGTTTCATAAAATCATAGCCGGTCGCAGACTCGCCGTGGCGAGCCAGCGGTTGGCTCCAGCGATTGGTTAGGCCTTTGGCGGCAAGAACTCGACGTCATGATGCTTCGCGATTTCCATGATCTTCGCAGGATCGGTAATGTCGTTCGCTTCTGCGAAGAACTTCTCGAATCCGCCAGGTATGAGGGTAACGAGGAGTCGACTGGTCGCGGCTGAGATGTTGCGGAGGCTGTGAGGCACGCTCTTCGGCACGATGAACACAGTCCCTTGCGGGGCGCTGAATGTGCGGTCTCCGCAAACGACCTGATATTCGCCCTCGATGACGTAAAAGATCTCGTCTGTGGACCTGTGGAAATGAAGAGGCGGACCGCCTTGAGGTGGACTTATCTCTTCGACGACGGCATAAGCGCCATGCGTATGATCGTCAGTCACCTTGCAGATGATCTTGTCGCCGACGACGTTCCATGTCCTACCTCCACCGACGGCAGTGATGATTGGAGTTGGTGTTGATTCTGGCATTGGATTGCTAGGTATGCGTGTGTTCTAGTGGCCTAATGAGAACAAGCTCAGCCGCGGCTAGCGAGAGCGTGGCTGGCAAGCTCTGAAAGTATGTTAATCATGAAAAAGGGAGGAAACAAACCGTCTAGGCGTCGGCTGGAGCGATTTGTTAGGTCTTTATTCGTAGCAGCCGCTTGATTTCTGTCTCTCGGCCACCGAGCTCCGCTGCCATAATCGGTGGTGCAGCACGATTCGAGTGTCCCATGAGCTGGGCTGCCGCAGCAAGAACGTCTCGCTCGGGCGGCAGCCGAAACATGCGCTCGAAAAACCGATACCACACAATCACGTTAAGCTTCTCGCGGAGGGAACACGAATGCTTTCTGAATCGATCCCGCCACGCCTGCTCGTCCGGAGTGCCGGGCGAAAACCGGTTGGCGTAGAAATCGAGGTCAGACGCGATAGTGCCGATAAGCCGCTTCAGATCGAGGGCTGGCTCAAGCGCGCCGCGCACAAGTATCTGACCGAGCGCTAGCGTGAGCGCGCCTCCGAGGACAGTGGCGAGCGCTGTGAGGAATATCTGCACACGATGTAACCGCAACTAGCTCTTGGCCTCTGGGCGGCGCATTGGCCTGTGTCGAAATAATAATAGCGTACCAGCGCACGCGCAGGAGAAAACCGCAATGATGTCGATGGTTCTGATCTCGGCGTTCTTCTCGAACCGGAACGTCGAATAGCGGAAGTGATAGCCTTTCTGATAGCCATACCCGTCATCTAAGCTGTCGCCCTGCCAGCCCAGTAAATCGTAGCCGCGCCCCTGACCGTTGTCGTACCAATAATGCTGAACCATGCCGTAGCTGTACACGGTAAGGGCGAGGGTCAACGCTGTCAGCCAAACGACGATTATGCTGAGCGCGCGCATTTAAGACCTAACGAGAATTCGACGGGAAAATCCCGCCTTTAATTACGGGTTTTTCCGGCCTAATCCGCTTGCTTTCCCTCGTAGGGACCAGAAAAATGCCGGACATGACGCCGACTCTATCCGATAAGTTCACCCGAAACAAACCCAAACTCCTCGATCAGGTTCGCGACGTAATTCGGCTAAAGCATTTTAGCATCCGCACCGAGCAAAGTTATATCCACTGGATCCGGCGCTTCATCTTATTTCAT
>QHZR01000477.1 GCA_003224755.1 Acidobacteriota bacterium
AACAGCTAGAAGCTGCCATCCGCCGGTCGTTGAGCCACGAGGGGAATAGCGATTCCGGGGAAGAAATTGAACAGATTGCTGATGACCAATTCTTTGTCGCCGCTGGCGTTGCGATGCGCAAACTGCGAGCCCAACTGGAGCTACTGGCTCAGATCAGCGAGCCGTTGCTGATAGTGGGTGAGAACGGCACCGGGAAAGAGCTTGCGGCACGCGTGGTTCACCGGCTATCGGTGCGCTCCGGGTTCAGGTTCTTTAAGTTGAACTGCGCCGCCTTGCCCGGCGACGTGCTGGAGAATGAACTGTTCGGCTGTCGTGCCGTTCCTGGAAATGGTTGGAACCGGCCTAGCAAATTTGAACTGTGCAAGAGGGGGACGTTACTACTAGATGAAATTACAGAAATGCCGGCGAGCTTGCAGCTCAAGCTGCTAATGGTTTTACAGGATGGGTCTTTTATCACGGCGGATGGCCAGAGTAGAGTCGAAATGGGCGCCCGTATCGGAAGGCAAGTTGCGGGAAGATCTCTATTATCGCCTGAGCGCGTTTACCGTCCACCTGCCCCCATTGCGTGAGCGCAAAGAAGAAATTCCACTGCTGCTGGGACACTTCATGAAGCAGTTGGCAAGGCGGTATGGGCTTCAGGCCCGTATGTTCTCGCCGGCTATGTTGGCTGGCTGCCAGCGTTATGATTGGCCGGGCAACCTTCGCGAATTGGAGCAATTTGTGAAGCGCCATTTGCTCATGGGAGAGGATGGCGCCGCGCCGGGCGCCCCGGAGCAGGACGGCACCGTGGCAGAGGATCTGCGGCAGTTAGCCGGCAATGGTATTCCAGGCACGGAAGCTTCTCACCATGGCGGTTCAACCTCTGGTCTCAAGTTGCTCCTGCAGAGTGTAAAAGGGGAAACTGAGAGAAATGCCATTGCAACCGCGCTTGAGCAAACCAGATGGAATCGCAAAGCAGCAGCGCAGCTGCTGAAAGTGAGCTATCGGACATTGCTTTATAAGATTCAGCAGTATGGTATGAGTCCTACGGAGTATTCGTCGCCATTCGTTGCGGGGAACAGCTTGACCGCGTGTTCGCTGAAGCGATCACGCTGATATTGTGCAGATCCTGCCAACCGATACAGCGGAATAGCTGCCCAAAAAGTTTTACGGGTTAGTCATCGAACGCCCGTGAATAGGGAAAAAAGCCAGCCGAACCATGCGCCGCCTCCGTTTTTTCTTCAGGGGAATGCGGAGGCCAAACAGGAAATGGACCGGGATCCGAGGAGCCGAGTCCGCTAAGGTTATGGTGGCATCACCGGCCTGGCTGGCTATCCCGCCAATTGTGAGATGTTCCTAGGGCAATCAGCACTGAAACTACTCATCACTGCTTGGTAGGGGGGGATATGTCGCCTGAGAGCAATAATCGACAGGGTGCTTCCAAGGTTTCCGACCCTGGAAACTTGCGGCTATTGAACCGTCTGAACTCCAGAATGAAGCGGAAGAAACACCAACTACTACCTACGTTGCTCCGGACGGACGTAGCGCTCCGAATTGCCGCCGACGTGATACTCGTGAACAGCTCGATACTGGCGGCGGCACTTATCTGGTTACTTTTCAGACGAGGGGCACTTGTGGCCGGCGCCCTGCCAACCATTATGGGTGGCAGACTCTCAGTGGTTGGGTACATGGTGCTTTGGTCGTGCATCGCGATTGCGGTGTTTCACCTGAATGGGTTCTACACCCGAACCCGAGGCTATGTAAGCCGGTACAAGCTACTGGTGATCGCTCGTGCAGTCACTCTGGTGGCTGTGCTTTTTGGTGCCGTGGATCGCCTCGTTCTGCAAGGGAACTTCTCTCGGGCTGTGATCACTATCGGATGGGCGGTAATGCTGCTCAGCGTCGCAGCCGCCCGGTTCGCAAAAGACTCATTGCTGTCCGCCTATAGAATCGAGTCTCGCAGCCGTTCGAGCGACAAAGTAGAGCGGGTTCTTGTCCTTGGAGGAGCTGGCTACCTGGGGTCAATGCTCGTTCCGCGACTGCTGCGTAGCGGCTACAAGGTGCGAGTCTTCGATTCATTTATGTACGGAAGCGCTTCGCTAGACAGCGTCAAGCATCATCCTGCCTTTGAGTCAATGAAAGGTGATATCCGGCAGATCGAGCCTGTAGTCGAAGCTATGAAAGACTGCGACGCGGTGATTGATCTCGCAGCGATCGTGGGCGATCCCGCTTGCGAGGAGAACCGGCAGCTGGCGGTTGAAGTTAATCGCGCCGCCACACGTATGCTGATCGACATTGCCAAGGGCTATGGCATCCGGCGTTTCCTGTTTGCTTCCAGTTGCAGTGTATATGGAGCTTCGGAGTTCCTCATGGACGAGTGTTCGCAGGTTGCACCGATTTCCACTTACGCCCAGACCAAAGTAGATTCCGAAAACCTGCTGGTTGAGGGTGCTGGGGCCGATTTCTATCCAACCGTCTTGCGCTTCGGGACGCTCTTTGGTTTATCACCCCGGCCTAGACTGGATCTGGTAGTCAATCTCCTGACCGCCCAAGCGGCTATCGCAGGTAAGATTACAATCTTCAACGGAACTCAATGGCGGCCGTTTCTGCACGTTGATGATGCCGGAAGAGCATTCATAGCCTGTCTGGAAGCGCCTCCTGATGTCGTCTCCGGAGAAATCTTCAATGTGGGTGATTACGAGCTGAATCATCAGCTTAGAGAAATCTCTGAGAAAGTTGCAAACTTTGTTCCTCACGTAGAGACCAATCACGTAGACAACGGTGACAAGCGTAACTATCGGGTTTCGTTTGACAAAATCCATTCACGGCTGGGATTTCGGTGCGAGAAGAGTGTAGATGATGGCATTGCGGAGATGCATCAATGGATTAAGGCAACCAATCTTACCGATCTTAGTGCGGTGCAATTCAACAATCAGGCGATGACTCGCGTGTTTGCTGAAACACCTGACGCGCAACGCTCCACCTTCCGTGTTCTAGAAGCGCTGGCAAGAAGCGCTTGAGATGCCCTCGTCACGCCGCGATTCTCGCTAGAGACTTGTAGAGCCATGAGCGGACAGTTCATTCCGTTTCACCGCCCGTTGATTGGAGACGAAGAACGCGACGCCATTGAAGCGGTGCTCGCATCAGGCTGGCTGACCACCGGCCCTGTCACACTGGCCTTTGAACGGGACTTCGCCGCCTATGTGGGCGCAAAGCACGCGCTAGCCGTAAACTCGGCAACCGCGGCACTGCAATTGGGCCTGGATGCCATCGGCTTGCGTGAGGGAGATGAGGTGCTGGTGCCGACGTACACTTTCACATCAACCGCCGAGGTGGTCACTTATTTCGGGGCCCGCCCCGTGCTGTGTGACAGTTTGCCCGGTGGATTCAACATCGACGTTGCCGATGCGCGTCGTCGTGTGACAGAACGCACACGTGTAATCATCCCCGTTCATTTTGCTGGGGAACCCGCTGATCTGGACGCAGTAAATCGGCTCGCCAGCAGCAACCAGCTT
>QHZR01000113.1 GCA_003224755.1 Acidobacteriota bacterium
CACCGCGACCACTCCACAAAGTAGGGCACCAACCAAGATGATTTGCGCTGTGCCGAAACCTGGCCGTGACGATCCCATCTGTGATGCATCCCATCTTCCGCGTGCGACGAATATTAGCACGCAAGCGCTTGCCGTGTAGACCAAGAACGAGTTCAAGCGCCCCGGCGGCGTCCAAACCGCCGCCAAGATAAGCCCGAAGACCGCGCAGATTTCCAACAGATCACGAAACCTATGCTGCGATTTAGCCGCAGAAGCCCCCGTTAACGCATGCGATTTGCCGGCCACAAAAATTTCCAACTTATTGCTCATGCGCGAATCTATATAACGTTCAGATGCGCGGCGCTGGACGTGGTTTCCAACCGCGCGAGCGGAGCGAATATGCGCAATACGAATAGAAACGAAGACAAACCACGTGTCCTCGTGATTGGCGCCGGCTTCGGCGGCCTTGAAGCAGCCCGAGCTCTGGCGAAACTGCCAGTACGGGTCATCCTGATTGACCGCAAGAACCATCACACATTTCAGCCTCTGCTGTATCAAGTCGCTACAGCTGGCATTTCTCCCGGCGAAATCGCTGCGCCCATCCGCTGGATTTTGCGTGGCCGCAAGAACGTCGAGGTCCTGCTCGGCGAAGTTATCGGCTTTGATCTCGAAAAGCGCGCAGTGAAGTTGCCTGACCTTGACGTTCCCTATGACTATCTTGTGGTTGCAGCCGGTGCGACCCACTCCTATTTTGGCCATGACGAATGGGAGCCATGGGCACCCGGCCTCAAGACTGTCGAAGATGCGCTCGAAATCCGCCGTCGCGTGCTGCTCGCGTTCGAACTGGCAGAACGGCATGCCGCCGCCGGAGAACCGGAAACAGAGCTGAATTTTGTGATCGTCGGCGCCGGGCCGACCGGAGTGGAATTGGCTGGCACGTTGGCGGAGATCGCGCGGCAGGTCCTGCGAGATGAATTCGTTTCCATTGATCCGAGGCGGACCCGAATCGTGCTGCTGGAAGGTGGACCACGGGTTTTGCCTGCGTACGCTCCGGATCTTTCACAGAGCGCTGCGCGGCAACTCGAAAAACTCGGGGTTGAGGTGCGTACCTCGGCGCTGGTAACGCGAATTGCTCCGGGCACGGTGTGGATTGGCGAAGAGCGATTGCCAGCGGCGGTCGTGCTTTGGGCTGCCGGAGTGGCAGCCTCTCCTCTCGGAAAGAAACTGGGTGTGCCTGTGGATCGCGCCGGGCGAGTTCTAGTAAATAACGATTTGAGTCTGCCGGAACACCCTGAGGTCTTCGTAATTGGCGACCTGGCGAGCTTGAAGGATGAACGCGGCAATCTACTGCCAGGCGTGGCGCCAGTGGCCATGCAGCAAGGCCGCTACGTTGGGAAAACCATCGCGGGTGACCTACACCAATCTCCCCGCAAGAATTTTCATTACTTCGACAAAGGCAGCCTCGCAACAATTGGGCGCGCTGCAGCGGTAGCGCAGATCCGAAATATTCACATCTCGGGATATTTTGCCTGGTTGGCGTGGCTGTTCATTCACATTATGTTTCTGATTGGGTTTCGCAACCGGCTCATCGTGATGATTCAGTGGGCATGGTCGTACCTAACGTATGAGCGCGGTGCACGCCTGATCACGGGTGACACAAGTCTGCCCGGCTGGCCTGTAAAAACAGATACGGTGAAGGAACGCGAACAAGAGCCCGTCGCCCGGAATTAGGATTTGCGCTGTTCACTTGCCCTGTCCAACCCCTTCCACATCTGCTCGACTCCGGCCTTCAATTCCGTGGTCAACTTCGCATAGGCTTCTTCTGATGCTTTCGATTCAGGCGGCGGAATCATCGGCTTACCGATCTTGATCTTCAGCGGCGCAAATTTCTGAAATGACTTGCCGCGCGGCCAGGATTCAAAGAAGCCTTCAATTGCGATCGGGACAATCGGCACCTGTAGGTGAATCGAGAGGATTGCCGCACCCTTCTTGAAAATGCGTGGCGTGCCGTCAATACTGCGCTCGCCCTCCGGATATAAAACGAGACCCAGGCCGTGCCGCAAGCCGTACGCCCCGGCACGCATCGCCGGAATGAGATTTGCGTCGGGATCAACCACCATCACACGAAACAGCTTTGCCATCCGCAGCATGATGCCGGTGCCGAAAATCTCGCTGGTGCCGACTGCGAACAGGTTGCGCAGCGTCTTGAAGGGAAGAATCACCAGCAAGAATGCGGGATCAAGATAGCTCTGGTGGTTGGAGCAAAGGAGAAATGATCCGCTACTCGGCACGTTTTCCAGCCCTTCGACGTCAATGCGCGAAAACGCTCGCCAGATAAACCCTGCGAGGCGAGTCGCTAGAAAAATAACAGTGTCGGTTATTGGCCGTGAGTTTGTAATCGTCGTAACTGCCGGATCGGTAGGGTCCTCTCGCAGCACAGCACTCCAACCAGCAAATGTATGTGCGGGGCGGGCGCCCTCGCCCGCCTTGGAACCCATAGCCGCACTCTCCCGCACCGCATCCACCATTTCGCGAACGGTATAAACGTTCGCGAGCTCCGACTCCGGAACATCGCCGCCGATCTCTTGTTCGACCGCAACCAGGAGTTCCACGCGCCGCATGGAATCGAGACCAAGATCTAATTCCAAATTGTCGCCTGGGCGAATATTTTCCGGCGCGCTCGTGGAGTAGTCGCGAATGATCTTCAGCGCCCGCTTCACGTCATCGCGTTCTAGCCACGACTTCTCTTCATGAGTCAGGGGCTTTACTGCAGCCAGTTCTCCCGCGGCGTCCGCGCCCTTGCGTGCCTGCACTCGCTTTTGAATTTCAAAGCGCTTGATCTTGCGGGTGGTCGTCCTCGGCAGATCGTCCTGCCAGATTTCGTAGCCGCTGATTCGCTTCGTCGAAGCGAGCTTTGCCGACAGGCCTTCGATGTCATATCGAATCACTTCTCTCGTGTTGACGACCTTCCGTTGCCGCAGCGCTTCGAAATTCGGAACGATTACCGCGAAGAGCTTGTCGCCTCCAGCTGCGCCTTCCATCCCCATCACGCAAATTTCCTTGATGATCGGCGACTGCAGATAGTGCGCCTCGATCTCCTCCGGATAAACATTCTTCCCATTGGAAAGAATGATGACTTCTTTCTTGCGCCCGCTGATGAACAGATTTCCGTCAGCATCGAAGTACCCGAGGTCGCCGGTATAGAGCCAACCGTCTTTGACCACCTCCGCCGTGGCGTCAGGGCGGTTCCAATAACCTTTCATCACGATCGGTCCGCGCATAATGATCTCGCCGCTCGCAGGCGAGCCATCGTCAGAAGTTTGAGCATCAACAATCTTTGCCTCAACCCCCTTCAACGCCTTGCCCACTGAGCCAATAACGTTATGGCGTGGCGAATTGACGAACGCCCCACCGCAGGTTTCCGTCAGTCCGTATGCTTGCAGCACGTCAATGCCGAGCGAACGGAAATCGCGTCCGACCTGCGGATCAAAGCGCGAACCGCCGGTGACTAGCAGTCGCATCTTTTTTCCAAACAGCTCATGGACTTTCCCGAAAAACAACCGACCCGGATTGAGCCCAATCTTCCGGCAAAACACCGTGACCCGCCGCATCGTACCGAATGCAACTCGCGTCAAGCGCCTCTTTTGCGCCACCTCTTTGAAGATTCTGTCGTGGATCAGATAAAAAAACTGGGGCACCACCGCGAATGCAGTGATCTGTCGTTCTCTCAGCGCCTTGAGTAACTCGGTTGTATTGAGTGTCGAAAGAAAGACTGCACGCGCCCCCGCGACCAGCGGCAACAAAAGATTCGCCATCTGCGAAAGCACATGGAACAGCGGAAGCACACCAAGAATCGCATCCTCCGGCCCAATGTGCGCCCACGCAAACACACCTCCAGCCTCGCCCAGCAAATTGGCATGTGTGAGCATTACGCCCTTGGGATCGGCGGTGGTTCCAGAAGTGTAGAGAAGGGAAGCGAGGTCATCGGATCCGCGCGGCACCGGAGTAAACGCTCCATTCTGCCCCGCGAAGATACTGTCAAAATCCGTTATTGCCGGTGAGCCAACGGGCACGCTTTCGCGCTCAGCTTGTGTGGGGATACCTGCCGCCGGCTGCTTGTCAGCTTGCGTGGGGACAGCCGCCCTCGGCTGTCCGTCGGTGGCAGATTGTGTAGGGGCGGCCCTCCAGGCCCGCCCCTCCGATTCAGTCAGTACAATACCAACCTCGGTTCCCGATACCGCCTCCTGCGCTATCTCCAAATGTTTCGCGTCACAAACCAGCAGCGAAGCGCCGCTATCTTTCAGCAGCTTCGCAACCTGGTCCGCATGATATGCAGTGTCCAGCGGTACCGCCGCCCCGCCCGCAGCAATGATTCCCAAATACGCGGCGACCCATCGCGGATGATTATCGGCAAGAATGGCGATTCGCTCGCCTGGCGGCATGGCATTGCGCACCAGCCAACTGCCAATGGACTCCGCCAGTCCGCGCAGTTCGGCATAGGTGTAGCTCTCAACGCCGTCCGGCTTCTGGACCTCGACCGCAGCATTCTGCGGCCAGCGCTCAGCGCATTCGACAAAGCGATCGTAAAAAGTTGGCATCCGTGCGGGAATATACACGAAAACAGCCTGTGTGGTGCGGGCGCCTCGCGCGCATTTATCATACGGGCCGATACGCCAGGCGAGTTTCTAATGCGGTGCTATCGCCGAGTCAGCCAACATCCGGCTCGCATCTAATATGCTAGGCTTCTAAGCAGCGGGTGTCCGCCTCCGAAGGAACTCCAGAGTTGATCAATACCCTATTAGGCAAGGTCTTTGGGACCAAGAACGAGCGCGAAGTTAAGCGCTTGCTGCCGCGTGTGGCGGCGGTTAATGCGCTTGAACCCGAGATGCAGAAGCTCTCAGACGAACATCTGCGCGCCAAAACCGACGAATTCCGCAAACGCATTGCCGACCGCCTAAGCCGGTTTGCAGACGAGCCCGAGGCCGACCCCCAGCGTCTGAAGGAACTGGACAAAGAACGCCTGATTGCCACGAACGAAGTCCTCGACGAGATACTCGAAGAGGCTTTCGCCGTCGTGCGTGAGGCCGGTCGCCGCGTGCTGAACATGCGCCATTTTGACGTTCAGTTAATCGGAGGCATGGTCCTGCACAAGGGCACGATTTCTGAAATGAAGACCGGCGAAGGGAAGACGCTGGTTGCAACTCTCCCGGTCTATCTCAACGCGCTCAGCGGACGCGGCGTGCACGTCGTCACCGTCAACGACTATCTCGCCAAGCGCGATTCGGAATGGATGGGCCAGCTTTACCGCTTGCTCGGGCTCTCCGTCGGCGTAATTGTTCACGATCTCGATGACCAGGAGCGTCGCGATGCCTATGCCGCCGACGTGACCTACGGCACCAATAACGAGTTCGGTTTCGACTACCTGCGCGACAACATGAAGTTCGACGTCAAGGATTGCGTGCAGCGGCCGCACAACTTTGCCATCGTGGACGAAGTGGACTCAATCTTGATCGACGAGGCCCGCACGCCGCTGATCATTTCCGGCGCCAGCGAAGAGTCCACCGACAAGTACGCACGCGTGAACCGGATTATTCCGAAGCTTGAAAAGGGCGTGGAGACTCCTGGCGCTCCTGGCGAGCCTGCCACATATACCGGCGATTTCGTCGTAGATGAGAAGCATCGCAACATCACCGTCACCGACGAAGGATGGGAAAAAGTCGAGGGCCTGCTTGGGATCGGCAACATTGCCGATCCAGAAAACTGGGCGCTGAAGCACCACGTCGAGACCGCAATTAAGGCGCATGCGCTGTATCACCGTGACGTAGAGTACGTGGTCAAAGACGGCGAAGTTATCATCGTTGACGAATTTACCGGTCGCCTCATGCCCGGCCGCCGCTGGTCCGATGGCCTGCACCAGGCGGTTGAAGCAAAGGAAGGCGTAAAGATCGAGCGCGAGAACCAGACGCTCGCTACCATTACCTTCCAGAATTATTTCCGCATGTACAAAAAACTTGCCGGAATGACCGGTACTGCGGAAACCGAAGCGGCCGAATTCGGCAAGATTTACAACCTCGATGTCATCGTTATTCCCACAAACAAGCAGCTCTTGCGCGTCGAGAACTCCGATCTTGTCTACCGCACGGAAAAGGAAAAGTATTTCGCGTCAGCCGATGAAATTCAGAAGCTCAACGACACTGGCCAGCCGGTACTCGTCGGCACAACTTCAATCGAGAAATCCGAGCGCCTTTCCGACCTGCTAAAGAAAAAGGGAATCAAGCACGTTGTTCTCAACGCCAAATATCACGAGAAGGAAGCCGAAATCGTCGCCCAGGCCGGGCGCAAAGGCATGGTCACGATTGCCACCAACATGGCGGGTCGCGGCACCGACATTCTCCTCGGTGGCAATCCCGAGTTCATGGCCAAGCAGGAGTGCGTAAAGAAGGGAATTGCCCAGCCGCTTCGCGTGGCACAGGGCAAACTCCAGGTTGCCGTGGACGATTCGAAGAGCACCGTCTGGTACTACGCCGGCAGTGAATACGTCGTGCCGACCGATCAGTGGAACGAAGCTCTGTCCCGCTACAAAGCGCAAACTGACACGGAGCACGACGAAGTCACCGCTGCGGGCGGCCTGTTCATTCTCGGCACCGAGCGCCACGAGGCCCGTCGCATTGACAACCAGCTGCGCGGACGCGCCGGCCGCCAGGGCGATCCCGGAGCTTCGCGTTTTTATCTCTCGCTCGAAGATGACCTGATGCGTATCTTCGCCAAAGAGTGGGTCTCGACTCTGCTCCAGCGCTTGGGCATGGAAGAAGGCGTTCCGATCGAGTCGAAGCTTATCAGCCGTCGCATTGAAAAAGCACAAGAGGCAGTCGAGGCCCAGCACTTTGAGGCCCGCAAACATCTGCTCGAATACGACGACGTGATGAACAAGCAACGCGAGGCCGTCTACGGCCTGCGCCGCCAGCTACTCGAAGGCGTCGATCAGAGAGATTTGATCCTTGAAGATTATGTCGCCGGAATTCTGAGCGACCTACTCGATCAAAATGCGCCGGTGAAGGCTCATCCCGCAGACTGGGATATCAAGGGCCTCAAAGACGCGATCTTCACACGCTTCGGCGTTGACATTCTCGCTGAGGGCATCAAGCCTGAGACTCTTAACCGGCAGGAACTCGGCGATGCTGTATTCGAGAAACTGAAATCTCGTTACGACGGCAAAGAAAAGCTTATCGGCCCCGAGGCCATGCGCTATCACGAGCGCATGATCATGCTGAGCGTTCTCGATCAGCAGTGGAAAGACCATCTGCTGAATATGGACCACCTCAAAGAGGGAATCGGTCTACGCAGCTACGGGCAGAAGGATCCGTTGGTCGAATACAAGCGCGAGTCGTTCGACATGTTTGAGGATATGATGCGGCGCTTCCAGGAAGACACCACCCGCTATCTCTATCTTATGCAGATTATCCGGCGGGGCGATGAAGGCCCCATTGGTCCCGCTGGCGGAGGCCCACAAGACCAGGAACAGGGCGGCCCGGCAGGGGTTCCCGTGATTCGCTCCGGCGGAGGCACCGATGGAAATGGTCGCCGTCCACCGCAGTCAGTCGCCACTTCGATGGACGATCTCGAAGAAGCCTTCCAGCGCCGCAAGCGCCGTGAATTGGAGCAAGCCCGCATGGCTGGCGCAGGCGATCGTCAGCCGGTGCAGCAAGTTGTCCGCGGAGCCGCTAAAGTCGGACGCAACGATCCCTGCCCTTGCGGATCGGGCAAGAAATATAAGAAGTGCTGCGGCGCAAACGCATAAGGTGTAATAGCCAATGCTCCCCACACGATTAATTCCAATCTACATTCTTGAGTTATGTTCTTGGGGGTTACGTTGGGTGGAGTTGGCTTGGGTGGCACAAGGCCCATGCTGATTCAGCTATCGCGAAGTGGCGAAGAATCATTATCGCGGTGGGGTTTGGTTTGGCGACATTATCCACGGGGTTAGACATTTTCATGACTGTTCACGCGGTAGTCACTGGTGGATATCCGTTCTATCATCCTGTGGAGATGTTCTGCATTGGCACTGGGACGCTTGCGTCGATGCTGGCGTTGCTCACAGTCATTGTCGGGAAGGGTAAGCTGCGTGTACCAACGGCAATAGCCTCATCCATAACCTTGTTCCTATGTTCGCGGATGCCATATCTCAGTAGTCGTCTATTAACGTCCGACCCGATAACATCTTTGATCCTATAAAACATGCTAAACACTGATCTGCATACGAACTTCCCTTAAGGCCACCTTAGAACCAGCAACCAGGGCCGCTTCTACTAACATCTGAGTTCGCGAAATCTAGGCCGCAGTTCTGGCCCGGCCCCAGGAGATGACAAGTCTATGCAGTCTCGTGTTGTAGTCGGATGTTTCATCGTGTATCTGCTCGCAGCCATTCAGATCCAAGCGCAGAAAGCTACGTGCACCAACTGGAAAACCTTTGTTCTCAACCCTTCCAATTTAAGCAATCCTAGCGAAGAGTCCGAGGGAGTAAATGACAATCACACGGTGGTAGGCACCGCCTTTTACACCTTCAACAAACCTAATTTCAAGGGGTTCGTCCATTTCTCTAACGGCAACATCACCTATTGGCGACCGTCGAATGCGAAGTACAGCTGGTTCAACGACCGAAACATTCTCGGGAATACGGTAGGCGGCTACGTGGATACATTAGGAATCCTGCATGCCGCTTACTTGCACGGATCGACCACAACCTTGATCGTCCATCCCAAGGCAACGCACCACAGCACTACAGTGGTAGGGATAAACAACCTCAACACTCTCCTCGGTACTTACACTGATGCCAGTGGACAGCACATCTTTAAGCGTCGCAGCGACGGGTCTTTTCTTCCGATGCCTAACTTTCCCGGCGCAGTCCAGACCCTTCCGACTGCCTTCAATGATAACGGCGTCGTTGTCGGCATATACATGAATCCGGGGGATTGCTGCGGAATTGATCACGGATTCATCTATCGGAATGGCGCCTTTGCTCCGCTGAACTACAGGAAGATGGTGAACAGCAATACAGAGCTCACTGGCATCAGCAACAACAGCGTAATTGTCGGAGATCATTACGGGAACGCCTTTCTCTACAGTAACGGCGTCTTCAAGGACATCGTGGGCCCGAATGGACAGCAAGTCACGGTACGAAACATCTCCGCCGGTGGGATCATCACCGGGGATACATCGGTTCCAGGTAGCGTCGGTCCTCATGGTTTTACGGCGGCCTGCCAGTGAATCATTTTCACATCGGTTAGATCGGCGGCCGCAAGGCCGCCGAATTGCAGGCGACGAAACTGATTGAGCCAGGCGAAGGTTCGTTCTATCACCCACCGCCATCGGCCTAGTCCACTGCCATGCTCGGTGTTTCGCTTGGCGATCCAAGGCCTGATCCCGCGAGTTCGTAATCCCGGCCGTATAGACTCCGCATCATAACCACGATCGCCCACGACGCAACTAGGACGATGGCGCGGACGTCCTCGCTGTCCCTGTAAGACTGGAATAGCATCAACGAGCGCAAGTGCTTGCTGCGAGTCGTTATGATTGGCGCCGGTGAGCTGAATACCCAAGGGAACTCCGTGCCCATCGCAAATCAGATGGCGCTTGCTGCCGAGCTTTGCCCGATCGGTGGGATTCGGGCCTGTCTGCTGCCCCCAAAAACCGCTCGGATAGAACAGCTATGCACTACGGCTCGGGACCAGTCGATCTGATTGAAGCGACAAAGCCAGTCCAACAATGCAAAGTGAATCAGTTGCCAGATGCCAGACTCCTGCCAATCTCGCAGGCGCCGCCAACAGGTCATGCCCGAACCACAGCCCAACTCCTTGGGCAACATTTCCCAAGGCATTCCACTACGAAGGACAAACAGAATGCCCTTGAGGCAGGCTCGATCGGGTACACGCGGCGGTCCGCCTTGCGGCTTGGGCTTTGGTAATGGCAGGAGAGGCTCAATCACGTGCCACAGACAGTCAGGAACCAGTGCCGTAGCCATAACACCGCACCTCCACGCTGGTACTACTTTCCGAGCAAGGCCGTCGCCAGACGAGATGCCGGGCCAAGAAGTGCGATGCTGCATACCCCGGCTAGAGATTCGTGCACTCACAAAGCAAGAGACTATCCGCAGCTCAAAACGAGCCGGTACGCTTTTCTGCGCTGATGTTTATTGAATCGCTCGCGAGTGGGTCGCCTTCCGATCCAACGCAGCGCTGTTGGTTACCGTGAGCGTCGTAGTCGTAGAGTGCTGTGTCGATCCCGACGTGCCCGTGACCGTGATCGCGTAATTGCTAGCCGGAGTGCCTCCGCCACCACCGCCGCTGCGGCTGCTGCCTCCACCTCCGCAAGCAGCCTGGAAGATCAGGCCGGTGAACATCACGCTGTACAGCACGAGGCCCAGCAATTTTCTCTTCTTCGCCTGCGGCGAGCCGAAACCGACTCCTACCATGTAAGCCCGCAAACTGGCAGCCAAACGGCGTAGAGCAGGCCATAACGTCTGGATGGAACAGCCAGCGCGGACCTTGGTCCAGTGGTCGTAATCGTGAGCGTGGCGGTTGTGCCGGGGTTCACTGATGTTGGGTTGATGGAGCATTGCGGCGCCAGCGCGGACCTTGGCTGCACCGAGCAGGAAAAGGAGACCGAGCCCGTGAAGCCGTTCCCCGCGGTGGTTGTCACAGTGGACGTGTCGGATTGTCCGGGGCTCACGGTGGGTAGCGCGAGCGCGGACAGAGAGAGTGCAAAGTCATCGTCGTGTTCAGAAATATGCTGACGACATTTTGCGGGTACATGGTGACTGCAAGGTCAGCCAAGCCGTCGCCGTTGAAGTCGCCGATGGCGGTTCCACCTAGGCCAAATGAACTGAAAACGATCGTTTGGGGCTGGTGGAAGGTGCCGTCTCCAAGGCCCAGAAATATATGCAACGCGTGTGTAACCGGATAGCTAAATCCCACGACATCCGGCACCCCGTCTTCGTTAATTTAGCAGACCGTGGTGAAAGTCCAGATTCGTAAGCAAAAACTTTTGCGGTGTCCACAGACTTTGTCCGTAGAATCGGCGCATGGCGATGGGGACGCGCAAGCAGCTTGATAATAAAGGCGAGATCCAGCTTTCGATCACCGTTGAAGTCTCCAACAGCACCAAGTGCACGCTTGGCCTCTGAATTCGCAGTTTTGAGGCGTCCTCGCCGAGCGGCTCACCTGCTTTCCCTTCGCTCTCCTTCCGAGCAGGATAATCATGGTTCCGTGATCACCAGAGGCGGGATCACCAAGTTGCATTTTTACGTCTTCGCTGCTACTTCCGGAAAGTTACGCAAACCATTCCCTGAAGGTATCGTCGTTCCAGCTAATCGCTCTGACGTTCAAATGCTCCCATGTCGCAGCCGCCAGTGTCCTCCGCGTCGGGGCGTGGCTTACCGCGTTGATCGGCCTTCAGCAGATGACCATGGCCGTCAGTACAGCCACTCGGGTTGCCGGCATCAATCGCCGGGCTTCCAGAGGGCAGAGCCATGGTCTTGGTCGGTCCACCGTTGTACTGCAGTGGCCCCAGCATGGGGTTGGTGTTGTTTACATCACCAGGGCCGTTGAAATTGCAGGAGCCATCGCTGCTAAGGTTGTACCCTTTCGAGGTAACACTGTCTAAACAGTTTCCCCCCGAATTGTTCGCGACGATACTGTTCTGGACCGTCGCCGTGCCCAGATTGGCGATGCCGCCGCCGCCCGGTGCTTTGTTCCCGCTGATAGTACTGTTGTTGATCTTCAGATTCCCGCTCCCGCGGTTCAGGATGCCGCCGCCGGCCCCAACAGCGCTGTTCCCACTGAGGGTGCTGTTGTTGACCGTCGCCGTGCCCGCATTGGCGATGCCGCCGCCGATCCCAGCACCAAAAATCCCGTTCGCAAAGTTGCCGGTGAGGGTGCTGTTGTTGACCGTTACTCTGCCCCAATTAGCGATGCCGCCGCCGAAGCCCACAGAGTTTCCCCCATGTGCCCCGTTGCCGGTGATGGTGCTGTTGTTGATCGTCAGGGTTCCCCTGTTGGAGATACCCCCGCCGGAGCTGTTGGTGGTACCCCCGCCGGAGGCTATGAAGCCATCGCGGATCGTTAATTTTGAAAGAGTAACCAGGGCGCTGCTACTGGAAATTGCGACCACCGTGCCAGTCTGTCCGCCATCAATGATTGTTGTACTGGCACCGGAGCCGATCACCCTCAGGCTAAAGCCGATGCTGAGATTCTCCTTATAGGTCGCAGCGGCGACCAGGATGGAATCGCCAGCCGCAGCAAGCGAGATGGCACGCTTGATGGTCTTGCAGGCTGTGGTGGGAGATGTGCAGGTGTTGCTGTTACTCCCGCTCACTCCATTCACATACCAGGTGGTGCTGGCGACAGCGGATGGGCCCAGAAAGAGAGCCAGCAGCAGCAGTGTGGTAGATGGACGTTTGTGTGTCATGGATTGTCTCCTCTTCGCTGACTGGCCGAACCTGGGATGACGAGTGTGACGCGACCCCAATTCCAATCACAAACAACATAGTTCGCCCGAACAGAGTAGGTGTCAAAAAGCCGTAATGGCTAGATCTATCGTGCCATCACCGTTGAAGTTTCCAATGGCGGCGGCTGGAGCTGTTCCCACTGAATAGTCTTGGGCCTGCTGAACCCGACAGTCGCGCTTGCCAAACACCCAAGCGGAAACAGAACCAGCAGGATTGCGGCGTAGAGCCTTCCGTTTGTAAGCATGCTTAACTCCTTTTGCGAAAGGTGTTCATTGCTGAATGAATCGGCAGACGTCCCACCCTGGAGACGACAATGTCTTTCAAGGTGGCCCTTCTGCCGCGTGACGCAGCAAATTCACGCTCATCTGCTTCAATCTGCTTCCCTCGAAAATAGTTTTCTCGCCTCGATAGTGATGATGCTCGCGAGGCTGACACCATTGGGCAGCACAAGCGAAGTGAAAATCGCACGGGCTTCTCGTCCATTGTCGTCATAGACCACGTGCAGAGTCGTCGTGCGGACCAAGCTTCCGTCCTGGAAAACCTGAACGGTGTCTGTACCTGTACAGTCAGAGTTCACGGTTGCGGTTCCGGTAAAGGTCTCGTCCGCAACACTGCCGTTTAAACTGCGAGTCTGAGCGCCAGTGATGTTGCCCGATGCGTCCTGGGCGAAAATACCGGTTGCCGCGACTGGGCCTACTGCCGGTATGGATCCGGTGGTTGTAAATCCGAACCTTCCTGCTACTGAGGCTGTGGAGCAGGCCGCATGGAGGCCTGATGCGGCAAGAAGCAGGAAGAGGCTGCTGGCAGCGAAAGCTTTTGCAAGTTTCATGATTTTCTCCTAGGGGCGTTGCTGGGTGTGCCTTTCTGGGCTTGATTTCTACCTGCTGCTCGCGGCGGAAGTCATGAGGGAAGAGTGAGGTTCCAGTGAAGTTTGGGCTAGGGTGCCATTCAAAACCTGATGGGCGATTCATCAGCGTCCCGTATATAATTCTTCCACCCAGGTTTAGTTGAGGAGGGGGTCGTGAACGGCGACTTCCGAGTGGGGCCCTGGCTGGTCCAGCCCAGCCTGAACACCATCTCCCAGAACGGTACCTCCAATCGCGTTGAACCGAAGATAATGGAGGTTTTGGTGTGCCTGGCCGAGCACACGGGTGAGGTCGTCCCCAAAGAAAAACTTCTTCAGGCTGTATGGCCCGACACGTTCGTCTGCGACGATGTCCTCAAGCGCTCAGTCTCCGAACTACGCCACGTATTCGGTGACGACGCCCACGAGTCGCGGCTCATTGAGACCATTCCTAAGAGGGGATACCGGCTGGTGGTCGACGTCAAGCCGGCTAACGGAAAGACGCCCGCGCACCTCGCGACGGCGCAGGCGATCGAAGAGGAATTGCCCCAAGTACGACCCATAAACCGACAATGGAGGGTAGGCCTCCTTGCACTTGGCATTGCTGTGTTGGTAGGTGGGTTTCTGCTGGCCTTCAATGTTGGCATCAGAGCGCGACTAGTCACTGCGAGTGGCCCGCCGCTGATCCATTCCTTGGCTGTCCTGCCACTTCAGAATCTCTCCGGTGATCCATCCCAGGATTACTTCGCAGACGGGATGACCGAAGAGCTGATTACACAGCTCTCCTCTGCGAGTGATCTCCCGCACCTCGGTTATGCGCTACAAAAGCAGCAATAAATCGCTGCCGGAGATCGCTCGCGAACTGGGTGTGGAGGGGATCATCGAGGGCTCGGTCTTGCGCGCGGGGGAGCGCGTCCGCATTACGGCGCAATTAATCTACGCACCCCAAGACAAGAATATTTGGGCGCAGAGCTACGAGCGGGATCTGCAAGACGTGCTGGCGCTGCAAAGCACGCTGGCCACCACTATTGCGGATGCGATCCGAGTGCAAATGACGCCCGGCGAGAAGGCCCAAATAGGCTCGTTCCGGCCAGTCAACTTAAAGGCACACGAAGCCTATCTGCAGGGGCTCTATCACTTGCAGCAAGCCCAAGATGCGAAATATAAGAGAGACAAGCAGAAATTCAGCGAGGAAGAGATAGAAAGGACCATTGGCTCTTTCCAGCTGGCGATCAAGTTAGATCCTAACTATGCTCCTCCTTATGTTGGCGTGTGGGAGGCTTGGGATAGGAGTCCTCTTCCTCCCAAAGATTGGGCACCACGGGCCAGGCCGATGGTCCTCACAGCCTTACGGCTGGATGACACCTTTGCAGAGGCACACCGCGCGATGGCCAACATTCTAATGGTTGATTGGGATTGGAAAGGCGCAGAAAAAGAGTTTCAACGTGCCATCCAGCTTGCGCCTAGCAACATCAATGCCCACGATAATTACAGTAGCTTCCTGTTTGAATTGGGGCGAGTACAAGAAGGGGTCAAGGAGGACGAGTTAGGGCAGGAATTGGATCCCCGTAACGACCGCATGATCGATGCTTATTACTATACGCGTCAGTTCGATCATGCTATTGAGCTATATCACAGCCAGGCGCAGACGACGCCAAGTGATTTTTTTCCTCACTGGATGCTATCGAATATCTATGCCTTGACGGGACGGCATCGGGAAGCGATTTCCGAACTGCAGGCGATGGATTCAGTCCTGGAATATCGAGAGTTGGCGGCAGCGCTCGGCCGCACTTACAACTCCACGGGATACGAGAAGGCGTTAAAGATGTATGCAGCCCGGCTACAGGAGTACTCCCGAAAGAGTTACATTCCCGATTGGTACATTGCCTCTATCTATGGATTTATCGGTGATAAAGACCAGGCGTTCGCATGGTTAGAAAAAGCCTACAAAGCTAGAGATAACATGAACGACTTGGCCAATCCGATGTGGGATCCTCTGCGCTCCGATCCGCGGTTTGCAAATCTGGTGCAGCGCGTGGGGTTGCCGGCAACGACGCTGGAAAAGCTCGCCCACTAGCGGGACCGGGTCATAGTTCGCTACGCAGGATGATATTCATTTGTCCGGCAGAAGCGCGCATGTCGCTATTGTCGTCACTGTCATCTTACTGGCGGACGCTCATGCTTTTGCGCAGACGCAAACCACCGGGCGAATCGCTGGCACCGTAAAGGATGAGCAAGGGGCGGTCATCGCCGGGGCAGCATGGCGGCGGTGCCGCCGCCGTCTAACAATTGGTCGCAGTGGCCCTTCGCACCATAATGCGCCTACATTGGGGGATCGTCAGCGAGCTGGTTTCGTTGAGAGGAACGATTTTACAACTATGTTGTTCGGCTGCACCCCGGCCGGAATCATAGTGAGCAGTCCATACTCTCCCGGTTCTAGCTTGCGCGGCTTGCGCTTCTGAATCACCGTCACGTCTCCAGATTGCGAATCGAGCACCAGCAAATAATTCTGGCTCTGCGAAAACGCTAATCCATCTGGTTGTGCACCCACCGGTAGCGACGCAATCACCTTCCCGATATCAATGTCATAAACCGCGACCGAATTCGACCCAAAATTGCTCACGTAAAGCCTTGAATTGTCGGTCGAAACCACTCCTCGTGAAGGATGCGTCCCAATCAAATAACTTCCGCTTACTTCATCGGTGGTTGTCTCGATGATCGAAATCGTGTCCGAATCAAAGTTGCACACCATCAACTCGCCGCCATCCGGTTTCAGCGCCAGGTTTGCCGGGGTTTTGCCTACGTCAAGCAAGGCAATCAACTTGTCATTCTTAAGATTGATCGAAGCCACCTGCGCCGATCCCGAACACGCAACAAATGCCTTGCTGCTGTCCGGCAGGATCGCTATGTCTTCGGGTTGATGACAAATAGGAACAGTGTCGCGAACAGAAAGAGTCCGCGCATCAATCAGAGAAACTGAGTCGTTTCCGCGATTGCTGACCACAACCATATTTCCGTCCGGCGAAACCCGGGCCAGTCCCGGAGAATTCTCCACACGCACTGCCGCTACAACCTTGCGCTGGTCTAGATCAATGACGGAAACGTTCGCCGAGGCGGAATTCGCCACATAAGCCCGTTTGCCATCTGAGGAGACATCAACAAAGTAGGGCGCCCCATGTACTCCAATGGTCGCCACCACAGCGTTTCGCTCGGCATCAATTACGCTCAGATTGTTCGAGGCAGTGTTCACCACGTAGATTTCGTTCTTCTTGCTGTTCGCTGCAATGCCGGTTGGGCCGGCGCCCACTCTAAGCGTGGTCGCCAACTGAAATGTCCGCAAATCAATCACCGAGACGGTGTTGCTTTTGCCGTTGGTTATGTACGCATATTCGCGGTAAGCCGGATCGAGACTCGAAAGCTCACGAAGGTGGAAGTACCACCAGCCAAGCCCTGCCAGGATCGGCAGCAGAACAATGATGAAGAGGATTTTGCGCACGTAGGGGAACCAAGAAGAGTATCAAAGTCGTACCGTTAGCCGCGATGCGGCGTAAGAATGCAGCCCAGGGCGCAAGCCCTAGGGGAAGATGGAATGTGATCTAGCCCCAGAGGGGCGAAAGAAGAACCGACGTACAAAGGCTGCCAGTCCGGTAGATTGGGATCTACCGCAGCTCTTCCATCACCTGCTCCAGTACCTCACGGCCGGGGCGCACGACAGAAGCAGGCAACGTCGCCAGTGGTTCGTCAGCGGTATTCAGCATGTCGAGAAACGTCGGCGCCTGAGTATTGACGTAGAGAACGCCCGTCAGCATCTCGTCTTTTTCTTTAGCTTCGTTAAGCCGAGTGATGGCTTGAATCTTGTTGGTGGGATCGTAGTCTTCTTCCAGCTTCCGCAGTCGCAGACGCGAACCATCGTGCATGGTGACTTCAACCGTCGTGCCGGCATCGTATTCCACCGAGATATTTTCGAATGCCGGAATGAAATTGATTTCCTGGAGCGGCTCCTCATGGTCTATCGCGTACTTATAAGATTTGGTCGAGCCTTCATGGTCGTTGAACGTTACGCAAGGCGAAATCACGTCCAGCAACACGGTGCCTTTGTGGGCAATCGCCGCTTTCAGCATGCTGTGTAATTGCTTCTTGTCTCCCGAAAATGACCGTCCGACGAAGGTCGCTCCCAGGGAGATCGCCAGCTCGCAGGTGTCAATGGGTGGCAATTCATTCGCAATACCAGACTTCAGCGTCGAACCGAGATCAGCCGTGGCAGAGAACTGGCCTTTCGTCAGCCCATAGACGCCATTGTCCTCGATGATGTAGATGATCGGCAGATTACGCCTCATCAAATGAATGAATTGGCCGATACCAATTGAAGCGGTATCACCGTCACCACTCACGCCCAGCGCCATCAAGGAACGATTTGCCAGCACTGCGCCGGTCGCAACCGACGGCATGCGCCCGTGCACCGAGTTGAAGCTGTGCGCACGTGACATGAAGTATGCAGGGCTCTTTGATGAACATCCGATGCCGCTGAGTTTCGCCACCCGCTCCGGCTGGACACCCATTTCGAACATCGCATCAATGATTCGCTCTGAAATCGCGTTGTGTCCGCATCCGGCGCACAGCGTAGTCTTACTTCCGCGATAGTCAAGCACCGCCAGACCCAGGCGGTTGGTCTTCGGTGTGCTAGGCGTGGTCGCCATTATTTACCCTCCATCGCCGCGATTTCGTCGGTGACAGAGCGCGCATCCAGCGGCAACCCATCCAGCCGGGCCACGCTGCGCAACTTCGGAACCAACTCGCCGTCGAGATCCAGCCTTAAGAGCGCCAACATCTGTGCGTCTCGATTCTGCTCGACAACGTAAACGCGTTTGTGGCTCCGCACGAACTCCGAAATTTCATTCGCAAATGGATACGCCCGAATGCGCAAGTAGTCCGTCGTCAGTTTATGTTCATCGCGGAGCTGGTCGCGCGATTCCGTCAGCGCCCAATGCGTGCTACCGAAACCGATGATGCCAATTTCCGCGTCCAGCACAGTCTCTATTACCGGTGCTGGCACTAACGAGCGCGCGTGGTCGAACTTGCGCCGCAGGCGCTCCATGTTGCCTTCATAATCTTCCGCACGCTCGCTGTATTGCGCTTCGGCGTTGTGACCGCTACCGCGCGTGAAATACGCCGCCGCCCGATGCTGCGTTCCCGGCAAAGTGCGATAACCAATGGCGTCACCGTCAACGTCTTTGTAGCGGCTAAAGCTACCGAACTTGTCGAGATCCTCTTTGGTCAAAACCTTTCCACGCTCAATCGGCTTTTCCGGATACGGAAACGGATCGGAAATCCAGTTATTCATGCCTAAGTCGAGATCGGACATGACAAAAACTATGGTTTGAATTTTCTCCGCCAGATTGAACGCATCCATCGCCATTTCGAAACACTCGTGCGGCGAGGAAGGGAAGAGCATGATGTGCTTCGTATCACCATGCGACAGGAATGCGGTAGAAAGAATGTCCGCCTGTGAAGTGCGCGTTGGCAAACCAGTCGATGGACCCACGCGTTGAATGTCCCACACCACTGCCGGAATCTCTGCGTAATAGGAAAGTCCCGCAAATTCCGACATCAGCGAAATACCAGGGCCGGAGGTTGTCGTCATAGCCCTGGCGCCAGCCCATCCCGCGCCGATGACCATCCCGATTGCAGCCAATTCGTCTTCCGCTTGCACAACCGCAAACGTCGCTTTTCCATCCGGGCCGATGCGGAAGCGCTTCAGGTACTCAATCATGCTCTCGGCGAGCGACGACGACGGCGTAATCGGATACCAGCTCAGCACCGTGCATCCCGCAAAAACGCAGCCCAGGGCCGAAGCCGAGTTGCCATCCATAATGATCTTGCCAACGTTTTTGTTCATCCGCTCGATGCGAAACGGGTCAGCCTTCGTTAGGCTGGACGACGCATAGTCAAACCCAGCCTGCGCAGCCGCAAAGTTCAAATTTGCAGCCTTAACTTTCTTCGCGAATTGTTTCCGGAGAGCCTTTTCTATTTCGCCCATCTCTATGTCGAGTAATTTGGCAACGACGCCGACATAGATCATGTTCTTGACCAGCTTGCGCAGTTTGGCTTCCGGACAAACCGTCGCCACCAACTTGTCGTAAGGCACAGAATAAAAAGTCAAATCATTTCGCAGCGAGCCCAACTTCAGAGGCTCGTCATAAAGCACCGCCGCGCCGGGATCAAGCGACATGACATCATCGCGCGCGGTCTCCACGTTCATCGCGATCAGAAAGTCAATTTCTTTCTTGCGGGCGACGTAGCCGTCTTTATTTGCGCGAATCGTGTACCAGGTCGGCAACCCGGCGATATTCGAAGGGAAGAGGTTCTTGCCTGAAACCGGCACGCCCATCTGAAAAATGCTGCGAAGAAGTACGGTATTAGAACTCTGCGAGCCACTGCCGTTCACGGTCGCGACCTGGATGCTCATGTTGTTCACAACCGGCACCCGCGCCGCCCGTCCGGCGGCATCGTGCAGCCCCACATCAGTTGTAGCCATTAACTAGCGAATCCTTCCTTTCCGTCTGCAAGCTTTTCATCTGTCTGCAAGAACTCTGCCCGCCTACGGAAAAATCGTTTATCCACTCCACAGCCGTCCATCCCTCAAATGCTGTCATTCCGAACCGCTTTAGCAGTGAGGAACCTGCTTTTCGCTCCTTAACAAGTCTGCTATACGCCTGCAAAAACGTCTGTGCACGGACCGAAAATCCCACCCTCCGGTTATCTTCCATTTCCTTGTCATTCCGAGTGGGCTTCAGCCCGCGACGAATCTGCATTTATGGCGGGAAGCTACTCAAATTATACGGCACTGATTGGATGTTGGTAACTGGCGGGAGGCTCCGAGGATTACCGATTAGGAACTATGACCGGCTTTGTTCCCGAATTAGTGTCCCCTACCCCGTACGCTCTCATTCCGAACCGCTTTAGCGGTGAGAAACCTGCCGCAGGAGGGATCGAGGATTGCAGATCTGAAATTGGAATCACCGCGGAAGAGCGGCCATTCATGGCCGCGTTACTGGTGCGAATGACACGAAGCGAGCTTCAGCTCGACGTAGCCTAAGAGCGGTTCGAAATGATCGCTTTTTGAAGTTTTCCTTGACCAACTACTGTAGCAGGCATAGAAAAGCGTGATGATGCAACTGGCCGCCGTTCTGCATTTGCGGTCTTACTGCTATTGGCGACATGCTTAGGACAAGCCAATCCGTCGCCTGCTTCGCACAAAGACACAATCCCAACGACGGAGAGGGAAGCTCTGCTGGCGCTCTATGCGGCCACGGATGGCGATCGCTGGAAGGACCACGAAGGATGGCTTGGTCCGCCGGGGACGGAGTGCAATTGGTACGGGGTCGCGTGCAAACCGGGTACCAACCTTGAATGGCGCGTGAGCGATCTCGCGGTCTCAGAGAATGACCTAAACGGACTTGTACCTGGTGAACTCGGGCAGCTCACGCAGCTCAAATCTTTGTGGATATTCGGCAACCACGTGTCCGGAAAGGTTCCACAGCCCCTTATTGAGCGCTCACTTTCAGGTTTACTTGGAATTATTGACGCCACACCCTTTGTGCGGACACGCGTGAAGCGACATGGCCGAACGTATGAAGTTGTGGCATGGGGCGGAGCTCCGTTCGATTTTTGGGTGATCCAACGAGCAATTCAAAGTACCGTGGTCGATCTCGACTGGACCAGCACGAAACGTCAACCGAGTTGTCCGAGATGGGATGAAGGCGAACTCAAAAAATCTGCTGAGAAAAAGTAGCGCTACTGTTCCGTGAAGAACCGCGCCATTTTCCTGAACTTGTCATACCGCGCTGTGACCAGCTCTTTCACTGGCAGTCCCTTCAGCTCGGTCAAGTTCTTTTGCAGCGCCTCATCCACCAGCTTTGCCGCGGCA
>QHZR01000114.1 GCA_003224755.1 Acidobacteriota bacterium
ATGAAGAGTACTGGCCCGCAACCTCGCGCGCGGCTTACGTGGCGACAGAGACAATGAAGAAGAGAGCTCTCACAGACGAGAGTTAATCATGGGAAGCGCTTATTTCGCCACTCTCGTCTATGCGGTCTTCCTCAGCACCAGCGCCGAGTTCTTCGATCCGAACCCAACGCAGTTGCAAATCGCGTGTTCGATAGCAGCCTTGCGTCCGATGTCGGGAACGTAATCAAGATCGCAGTCGGGATCTGGTTGATCCAAATTGATCGTCGGCGGAACTTGGCCGTGCTCCATTGCGATTAAAGTGGCTGCGACGCTGGCAGCACCGCAAGCGCCCTGAGCATGGCCGATCTGCGACTTGAGGCCTGACATCGGAATTTTGTAAGCGTGATTGCCGAGCGCCAGTTTCACTGCGCGGGATTCTACGCGGTCGTTCATCTCGGTAGAAGTTCCATGCAGGCTGACGTACTGGATGTCCTGGGGCGCAAGCTGTGCTTCCTCGAGAGCCAACGTAATCGCACGCGCCGGCTCTTCCGGCGAATCGCTCATGCGCACACGATGAAACGCTTCGCAAGTAGACGCGTAGCCGCTGATCTCAGCGTAGATTTTTGCTCCCCGGGCGAGAGCATGATCGTAGTCCTCGAGCACAAACATCCACGAACCCTCGGCGAGAACAAACCCATCGCGGTCAGCGGAGAACGGCCGCGATGCTCGTTCCGGTTGGTCGTTCCACGATTGTGTCAGGGCCCGAATCATTGTGTAACCCTTCACGATTCCTTCCGTGATGGGCGAGTCCACGCCGCCAGCGACGAACATTGGCTGCACACCAGCCTGAATATGCTGATAGGCGTAGCCGAGAGCGTCGGTCGAGGAGGTACAGCCAGCGGTGACCACGTGACTATATCCGCGCAGGCCGAAGCGCATGCTGATCTCGCTAGGGATCGTTCCCATAGTTCCGCTGGGAATGCAGAACAGACTGACTTGCTTTTCCTTGCCGCTATGCCACAGGCGGTACATCTGCTCGGAAAACTCCTGCGCTCCGCCGCCGGTCCCAAGAATGATCCCGATCTCACGTTTCTCCTCGACCGACATTGAAGCGAAATCGAGGCCCGAGTCGGTCACAGCTTCGGTGGTCGCGGCCAGGCACAAAGGCACAACTCGCGAGACGTGTTTGCGCTCGCGAGCGTCAACCCAAGCGAGCTCGTCGAATTCGGGGATTTCGCCGCCTATGTGTACAAGCAGGTGCGAGGAATCAAATCGCGAAAGTCGCTTGACGCCGGATTTTCCGGCCAACACGGATCGGCAGAAAGCTTCCTTGCCAATTCCATTCGGGCTAACGACGCCCATTCCTGTGATTACGACTCGTGGGAGCATGGGATCAAGAACTTAGTATTCAGCCAACGATTACTAGTGGCGCGCTGAAAACATGACGACCGAAGCACCCGGCGAAAACACCCGATCTCATTGCTGGCTGAATGCTGAGTGCTTGCGTCATAATCATACAGATGCCGCTCGGATTGTACATTTCCGTGCCGTTTTGCCGCACTAAGTGCACCTATTGTAACTTCGCGTCGGACGTTTTCTCGCACGCGATCTTTGAGAAATACGTGTCGCGCTTGTGCGACGAGATTGGGTCCGCCAAGCAGACCGCGTCACAAATGGACGGCTGCCTCGATCGAGCAGTTGACTCCATCTATTTCGGGGGCGGCACTCCCACTCTGTTGGATGTAGCACAGCTGGAACGCATCTTTGTCACTATTCGGCAAAATTTCGCCGTGCATGCGGATGCCGAGATAACGGTGGAGTGCGCACCCGGCACGCTTTCTGAGCCGAGAGTGGAAGTCCTCAACCGCTGCGGAGTCAATCGCGTCAGCTTGGGCGTGCAGTCCTTTGTGGATTACGAGGCAGCGTCGGTGGGGCGTCTGCACATGCGAGATGTCGTGCTGGACGACATTGCCCGGCTTCGTTCGGCCGGGATTTCACATATCAATGTTGATCTGATTGCCGGGTTGCCGCACCAAACGCGCGAGAGTTGGCAGCATTCGTTGGATGAGCTGATTGCCTGCGGAGTTCAACACGCGAGCGTTTACATGCTGGAAGTGGACGAGGATTCGAGACTTGGGCGAGAACTCATTGCTGGGGGCCAAAAATATCACGCTCACTTTGTGCCGGGCGAAGAATTAACCGCCGATTTCTACGAGGTTGCCTGCGAGCGGCTGAACGGCGCAGGAATCAGGCAATACGAAATTTCGAACTTTGCCCGCGCGGGATTCGAGTCAAGGCATAATCTCAAATATTGGACGCGACAGCCATATCTCGGCTTCGGTGTGGATGCGCACTCTATGCTGTTGGCGACCGATGCCAATTCTGCGGTGCGATTCTCAAATCCTGACTCGCTGGAAAAATATGTGGCTGGCGAGCCAAAGACGCGATCGATTATTGATTCCGAATTTGCATTGCAGGAGGCATTCTTTCTTGGGCTCAGGATGAACTGCGGAGTTTCGCTGCATGAACTTGCAAACAGTTTTGGTGAGATTGCGATGGCAAGCTATGCGGACGGCATCGCGGATCTGATCGCTGCCGGGTTGCTTACTCGCGAGAACGACGCTGTCCGCCTGACTTCAAGAGGTCGCTTGCTGTCCAACGAAGTTTTTGAGCGATTTATCTCAGTCGATTCCACTCTATAATCCTGCCGGATTCGGTTTAGCCAAAGCATGCGTACGAGCGCCCGTTCACGGTAAACTACTCCAATCGCCATACGCATGCAGGTTCGTGTCTTATTTTTCGGAGTGCTGAAGGACATTGTTTCCCGCAGCGCCGAGACCCTCGACCTTCCCGAAGGTGCTGTTGCAGCCGACGTCGTGAAGCATTACGAGCGATTTGTCTCCGCCAAGAACGGCATTCTTTCTTCGGTGGCGATATCCATCAATCAGGAATACTCGAATCCGAACACCACACTGCATGCAGGGGATGAGATAGCGCTTCTGCCGCCTGTCAGTGGCGGGTCGCATCGAGCGCTGATTACTCGCGAGCGGATAGACCCTAACGCGCTCGTGGCCGAAATTAAGCATCCCGAAGACGGCGCATCGGTGGTGTTTGAAGGAGTGGTCAGAAACCACAGCCGCGGCCGCCGCACACTTTTTCTCGAATATGAAGCCTATGAGCCCATGGCGCTCAAGGAACTGGAATCTCTTATCGCCGAGGCCATAGGGCGCTTCCAGATTCGCGACGCAGCCGTCGTTCACAGGCTAGGCCGTCTGGAGATTGGCGAAACCAGCGTCCTGGTCGTGGTGACGTCGGCGCACAGGGATGCTGCCTTCGACGCATGCCGCTGGATTATTGATACCCTCAAAAAGATGGTGCCTATCTGGAAGAAGGAATACTTCGAAGACGGTGCCGTGTGGGCCGATGGCGAACCATTCCCGGCAGAAATCGCGTCCCCGGGTGCGGTCACTAATCCGCAAACGCCTGCATCCAAGTGAATAGCCCACCGATGAAAATTTTGTTCATAGTGCTGCTGGCGGTCGCCGTGTGCCATGCCCAGAGTTCCGGGAGCGTGCCAAAGCCCCCATGGGTGAAGCCTGCGCCGCCGAAAGCTGCTCCTCCTGAAGACGACAACGCGATCAAGGTAGACGTAAAACTGGTCAATGTGTTCGTTACGGTCACGGACGAGCGCGGGGCCCCAGTCGCGAACCTGAACAAGGATAATTTTCAGCTCTTCGAAGATGGGCGACTGCAGAAAATCTCGATCTTCGACAAAGAGTCTGAACTGCCACTCTCGATCGTCTTGGACATTGACACCAGCCTTAGCACGCGTAAGGACCTCCCGCTGGAATTGAATTCGGCACGGCGCTTTGCGCATGCCATCCTGCGTCCGGTAGACGGATTGTCGCTCTATGAATTCAGCGAAATCGTTGACCAGGTGGTCCCGTTCACTGCCGACCTTAAGCTTATTGATCGCGGGATCCAATCCTTGCACCCGGGTGCGGCAACGGCGCTCTACGACGCAATTTATCTTGGGTCGGAAGCGCTCGTGGCTCGGCAAGGCAGGAAGGTCATGGTCGTGATCACCGACGGCGGGGACACGGCCAGCAAGATGGACTATCGCGAAGCCGTTCGGGCTGCGCAGCAGGCTGAAGCGATCGTTTATAGCATCATCGTGGTGCCTATTGAAGCCAGTGCCGGCCGTGATACTGGCGGCGAACACGCCCTCATTCAGCTGTCAGAAGATACTGGCGGTAAATACTATTACGCGACCTCGATTGCACAGCTGGATCAGGCCTTTCACAGCATCAGCGATGAACTTCGGACGCAATACTTGCTCGCTTATTACCCTTCGCAACGCCTTGCAGATTCGGATTTTCGGCGGATTGAGGTAAAACTCGCGGGCCTGTCAGACTCTTCGGAGTACAAGTCGCGCCATCGTACCGGATACTACACGTCGAAGCTGCACTAGCGGGTTTAGCTCAAAGTTCGTACTATGGAGACCTGCTCCGAAAACTGTCGCATCTCGCGTTGGTAAGTTCTAAGTTCTGAGCATCAGTTCTGGTCGTTTAAGGCAGTCCTCGCCTGGCCTTACGGGCGAATCTCAATTAGGGGAAGACTTGGGAATGAGCTTGGTCACAAAGCGTGTGCGCGGTACTGCGAAGTTGTTCCTGCTCGCGTGGTTGAGCGTCATTCTTGGCATCACTTGTTGCGTCTCTCAGGAGACGGCGTCCACCGGAAAGATTGAAGGCAGCGTCACCGGCAAAGAAGGTGAGAAGATTGCCGGCGCGAAGGTGGTCATCACCAATCGGGCGAACAAGCAAGCCATTGCCACCACATCCAACTCGGAGGGCGTATACGTATCAGCCGAACTCCCTCCTGGCGATTATGCCGTTCGAGTAGATGCCAAAGGGTTTGAAAGCCCTGTTGTTCCGATTACCGTTCAGGCGGGCGTTTCAGCGAAAGCGGATATCCGCGTGCTGCCGTCTGTGGTTGAGGTCAACACTGAGCGGCCAACTATTGAAGGCGTCCTGCGCGCGGAGCAGATTGAAAATCTTCCATTCAATGGACGCAACTATCTTGATCTCGGCCTGCTCGAGCCTGGAATCCAAACCCAGGACGGGAACACGTTCGATTCCAACAAGAGCGGTACTCTTTCGATCTCCATCGATGAGACCGTCGGTGGCCCGGTGTTAAACATTCCTGCGAGTGCGATTCAGGAATTCAGAGTCATGCAATCCTTGCCCGGCCTTGCGACAGACTTGGCTTCCTCCGGCATTGTGAACGTCGTCACGAAATCTGGAACAAACTCACTCCATGGTGAGGCATTCGGTTTCTATCGTAACGGCGACATCGCGAGCGCTAATCTCTCTGGCAGAAACAATCACGACTGGGCGCAACAACAGTTCGGAGGCGATCTCGGAGGCGCGCTCATTAAGGACAGACTGTTCTGGTTTGTTGATGGAGAACGCAACCGGCGCGACTTGCAAAATCCGGTGCTGGCAGGATGGCCATTCTCCGCCCGGTCCACCGCCATCAACGAACCGTTTCGCGAAGTGGCGACAACTGATCGCCTCGATTACTTGTTTTCGAAGACAGCACGTATCTTCTACCGCTTAAGCTACGATCAGAACAGTGACGTTCGTCCGCTCGGCTCCGGGCCGAGTATGCAGCCAGTCCTGAGCCGCAGTAATACTCCGGCGCACGCCCTAGGTGTGGACTTCACGACAGGAAATTATCTGCACAGCCTTCGCTTCGAATATCTGAAATATAGAGACACGATCAGCGATCGTTCTTTCCAAGTTACGGGCACTAGTAATCCTCTTTCGGATGTAACCATCAACATCGGTGGAGGCGCCACAAGCCGGTGCTCGTCCGGTTCGCTGTTCTGCTCCGGCCGGAGTTATGCAGCGCCGCAGCAAGATTTCCAATCAGACACGCAATTCCGTTACGACGGCAGTCATATGTGGCGTTCTCGTCACCAATTGCACTACGGGGTTAGCTTCAACCGCATTTTGGCTGGCGGATTTGCATCCCTCTACTCGCTTGCTCCAACACTTTCAGATAGCTCCAGTGTTCCCCTGCCTTTTGGCGTGTTTACCTCAACTGGTGACGCCACTGATCCCTTGAACTATCCAGTTGAGTGGGCATTTATCGGAAACGGTCAGGGCTTCGCATCAGAAAAGTCTGCATTCGGATTAGCCGGTGGCGGTCAGCTTGACAACCGGCTCGGCGCATATCTCGGCGACAGCTGGAAAGTAAAACAGAATTTGACAGTGACATACGGCGTCCACTGGGTGCGCGACACGGGACGATCCGACAGCGACCTCGCAGCTGTTCCGCAGCTAGATGCCTGGGGAACTGGATATGGCCGAAAAGTACGCCAGCCCAACTCAAATTTCGCGCCGCAGCTGGGAGTGGCCTGGGACCCCTATAACAGCGGCAGGACTTCAATCCGTGGCGGAATCGGGCTTTACTACAACAACTCCGTTTTCAATAATGTCATGCTCGATCGCTCCCTTCGCCTGCAATCAGGATTGTTCCTCAGCACTCCTGCCGTCTGCATTGGCGGTGCACCGGGTGAAATCGTGTGGCCAACAAACCCGGGACTTTCGCTGCCGGGCGGTTTGGTCAACGCCAACGGAACGGTCTCGCCGACCTGGTGTGGCCAGAACATTGGTGCCGCTGAACCGCAGGCGGTCGCGCTCCAGGCGGCTTATCAAGCCGCCGAAGCAGTCGCGACTTCCAATCCCAATTTCATCGGCAACCCTAACGCTTTTGCTGGGCCGAACCAGCATGGCCTGAGTTTGCTGGCACCCGACTATCAGACTCCGAGATCGGTGCAAATGAACGTCGGGATTCAGCACGAACTACGGCCTGGTCTGGTTTTCAATGCCGACATCCTCCGCAATGTTGGCACGCGAAATCTGCTCGGGATCGACGTGAACCACGGTGGAAACGTCAGTACGTTTAATCTAGTGAACGCGATCACTGACAGGGATGCGGCGCAAGTCGCAAACGGCTGCCCGACCGGGACAGGCCAGGTCGGCTGCATGGTCTCGGCACTTGCCCCCGCGGGCGCACTCGCTGCCTATGGTGCCGCGGGAATAGGTGGGCCCGCGCAGGTCACCGGTGGCGCGCCGTGCCCAACTTGCGCTTTCCCGGGTCTGCATTCCAACCTCGGCGTCAACGTGATGAATTTCCCGTACGGCAGATCGGTGTTCACCGCTTTCGACCTCAGCTTGAAGCAGCAAATTGTAAACTTCGCGCCCGGAATCAAACACGCATACCTGCAGCTTGCATTCTCGCGATCCAAATACGTAAGCCAATCCGACGACTCCGGATTGGCCAGCCTCGCCTCCGATTACTTCAGCCCTGACCACTTCACCGGGCCCAGCGATCTCGACCGCAAGAACCAGTTTGCGGTCGGAGGCTACTTCGATCTTCCACGTGCGTTTAGCCTGGGTCTGCTAGGTCACTTCGCCAGCCCGTTGCCTGTGACTTTGCGCCTGCAGCAGGACGCCGGCGCTGCAGAAATTCTAGTCAGCGATTGGACCGGCGATGGCTCAACCGGAGACATTGTCGAAGGCAGCAACGTTGGCTCGTACATGCGGAGCATCAAGCCAAGCGGCTTGTCACAATTCATAACCAACTACAATTCGAATCTAGCGGGCACGCTGACGCCTGCCGGAAGCACACTGCAAACAGCTGGAGTCTTTGCGCCCGGCGATCTCCCGCTGATGGGAGCGATGCTGCAGCCTCTGGCCCAAGTGGTGCAAAATCCAGCAGGGCTCTCGTGGCTGAAGACGTTTGATCTCCGGCTGACCTGGCAGCACACGTTTATGGATCGCGTGACCGTCGAACCAAGCATCGGCGCTTTCAATTTTTTCAATTTCGCCAACTTCGATCTGCCTGGATACACGCAGAGTGGCTTACTGAATTATGGCGCTGGCAGTAAGTCGGTCCCCGCGACCGCGCTTCAGCCACAAGGTACCGTGGGCGGCGCGTCCACCGACCCCAACAATCCGGTGGTGGGCCGGATCAACCGGGCTTCCCTGCAATCGGGAATGGGCGCGGCTGGCGCTCCGCGTGCGGTTGAGTGGGGGCTGAAGATTACATTCTGACGAGTGCGAGCGCCGTGATCGTTTGCCGGGGGCCCGTTGATCCCTGATTGTGTGGGGCGAGCGCCTCGACCGCCTACAATACTTTCTCTGCGTGAATCGTTTTGCCGGGAGGGCATGGCTTCAGCCATGCCGCTTGGGCGATCATCTGATACCGAGCGCGACCGAGGAGCGGTACACAAGGGCGTCGGACAAGAGTTGTCCGACCACATCCAAACCCTGTGTTACGCTGGCCTTTATTCATGTCCATTGCTGATCTGCTCAAGCGCCAGGCGCCCGATGCCCTCATGCTGACCGGCTTCTGGTACCGTGCACTGCCATCAGAAAAAGTAAAACCGGGCCAGCTGCACAAAGCCTTGCTGCTGGAAATTCCGCTAGTAATCGGGCGTGACCGCAATGGCCGAGCGTTTGCTCTGCAGGATGCGTGCCCGCACCGAGGCATGCCTCTTTCTTGTGGGCAGTTTGACGGCGAACAAGTCGAGTGCAGTTATCACGGATGGCGTTTCGAAGCGCACAGCGGTCAGTGCCAGCTGATTCCGTCGCTCACGGCAGATCAGAATCTGAAAGTTGATCGCATTTACGCGGGAAACTATGCCTGCGAGGAGCGAGATAGTTTCGTTTGGGTGTTCATACCGGATCCCGGGCCGCCGGGCGCAGGATTCAGCCGCCGGGAGGAAACAGCTTCTAAGGCCCCCCGAGTTCCGGCTTTCGGCGAAAAGTTCAAGACTGCGTATCTCAGCGCAGACCTGCCTTGCAATGTGGACCACGGCATCATTGGCCTGATGGATCCTGCGCATGGTCCGTTTGTGCATCAGGCATGGTGGTGGCGCTCGCGACACAGCATCCACGAAAAGCAAAAGCAATTCGAGCCGATTGCCAACGGTTTCCGCATGAGCGCTCACACGCCCAGCACGAACAGCGCGCCATACAAGCTGCTCAAGCTCTATGGTGACGCTGATTCAATCACGACAACCATTGATTTTGTGTTACCGAACTTGCGGTACGAAACGATTCGAGCCGGGAAGTATTGGTTCTTGTCCCTGACTACGGTCACGCCAATCACTCGTGACCGCTGCCGCATTGATGTCGTTGCCTGCTGGAACATTTTCAATTGGGTGCCATTCGGACCGTCGCTGCTGAAATTCGTCTTCGCAAAGTTTGTCGAACAAGACCGCCGCACTATGGAATTGCAGAGTGAAGGACTCAAGACGAATCCGCATCTGATGTTGATTGACGATGCCGACCGGCCGGCCAAGTGGTACTTTGCGCTGAAAGCGGCGCACTTAGAAGCCAAGCGTACAGGCGCGGAAATGAAGCATCCGATGAGCGGGCCAGTAACGCTGAAGTGGAGAAGCTGACTCAGTGGTTGGTCATTAGGCACCAATTGCGATTGCTGGTGAAGTGGCGATTTTATCGCTGAACGTGTAATTGAATGGCATAATGCCGGGCACGGGACGAGCGTCAATAGCAGTAGCTGTTGCCTTTGCTGTGATTGTATTTTGCTGCGGCAGTCGCAGGCTCAACTCACAAGCCGAAGCGGATTGGGCGTGGACGAACAAGCAGTTCGGTCCTATTCTCGACACGCTCATGCCGCTGGAAAGAAGTGGCGGAGTGTATGTCAGCTACCGCGCCAACAGGGATTACGTGACGAGTATCCCTGAGTACTACTTCATCATTGGCCGTGAACCTAACGAGAACGGATACGGATTGCACCCTTATCTGTCTGCACATGTGCGCGTTGCTGAACCTGTCTCAATTTACGACCAGCTCATGGCGATCCACCGCGAAGAACCTGCGGCCCAGGACACAACGAGTATCCAGAAACGCGTAAAACTGCAATCGGCCGACTTTACCGAGATGAATTGTCCTGCAATCAAGAACCAGATGGAAAAGCTCAAGAAGCTTACAGCCAAATTACCGGCGGTTGACGGCGACGTCATCACGATCCAACCCCATGATTCACGCGTTCTATATCGATGGTGCCGACGGAGATGTGCGCATGTTTCTGACGGACGAACAACATCCTGTGGTTAAGTGGGCACTGGAAACACGTCGTGCGCTCGATGCGTGCAGCAAGCCGTGGTAGCTGTCGTTAACAAGGGATTACATTCACAGAATCTTCAAGGTCCCTCACTGCCCACTCGCCATCTTCTCTTCAGCCACCAAATACTCCAGCGCTTCTTCGCGGGTACTAAATGCCGGCAGATCGCGACGGGAGAAGTGCCTGAGGTTTTCGTAAAAGATTTTGGGTAACGCCTCGACCCCTACCCACGCGGAGCGCTTGATGTGTGGGCGGTCCAGGACGACGGCTTGCTTCAGGCTCTCGAATGCCGACTTGTCGAACTTCGATCCGGTGAAGTCAGCCAGCAGCAGGACGGAGCCGCGCGGTTCGGTCGCAACTTGCGCGGGAACAAGCGGCGCGAGTTCAATCATTTCCGCTGCTGTGCAGTTGGTGATATCCACCAGCAGTACTTGCTGGCCTTTGTAGGTGATGAAACGGATTCGCTCTTCCATATCCGCACTCCTAGGGAAGGCGGTCGCAATGGGACACGTGGGACAGGCGGCTCGCCTGTCCAGCCCGTTGGCCTCAGATCCAGACTTCGCGGGCACGACAGGCGAGCCGCCTGTCCCACGTGAGCACTCGAATCTTACATCTTCATGCCTTTCATGTCCTTCATTTCTTTTTTCATCGGCGCTTTAGCTTTGCTCTTCAATGCTTCGTCCGGTGAAATCTCTTTGCCGTCTTTATCTAGATAATGAATATCGAAAGCGGCGTCGCTCGCAATGAAGAACGTGCAGGCGGCAACGCAGGTGAACTGGTGATGTCCTTTTGCGGGCAGATTCAGATATCCCGCGGCGTGCAACGTGGCCGGACTCGCGTCTTTCATCTCAACCTTTGCGCTTCCCGATGACATAAAAAGTTGTTCGTTAGCGGTATGCCAGTGCCACGGAATTAGACATCCGGCTGTGACTTTCGCGAGTATGACCGATCCACTCTTGGTAGGGTCGCCGTTTTTTACCGACCCTTTCACGCAAGTGGGCAGGCCTGGGAAATTCGTGAATTCGCTTGCCGCTTTGGCGGCGTGTGCGGGTTTATCTTCGGCCCGCGCGGACTGGAATGCGGGTCCAACCAATATTGCCAAAACCAGACAACAGGTACCGATACGCATAGGTGCCCCTCCTGGATTGATGTTGCGCATGGGAGTATAGCAGCAGGCGTGGTGGCCAGTTGTTATTTTGCAAGGCTGCTGTCGGTGGCTATGTCGAGGCGAGGTGGTTAGAGTGCTTCGACCCTAACCGCAAAGTACGCAAAGAAATATCCGAGGTCCAAGGCGAGAGCCTGAAGCCTGAAGCCTGAAGCCTGAAGCCTGAAGCCTGAAGCCTGAAGCCTGAAGCCTGAAGCCTGAAGCCTGAAGCCTGAAGCCTGAAGCCTGAAGCCTCACACTCCCACTGGCTGCTTGCTAGCCACCGGCACTTGCGTCAGCCAACGAAAGCGGTCTGGCTTTTCGCCGCGGACGATCCCGAAAAACTCACGCTGCAGCGCGCGCGTAATTGGACCGACCTCGCCTTTTCCTACGGTAATCCGGTCAACGGACCGAATGGGCGTCACTTCCGCCGCAGTTCCGGTGAAGAAAGCCTCATCGGCGATGTAAAGCATCTCGCGCGGAATTCCAGCTTCTGTCACCGGAATGCCAATTTCGCGCGCCAGCTTCAGGATGGAGTCCCGAGTAATTCCAGGCAGCACCGAATTCCCTAGCGGCGCGGTTTGCAGAACCCCATTGCGGACTACGAATATATTTTCGCCGGACCCCTCGCTAACGTAGCCGTTGGTGTCGAGCGCGATGCCCTCGACATATCCGTTGATCGTCGCTTCCATGCGGATGAGTTGCGAGTTCATGTAATTCGCGCCTGCTTTGGCCAGTGCAGGCAAGGTGTTCGGGGCAATGCGCGTCCACGACGACACGCAAACATCAACGCCCGAGTCATCCTGCGTTAGATATTTACCCCAAGGATAGTTGCAAATGTAAACCTCAACCGGACACTTGTTCGGCGACACCCCAGCGTCTCCATATCCTCGAAACACAACTGGCCGAACATAACAGGGCCATACTCCATTCATTTTCACTAGCTCGACCATGGCCGCAACCAACTCCTCGCGGCTGAAGCCCACTTCCATGCGATAGACCTTGGCTGAATCCAGCAGTCGCTGCATGTGCTCTTCGGCGCGGAAAATTGCCGGACCCGCCGGCGGAGCATAGCAACGGACACCCTCAAACACCGAAGATCCGTAGTGGACGACGTGCGACATGACGTGAATATTCGCGTCTTCCCACCGGATCAGCTTGCCGTTGTGCCAGATTTTGTCAGTTTTCTGCAGGGCCATGGCTACTCCTAAGAAGGCCTACGTTTCTTGATACTGCGATTGAGAACGGAAACGGGCTAATTTGATTATAACTTGGGGTGAAAAACCGCCGCTTCCGGCGCCATTCGTGTGCAGACATGTTCGCGCACTTTGCGAGATCTTCGCGAGCTTTGCGGTTACAAGCTTTTAACCGCCAAGGTCGCAAAGAAATGCCGCAAAGGACGCAAAGGGCGTCACTGCACGACAATCTTCCCGATCACCGGCACCGGCAGCGGCCCCTGGTCCAGCACTAGATCGTGGAATTTGAGCATGTCGAAGTTGCTGCCGGCTTTTACCTGATACGCCTTCCGCACTTCCAGCCATTCGCGAAGTCCGACGTAGTAAGTCGGAAGCTGAGTCGAGCTGAGCTTTGCCCGCTGGAGCTTGCCATCGGCCTCCGCCTGAGTCTGGAAAGCATCTTTTGTCATCAGGTCAATGGCCTGTTGGTCGGTCATTCCCATCGTCTGCATCTTTATGTCGAGGATGGTGTTCGACAGCAGACGCAGCCTTATCTTGCGCATTACTAACCGGAACCGCGGGTCGTTGTTAAGGAAGCCTTCATCCATCATGACCTGCGCAATGTACTCCGCCCATCCTTCGACATAGGCCCCGTTTGCAAATAGAGAACGCAGCAGTCGGCGCCGTTCGGGCTGAATGCTGTTTAAGTGCTCGAACTGAATGTAGTGACCGGGCAGGGCTTCATGAATGCTCAGCCACTTCAGTGCGTAATTGTTGTATTCGCGGAGCTTCGATTCGGCCTTTGCGTCGGGAGCCTTGGGATCAATGGGCGTTACCCAATATTCCGCTTCCGCTTGCGGCTCGAGCGGTGGTGCATTGTGAAATCCTGCAACCGAATAAATCCCGCGCATGAACGGCGGAGTCGGAATGACTTTCAGGTTCTCGCGCGGACTCAACGATACGATCTTTTTCTCTCGAATGAATTGCTTGATGCTTTCCAGGTCAGCTTCAATGGCCAGTTGCAGGTGGTCGCGCTGTGCGTGATCGTCGGAAATTTTGGCCAACACCTCGCCGATGATTAGATTTTCCCGGTCGCGCCCAGTGACATCCGAGTGATCGCCGTGGTCGGGATACATCTGTTTGTGCATGGGCAACGCCAGCTGTAACATCTCCGCTCGCACTGATCTCAAATCTGACTCAGCGTCGGCGAGCAATTGCTCGGGCGTGATGTCGGTTTCCATGACCAACTTGAATTTCTGATTATAGAGTTCCTTGCCCAGACGCCACGTGAGCTTGGAGGAGCGCTTGCCAAGGTCATCCTGCAGCCATTTGGAGAAATCCTTTAACGCGGCGATCGTGGAAGGTGCGATCTGGTCGTACTGCGTTTTCAAGGCCCCCGGCGGAATCTCATCCTTGACGGTGTTTTCGACCAGGTCAATGTTGCCTTCGTTTTCATCAACCGCAGTCTTGACCCATACCGGATCGCAGTCACTCAAGTAAGTCTTCACCTGATCGAGCAAAACTGGCACGGTCTTCATTCTGGCAAGCACATGCCCAATGCGGGCCTCTTTGGAGGCGTAACCCTGAGTCAGAGGCAGGAAGATCGCGTTCCCAATCAGCTCGACAACAACGGTCGGATTGTGGCGATAGTTCTGGATCTTGTCGAATTCAAGAAGATTCAATCCGATCTGGTCGTCAATCAATTGCCAATCCGCGGCATCTTCAATGTTCAGCGCTGAAACCGGAGTCTCTTTGTGAAAACGCTCTCGCCAATTCCCATAAAACGCTCGCTGCTTGTTTATGGCGTCCAGGCTCAAGTCATCGAGCAGCGCATCGAGTTCGACGGTCTTACCCGCCTTGGAATCAAAGTGCTTGTGATAACCAGCGGCCGATGCATTGGTGGGCGAAAGGGCCAGCGATTCTTTTATGAACTGGTCGCTAAGCTCAGCAAACTTGGTGGAAGTAACCGAACTCGACGAAGGAGTTGCCGCGTACGTCAGGGCTGCAAGGGCTGTGCACAGCACAAAAACTGCGAAGGCGTTGTGTGACATGCGTAAAAGTATATATGCGGAATGTCGGCATGATCATCTACAGCAACTTGGGTCATGACTGGTTTTGGGCGGGCGTAAATTTCATGGGCGCTAGCGGGCACGGTGCCGTCCCTACGGGACTCGGTCGGACTTACACCTCACCCAGGACTTACGTCCCAGGCTAACCTTTTCCGCCCCTCCGGGGTTTACGTTGTGCAGATTCTATTCCACCGGTTTCACCCGTCATGTGATTCTCCACGCGCACCCCGAAAGCCACGCCCTCTTGCCGCCTGTTTCTACCCCTTCGGCCAGAGCCAGCCGAACGTGCCTGCTGTCAGCAGTCCATAAATCAGGCCGTCCAAAGCGTGCTTAAAGGTGACGCCCCAGGTTTCGCCTTTCCAAATCGCGTTTTGAATCAATGCCAGAGAATATCCAACGAACGCCACTATGCCTGCGAGGTGGAATACCCTCATATACTGAGTTCCGGGCATTAGCGTGCTGGCAACTACGCACGCTGTGAAGATACTGACGACGATGCAATAAACAAACCACTGCACCAGGAATTTTCCCATTGCCGGTGCGCCGCTCGGCCTGATGGTGATGAAGCCGATGGGACCACGCTTGAACTTCTCTTGTACTTCGGGTGACTTCATGTCTTTCATGCTGCAATACGGAAATACATAAACGCGACCAGGTGTAACATCGCTGCTGCGCAAGGCGTCGGTGATTTTATCTTCGTCCGGCAGCTTGCGGTAATCGCTTTTGTGAATTGGGAGCGCCATGTGGATGATCGAACTGGCGACAAAAACAATCACAGCCGAGAGCAGAATCGGCAACCATAATGCGGTGATGGAGACCATCGTTCCTCTCCTTAAGTGGGTATCGGCACAGCATTCTGCTAAGACCGCAAAAGCCTATGCCGGACGGCAGGTGAAGTCAACTCTTGTCTTGCGGTTGCACTTCTGATTCGAGTCTCTCCTTCGCCCACAGGGCGGTTTCGGAAATTACAGGATCAGGATCGTGCGAGGCGCGCTCGGCCACCGGAAGAAGGTTCCGATCCCCACTGTTCCCGATGGCGATCAGCGCGTTTCTGCGCAGGCCGTTTCGCTTGGTGCGCTTGACCGGAGAGGCGCGAAATTTCTCGCGAAACTCTTGTTCGCTGATCTCTGCCAGCCATACCAGAGCAGGATTGACCAGCTCTTGCCGCGGCTGAAACTCAGGTTTCGCCGATGCAGGGGCCTTGCGGTTCCACGGACAAACATCTTGGCAGATGTCGCAGCCGAAAACCTGGTGCCCCATGCCAGCTCGCATTTCCTCGGGAATGGAGCCGCGCTTCTCAATGGCCAGATAGGAGATGCACTTGTTGGAATCCAGTTCGTACGGCGCGACAATTGCTTGCGTCGGGCAAGCTTCGATACAACGCGTGCAGCTTCCGCAGCGATCGGGAGCAAGGAGATCGGGGGATAACTCAATCGAAGTGACGATCACAGCGAGAAATAACCACGAGCCCAGCTGCTGGTTGATCACGCACGTGTTCTTGCCGATCCACCCGACGCCGGCGTAGCGAGCATAAACACGCTCGACCAATGGGCCTGTATCCACATAGGAACGTGTTTCGATCGGAGCTTCTCTCGCGCACAGTTCTCTGATCTTCGTTTCGACTTCACGCACTCGCCGCAGAACAGAATCGTGATAGTCCTCGCGGCCCCAGGCGTAGCGCGAAATCCATCCCTGGTCGGAATTGTTAACCGTCGTCGAATACGGTTGCGCCGTGTTGTAGTTCACTGCGCACACAATCACGCTTCGCGCCCACGGGAACACAGATCGCAACGAAGCTCGGCGCAACTTGCCTTGATCGTCGCGGGACTCAAGGTATTTCATCTCTCCGGCACGCCCGGCGGAAATCCATTCTGGAAAGCGCGCAAGTTCGGGAAAATCACCGAAGGAGGCAATCCCCGCGAGTTCGAATCCAGCATCCAGCGCGGCTTTCTTGATTTCGTCTTTTATGTTTGCGGCGCGCACAAGAAGATTCTAGCCGTTCGAGAATAAGCGTTTAACCGCAGGATCGCAGAGTACGCCGAGAAAATCACGGTTAGCATACGACTTCAAAGAGCTTTTAACCGTAGAGAACTACGTTATGATTTTCTCTGCGGCCTCTGCGATCTCTGCGGTTAAAGGCTTCTTGCCCTTTACCCCTTCCCGAATCCGGAAATTTTCAAAACAAATCCACAGACAGCGGTTGCAATTCTGTCTAGCCGAGCTTAGATTTGCTGGCACAGAGTCACGCACCTCCCCCTGCGCGTTCTCCGAATCTGTTCCTCAAAGGAGAAGCTGTATGCCGAAACTTGATCCGATTCAAATATCCGTTGTTAACGCCAGCACCGTACTAGCAGACTTCGGAAATTGAGCCAGTTATTGGTGCTTTGCAGAAACAAGTCACAAACGACTTTCGTCCGGCATGGGGTGTTGATGCCGAACTGTCGTTTGTCGCCCGGGGCCAGCAGCCGCCTGCGAACACCTGGTGGCTCACCATTCTCGATGACGCAGATCAGGGGGGGGCGCGTTGGGATATCACGATCTCACGCCTGCGGGTTTGCCTATGGGTAAAGTCTTTGCCGGAACGGACCTGAAGTACGGCTACACCTGGTCGGTGACGGCAAGCCACGAATTGTTGGAGATGCTTGCCGATCCCAACATCAACCTTACCGTTTTGGTGCAGAGCAGTGACACAGCGGGCAAGCGGTACGCCTATGAGGTCTGTGACACATGTGAAGCTGATGAGAACGGGTACGAAATAGACGGCGTGCTGCTCTCGGATTTCGTGTTTCCGTCATGGTTTGAAGACTTTCGCGCCGAAGGCTCCACGCAGTTCGATCAAACCAACAAGATCAAGTCGCCATTCGAGTTGCTGGCCGGAGGTTACATCGGCGTGTTTGATGTGAATTCGGGCAGCGGATGGCACCAAGTCACCGCCGAGAAGAGGCCGACCAACACCTTTCTGCGGGGCAATGTTGGCAGCAGACGAGAGCGGCGTGCAGTGCCACGCGACCAGTGGCTGCAAACGCTTTCGCACCGGCAAATCACAACCCGGAGGGAACAGTACCTGCGACGGGTTGGTGAAATCCAGAAAAGGCGCGCAGCCGCGTAAGCCTGCCTAACCAGAGTTCCCCACCTTTCGAAATTTTCGGAAGGTGGGGAGATTGCCGAACCGTTGCGCATTGGGTGCGCACGTTTGATGGACGGATAAACTACTTGCTAGCAAAAACTCGAAGCCAGAGCCGTCGTCCCGGAGCGTGGCAAGAAACACACGTGTGGACCGGATATTTCTAACGGGCGTTGCGTGTGATCGGAGAACTCAATTGTCGCGATCATGTCTGCAAACACTGCCTCAGCCCACGCCTCGTATGTGAACACCTCACGGGTCTGCGCCGTCAATAATTTGGATAAATGGTTTCGAACCGTATATTGGTTTTTCCAGCCCGGACCATAGCGACGTAGTGTCACTGAGCGGATCGGCGCACCTATCCACTGAAGGACGGGCGCGGGTTTCCTACAGCTTAGACCAAAGCGCTCGAATGAGCGCGATCTGATGTCAGGTACCTTCTCCAACGCGATTCCTATCGTTGGGTTCGCGCCTCGGTTCTGGGCGCAGTCATTCAGAAGAGCGCCACCGAGAAGCAACGCTACTAGCATTGCAGAAACACTCGTTTTAAACATGCATTTCACTGGAACTAACTGCTACGTTAGGGCGATGCCGAGGTGCAAAAAAACGCAGAACCAAAGGACACCAAATCTAGAAATCGAATTCAATGCCGGAGCAAAAGCTGCTTCTACACGCCCAGCTTCTTGACTTCCTCGTTGTAGTACTTGCGATAGAGGATGTCCCACTCCTGGCTGCCTTCGAGGATGGTGCGCTTCTGGCTTTCGATCTTCTGGCGGGCGGACTGATCGATCCTTGCTTCCTGGTTCAACAGATCTTCCAGCACTTTGCGGACTTCCAACCGAATGGTGTTGCGATCCTCGACAAAGTCCAATTCATCGATGCCCGCCAGCGCGTCAGTGACGACGTGCGCAACTTTGTTGACCTTGTCGCGGCTCAGTCTCATAGCACCGCCTTGTATTTCCTCACCAACTCGTTCTTAACCTTCCGGAACATCTCTTGATAGTTGGCGCCGCTGTTGCGCATTTCGTCGGAGTAGGCTTCAAGAATGACACGCACTTCATCATTGATGCGGTCCTCGAGCCCCAGCTCCTCCAGCATGGCGGCATGCACTTTCTCGGTAACTACTGGCAGGGACTTGGTTTCGATGAATTCTGAAGCAGCCAGTCTTTTAACGGTCTCGCGGGCCAGGTAGCCCACATATTCTTTCGAAAGCAGCATGTCGGTTGGGATTTGGAGCGAAAATTAGTTTAGCACAGGAAAATAGCCGTTAGCCCTCAGCCATCAGGAAGATCCGATCCTTTCCGCGAGCAATATCGCGAGGCAATGGGATTTTGCTGATGGCTGACGGCTGACGGCTAATAGGCATACAATGCTTGATTGAACATGGCACTTCCTGACGATCTCGCAACCTTAAAAGACGACATGGTGGCCTTCACCGAGGGGCACGGCATGCGCCGTTTTCCTGGCTACGTGGACCACGAGGAAGTGCAGACCGTCATGTGGAAGGCAGGGGATGATGCCGAAAGTTGGAAGGATTTTGTGGAATTGGCCAAGACTTCTGGTTCGCCCTTTCTGACCATGGATTCGTGGCATCTCGAAAAGGAAGAACTAGAAGGCATGATTCAGCGCCTGAGCAACGCGGAATTCACTAGCGACGAAGATCTCGAAGATGCCCGCTGGCTGCGCACCTATCTCGGCAAGACCGGCTTCGTTCAACTCGGTTTTGCTTTTCAAGGCGTGATGATGCTCTACGAAGCGTCCACCGAGTGGTATGACCATTACCAGCGGCTGGTGGAAGTCTCCGAAGATTTCGGCGGCCTCGCCATTGACGACTCCGGGACCGACGACGAACCCTAGCTTGAGGCGTTTGCGCGGCGTCTGAGCCGCGCGCCGAAATCCCGAGCGCAGCCGAGGGACCTCGCGACACCTGGCATAGAAAGGGCTCAGAACTCGCGTGCGCTGGAACCTCAGACAGTCCCAAACAGAACGCGTGCAGGCTTTGGCGGACGAACTTGTGTTGCTGCCAGCTTGTAGCAAAAGCCCCGATGCTGCCGGCACACTTGCCCGACTGCTGTTTTTCCGCGGAATTGAAACCGCAGAGGCCGCGTCGCAATTTCTTTCGTCATCTCTCGCCCAACTGCATTCTCCATATTTGATGACTGGCATGAAGGCGGCAGTGGATCGCCTGGACGCCGCAATTGAACGCAAAGAAGGAATCCTGGTTTACGGCGATTACGACGTGGACGGCACAACCGCCGTCGTGATTCTCAAGATGGCAATTGAACTCTGCGGCGGCACGGCGGATTTCCATGTTCCGCACCGCATCCGCGAAGGCTACGATTTGCGCGGTGACGTGATAGAGCGCGCCGCCGCCGCAGGCATTCGACTGGTGATTAGCGTAGATGCCGGTACTCGCGCCTTTGCCGCGGCAGAGAGCGCGCGGCGAGCTGGAGTTGACCTCATCATCACCGATCATCATTTGCCCGGACAGGATGGTCTGCCGCACGCGTTCGCTGTGATCAATCCCAATCAGCCCGGATGCGATTATCCCTGCAAGTCACTATGCGGGGCAGGAATCGCATTCAAGGTAGCGCAAGCGCTCATGGAGAAACGGCTGCTCCATCGCGACCAGTCGCAGCTGCTGCTGTCATTTTTGAAGGTTGCCGCAATTGCGACCATCGCCGATTCGGTTCCGCTGGTGGGCGAGAACCGTGTGATTGCCAGCCTAGGCCTGAATGCGCTACGCAAAGCCGTTAATCCCGGCCTGAAGGCCTTGCTCGAGATCGCGCAACTCGGCGGCAAGGCTTTGACGTCGGGGGAAGTCGCATTCCGCATTGCTCCACGCATCAACGCCGCTGGTCGAATGGATGTAGCTGAAGACGTGATCGACCTCTTCAGCACGAAAGATCCCGCGCAGGCCCGCGAAATTGCTCTATGTCTCGACAAGCTGAACAGCGAGCGGCAGGAAGAAGAACGCCGAATTCTGGAGTTGATCGAACTGCGCCTGGCAGATGACGTCAGCCTGCGCGAGTCCTATTGCATGGTGATCGACGGCGATGGCTGGCACCGCGGCGTGATCGGCATTACTGCGACACGAATTGTGGAGCGCTATGGGCGACCGACGCTGGTGGTTTCACGCGATGGCGAGAACGCGCATGGCTCCGGCAGGTCGATTCCTGCATTTCATCTCTTGAATGCGCTCGAGAGTTGTGCGTCGCTGTTTACTCGATTCGGCGGGCATGCCTATGCGGTAGGATTTTCGTTGGCTTCGGAAAATCTGTCAGATCTTCGAGCGCAGCTAGATACCTATGCTCGGACCCGTATGTGTCCAGCCGATTTTGAACCCACACTGAACATAGATGCCGAGCTTCCTCTGGACTCGATCACGCCTGACCTGTTCGAGACCCTGCGAAAGCTGGAGCCGTTCGGCGCAGGAAATCCAGAACCGGTCTTTTGCGCGACGGCACGCCTTTCTGCTCCGGCGAAGGTCGTCAAGGAAAAGCATGTCCGCCTGAAGCTCGCGCCGGTAATCAATGGGAGCGCGAATGGATGGGGCCGTGCGCTGGTGCACAATGCTGTTGGATGGCGTTTGGCAGAGCGGGTAACTGAGGCGAAGCTGTTGGCTGGCGATCTGCTGGATGTTGCCTTCACGCTGGATCACAACGAGCATGCCGAATTCGGCGGAATCGAACTCTCGCTTCGCGATTTCAAGGCGCGGGCTGATCCGCCAGGCCCGAAAACGGCAACCGTGGCGGGCGCAACGAATTAGCGGTTTGCACTTTCGCCTGCGGCTCTTGTCGGACTGAAGCCCGCACCGTTTTCAACGGCTTTGACACAGTCTCTGAACGCGCCGCTCTTCCGCGGCACTCCCAAGGTTCGAAAATTTTTCGCGACCGCCGGGATTAGCTGAACCGGCGCATCTTTAGCTCGGCACGCGCTTCATCCGCCAGCGGGCCGTGATCGGCAGCCAGTTGCTGCAATAGTTCTACTGCGATCGGGGACTGGTGTTGGCAGAGCATTTTGAGGGCGGCGCGCCGCAGCTTGCTATCGAGTTCTTCTCGGTGAAACAGCCGGGCCAAGGCATGCAGGGCGTCATCGTCATCGATTGCGGCCAAAACTTGAAGCGCCTTTCTGGCGCTAGCCAAGTTGCCTTTTCCTGCACTGATAAATTCTTCCAACCCAGCGACAGTCTTCACGTGCCGCAGGAACATCAGCTCATCCAGAGCTTCGTCCACAACACTGGGAGCAAATTTCGAAAGTGAGGCAGCCAGCACCGGCGCTGCACGTACCGTTCGGCTGGTGATAAGTGCTTTGAGTGCGGCCTGCTGCACTCGAGCGTCTGCGTGCTCAAGCGCCGGAGTGATGTGATCGGCCAGATCGTGGTCCTTCAATTCCGCCAGCACTCCGCAAATATTCCTCACCACGTACCAGCGATCGTCTGTCATGTATTTGTATGCGATCTGGACGCTGGCCGGTCCAAGCTGGCCCACCAGCCGGACGAGCGCCAGCCGGTTCCGCGCATCTCGCTCCTCGACCAAGTGATTGAATACCGCCACAATGCTCCCTGGGGCGCCGCATCGCAGCAGTGAACTCGCAGTCTTGCTCCATGCGGAATCGCCACGCTGCTGCAGGAACAGCTCAATTATGCGCTCGATCGCCGCTGCTGGAAGAAGGCGGCTGAGCCCCACTTCACAGCACTTCTTATGTTTCGCCGGGTCCCGCTTCAGGGACCTTTCTAACGCACTGCCGATGGCCTGCACGGCTTGAAAACCTTCAAATGCCGATACCGCCTGTGAAAGTACAGTGAGAGCGCTAGCCACCTGAACATGGGTAAACTCTGAAAAGTCGTCGCGGAGCAAAACTCGCGTCAGCCGCTCGGCAGTCTTCGAAGCGAAACCTGCGTGTGCCAGAGGAACACTTCGAATCAGGTCGGGAGCGCGGCCCAGTTCCACGGCGTCAATTTGCGCGTTGAGTTCATCGAGGAAGTCGAAGTAATGTCCTGCTAGCGCGGTCGCCCGCTCAACCTCCCGCTGCGCGATGAGCTCTTTCAAGAGATCGGTCAAGCGCCGAAACTCGGCTGGTGAATAATGTTTGATCTCCATCAGGCGGGTGTATTTCTTTGCGGGATGGAGCGCACTCCAGTGCAGCTCCTCGCGAATTTTTTCCTGCATGTGCGCCGGGACAGCAAAATCTTGAATGAACTGTGCGAGCTTTTGTGCCAGCCGGTCCGCCATGTGCGTAGCCTGCAAGCTGCGCGCCAGAACGCGTACCACTTCTTCTTCAATCAGCAGCTTTTGCGAACTGCCTTCTGCGGACTTGAGTTTCGTACCGGCGATTTGCAAGGCCGTGTCCGCGATATATTCCGTGGCCAATTGCTCCGGAGGCAGGCTCTTCAGTTCCTGCTGGCGATCGAGCGGAAAATGCGCCAGGACTTTGTCCACTCCCATATTGCGAAGGATGCGTGCCAGCGATGTGTACGATTTTTGCGGGTTGCCCTCCTCCTCGAGTAGAGAGCGCTGCACTGATTGCTCCACAAGATCCATGAAAGTGCTCGGTGCTCCACCACGACGCAATCCGGGGCCGTGGCCATAGCCGTTGCCGCCGCTGCTGCCTGCAAATCCACCGTACATGTCACTCTCACCTTCCGGCGAGCGTCCTCTCGAAATCAGGTTTCGGTTGCGCCTTTGCTCGCTGCCGGTTCCTTTGGAACCTTCAGCATCACCATTCCCGCCAGACGTGTAAGACCCTCCCTTTGAACCCGTCGCAGTTGCTGAAGTCGTAACCGGTTCAACATCGCCGCGTGCAACTGTGTCCCCCTCCTTGAGTACAACTAGTTGAGGAACTCCAACCGGTACGCCATATCCCGAACCGTCCACTCCCTGGGTGGCAAACTCCGCGAGGACTTCGCCTCGCGTAGATGGATCAAAGCAAGCCGACTCCAGTAAGGCATCAATCGAATCCAGAAAATCGCGGCCAGTCTGTTCCTCGGCCATCTGCTTGGAAAGAATGTAGGACTCGGAGTCGGTCTCAATAATGGTGTCGCCCTGCTCGTCCTTCTTCTGATTCTTGGCAGCGGGCAAAATCCGCGCACCTTCGACTTCATTCTGATCCAGGAAGCTCAGCAGCCCGCCGATCTCATCAATGGTCTTGCTAGGGGCCGAGAGCAAGCTGACCACCTTCTTGTAGCGGCCGAGAGTGAGCCCGGGCTCAAATGTGACGGCGGCGATTCCGCGTTTCAGGAACTCGGTTTCCAGTGCACGCAAGGTTGTCTCTGTGGTGAGCACGTTGTTGAGCATCACCTGGTTGTCTATGAATCCGAAGGTGAATTGCCCAGATTCCTTGAGCAGATTGTTCAGGAGCAGAAAACTCTGCTGAATGGGGCGCTCCACGCTCTTATGCTCGACAGTAAACATCACCGCCGTCTTGAGCGTCATTTGCAGAGCGCGGGCAAAGCGCAGTCCAAGCGCCTTGACCTGCTTGTTATCCGACATTGCGGAAATCCTTGCTGAAACAGATTGCGGTCGCCACCACCCAGTACGTGGTCTTGGCCAGTATGGAAGGGCGATGGCCTTGTGGGAAGGTAACTATAGTTTTGGGAGTTTTGTGCCATTTCACTAGTTTTGGGGCGTTTTCACTACGGGAGGTACGAGGAAACGGCGACCTTTACAATCAAGAGCCGGGGTATTTATCATTCACGGCTCATGACCAACGGTGCCATCTATTGCAACCGATGTGGTTCGCAGAATTCAGCTCCCGCCAAATTCTGCGCGAACTGCGGTACCCCATTTTCGAGTGAAATCCAGCCGGTTGCGCCTCCGGCAGCCGCGCCAGAAGTCTCGCCGAGGCCGCAGAGTCCGGCCTGGCAGGCTCCCGCGGTGACCTATCCGTCGGTTCCTAGGATCCGGTATGGAGGATTCTGGATCAGGTTTGTTGCGGTCATAATTGACGGCATTCTGATTGGTATCGTCGTCTGGCCGGTGGCATTAATAATGACTGTGGCTATCGGACTTGCGGGCCACAGCATCAGCATGCCTGGGATTGGCATCAATCTGGTTTCGGTGATCGTGCGGTTGGCGTTCAGCGGTCTAGCGAAATGGATATACGAAGCTTCTATGGAAAGCTCGTCGCGACAGGCGACCGTCGGCAAGATGGCACTGGGGCTGAACGTTACTGATCTTGAGGGCAGGCGCATCTCTT
>QHZR01000478.1 GCA_003224755.1 Acidobacteriota bacterium
GTGATTGACGGAACCACGCTGCCTCCCCTATTGAGAAGCACAGTAGCACGGTTTTAGCACAGTTCCTAGCTATCTTTGGTAATCCCCGCTAGAAATGCGGGTTTGAGGTTGGAGGCGCGGGTCGGAATCGAACCGACGTATAAAGGTTTTGCAGACCTCTCCCTTACCACTTGGGTACCGCGCCCTAGAATATAAAATTAGCAGCCTGCTGGAAGATTATCCAACAGGCCAGTTCGCGCGGCAAGTGAGAGGCCTCGCGCTCACGGGCAAGTAAGTTGAGCGCTGCCGAAAACCCGAAGTGGGAAGCTACCGTCGGGGTTCGTGGGCTGACCTCCAGAACCAGCGAGCACAGTAGCAGTTCCGCTCGCCCCCGGCAAACACTGCGCCAGCCCACTGCTGCTTACGCTTGCGACCGACGCGATGTTTCCGTTGCAGTCCCCATTAGTCGTACCAATGCACCAGGTCAGGGTAGTCGCCGGCACAGGTTTCGGTGAACCGCCATAGCTGCCGGTGGCGCTGAATTGTACTTGCCCATTAGCAAAGTTCTGGGCATCAGCGACAGCTGGGCTTAGGCTTACTGAATTCAAATGGCTACCGCATCCCAATCCGATGATTACGAGCATTGCCACAGCACCCACTAATGCGATTCGTGAAGGCATAGACGTTCTCCTCACCACAAGCGATGCGCAGCGAACCAGAGTTGGTTGCACCTGGGAACGGAATCTGGAGCGGGAGACGGGATTTGAACCCGCGACTTCGACCTTGGCAAGGTCGCACTCTACCACTGAGTTACTCCCGCTCGGTGGAGCCATTATAAACCAGCCCACAGTGGCGCTCTTCATTGAGTCATTGAATCATCGGATCATTGAATCATTAAAAGCAATCTCCACGGTCGCGTTGATCGGGGTTCATTGATTCAATGCTCCGATGATTCAATCACTCAATTCGTTCAATGGCCGGTGTGCCACTGGGGGTCCTTCTCCGCTTCCACGATCTCGCCATCCCGCATGTGAATAATGCGATCACCGTAAGAAGCTGCCTCCGGATTGTGCGTAATCATTAGCACTGTCTGGCCCAACTCCTGGTTTGAATGGCGCAGCATCGTCAGCACGATTTCGGAGTTTTTGGAGTCGAGGTTTCCAGTCGGCTCGTCTGCAAGCACGATCGCGGGCCGATTGATCAGCGCCCGTGCCAGAGCAACTCTTTGCTGCTCGCCGCCGGAGAGTTCCGCTGGCCGATGAGGCAGTCGCTTACTCAAGCCAAGAAGACCAACAATCTTGTCAAAGTACGCGGGGTCGCGGGTGCCGTTCTTTCCCGCTATGTCAATCGCGACTTCAATGTTCGATCGCGCGTCGAGCGTTGGCAGCAAATTGAATTTTTGAAATACGAACCCAATCTTTGTTTTGCGAAGCTTCGTACGGGCACTGTCGGAGAGCTGCGCAAAATCCGTGCCGTCAATCAGCACCTTGCCCGAGTCCGCCCGCGTCAATCCCCCGAGCAGATAGAAAAGGGTTGACTTGCCGCTGCCCGAGGGCCCGACAACGCTTACGAACTCGCCCTTTTCTACAGCGAAGGAAATCCCGCGTAGCGCCGGCACTTCGATCTTGCCGATATGGTAGGTCTTGTGGAGATCAATTGCTTCGATGATGGCAGGCATTCGAAGTATTGATCTTACAACAGTGCGGGGCGGAGCCTGCCCCTCAGCGACTGATCCAAGAGAAGGAGTCGAATGGGCGCCCTCTCTCGCTAAACTAAACCAGCCACGGATTCACACGGATCATCACCGATAAAGCAAGATTCTGATAAACCAGATTCTTAGATCCGTGAAGATCCGTGCCATGTGTCTGATGTGGATTTATGCGGAGGCAGTTCGATGAGCGATGGGCGGTGGCGGTGCCTGCGCCTGAGCGCGTGCAATCGCCCGTTTGGGCCCACGCTTGCGCACTAGAAGTAGACGAATCCGCTCCAGCAGGTCGGCTGGTGCGTACATTCCCTTTGCCAGAAACACATCGGCCCCGGTCTCGTGTTCGTAAATCTTTACCTTGCCGGAGAGAAGGATGGCTGGGGTTTCTGGCGATATAAATTTCACGTTCTCGATCAGCTTCGATCCATCAATTCCCGGCATGATCAAGTCCGTGAGCACCAGGTCCACGCCGCCTTGTGCGAAGCGCTCGATCGCCTGTTGCGCGTCGGAATACGCCAGCACGCGGTAACCGCGGGTTTCCAGCATGACTTTTCTGATGGAGAGTGATTGTTCATTGTCGTCAACGCAGAGAATCGTCCGTTTTGGTTTCATCGACCTTCCAAAGAGCGCGTGCAACCAGCGCCGCGCAAAAAATTAAAAATTGTCGGTTGAAAAAACTACCAGAGCGAACTGAATCCTATCGGCAGGAGTCGTGCGTGTACAAGTGCCGCGAACGCCAATGCGAGTTTTCCACCTTGCAAAGTTGAAGCGTATGTGCCGGGCCGCGTGTTTAGCGGGTTTTCTTACCTGTGCATTCAGAAAAAAAGTTCTCCGCGTAAAACTTCAACAACATTTCCACCGACGCGTACATTAACCACTCTGTCATTGGTTCGCGAGGCACGAACAAAGATTCGGCTTGGACGTTTCATCTCGATTCCCTGTTCGATCATGACGCGTTCATCCGGCTGCGCAACTCCGTGCTGCACCATCCAGGCAGCAGCACAGCCGGAAGCCGAGCCGGTAGCGGGATCTTCGCCGTTGTAGAAAAGCATGCGGGCATGCAAGCGGGCATTCGGATCAACGGTCTCGCGGCACACGGAAAAGAAGAACTTCCCGCCGGTCGTGTTCAGGTACTCCGTCGCCTTTGGATGATTGATATTGAGCCTCCGCATCGCCTCGAGACCACGAAGCGGAAGAATGGTGAAGGGCACGCCCGTTGA
>QHZR01000479.1 GCA_003224755.1 Acidobacteriota bacterium
AGGAGAGTATTTTCTGGACCGCTATGGCAGTAAGGCGGCGGAACGGACCCCGCCTGTTCGGAGAATGCTCGATTTGGGCATTCCCGTGGGGGCGGGCACAGATGCAACACGCGTGGCCAGCTACAACCCCTGGCTTTCCCTTTACTGGCTCGTGGCCGGGAAAACCGTTGGCGGCACTGCGCTCTTTTCCGAGGCAAATTGTCTGAGCCGGGAAGAAGCGTTGATACTTTACACCCAGGGCAGCAGTTGGTTTTCGGGTGAAAGCGGCAAGAAGGGAGCCATGGTCATCGGCCAACTGGCGGACGTCACCGCCCTCACCGAAGATTACATGTCAGTGGCCGAAGAGAAAATCAAGGGGATTGAATCCGTCCTCACGATTGTTGGTGGGAAGATTGTTTACGCTGTTCAGGAATTTCAGAAACTTGATCCGGCACCACTGCCAGTGCTGCCGGACTGGTCACCCATAAAGGTCTATGGTGGATATGGCGCGCCGCTAGACATTCGCAAAGCTGCGCGAGCGGGGGTGCCGATGCCGCAGCATCAGCACAAGGCCGAATGTCATCATCACGGCTGCTACCATGCGGCTCATCAACTTCTCGCCGGCATCGAGGGCGCCCGCAATCGCTACGCCGAATTCTGGGGATTGGGTTGCGATTGTTTTGCGTTTTGAGGATCCCGACGACAAGGTCAACCTCAACCACCACTCAAATGAATAAATCAAAAACTCCAAAAAAGACCGCGTCAATTCTCCATGTTGACGAGAACGCGAGCTTGGAAGAGCAAATTGCCCGGCGAGCGCATGAACTTTGGCATCAACGCCGTCACGAACACGGAAACGACCTGACCGACTGGCTTCAAGCGGAACGCGAGATCAATGAATGGCATCAAAGGCGGCTCAAAAAGGATTGAAATATGAACCCGTTGAAAAAATCTCTGACGGTGGAGCCGAACGGCGCGGCTGCAACTTTTGGACATCTCTTTATCCGGATTTCAGCTGGGCTGATGATTTTCTACATTCACGGCTGGCACAAATTGGAGGGCTGGATTGCTTATCTCCAGAACGGCACGCCGTGGAAATTGGCCGAGGAAGTTGCTGGGATGCATTTCCCTGCACCACTCGCTTCGGCAGTTGCGGCAACGCTGGTGCAGTTCATCTGCTCATTGTTCATCATCATTGGATTGTTCACGCGGATTAACGCAATATTGCTATTTGGCGCGCTGAGTGGCGCCATTCTTCAAAACCTTCTGGCAGGCCGCGATCCGCAACTTGCGATTCTGTATACGCTCGTGGTCTTGACGCTCGCGTTCATGGGTGGCGGCAGAATATCCCTCGATGCCAAGTTATTTGCAAACGCGGAACAATCAACCTCGCGAAATGCCGCAATGGGAAGGGAGTTGAGGTCAATATGAAAGCGAATCCAACCGAACAAGATCCCGAAACTATAGAATATGGCGCGAACACAATGAGCTGTGTCATTCGGTGCCTGCCGTACATCATCTGTGAACGAGCCTACCAGCTTTTCGAGGCGCGTGGCGGGCAGCCAAGTCATGAATTGGACTATTGGCTACAGGCCGAGCGGGAAATCAATCACCGCTTTAGCCTTTGAAATAACCCGACAAAAAACTAAACAGATATGAAATCCACGATTAACAAAGCCACACCACAGCCCAAGATGTACGAAACAGAGAATGACATATCTCAAAATCGCCGGGTTGAAATTAGCGCCTTGTTGAACCAACGCTTGGCGGACGCGGTCGATCTTCAGACGCAGATGAAGCAGGCCCACTGGAATGTCAAGGGTCCGCATTTCATCGGACTGCATGAACTATTCGATAAGATTGACGAGGCTGTGGAAGCTTACGTTGATTTGATCGCCGAACGGATTGTGCAACTGGGCGGCATCGCCGAAGGCACAGCGCGTGTAGCAGCAGGACGGTCACGCTTGGAAGAATACCCCTTAACCATTGCCGATGGCAGCGCTCATGTTGAGGCGGTTTCCAAGGCCCTGTCCACGTTCGGTCACGAAGCGCGCAACTCCATTGATCAAGCAGACGAGTTGGGTGATGCCGATACGTCTGACCTGTTCACGGAAATCTCACGCGGCATAGATAAATGGCTGTGGTTTGTTGAAGCGCACTCCCAGGCAACGAAGTAGTAAGAGGACCGTTATGAATAATGAAACCACACCAGGACAGCAGCCGGGAAGCCTCAAATCTGCGGCACTACCAGCTGGGGCTGTGGCTCCAGATTTCAGCCTGAGAAGCACGCCGGATCAAGCGGTCAAATTGAGCGATTTCCGGGGACAACCGGTGGTGCTCGCGTTTTACCCGGCCGATTGGAGTCCTGTTTGTGGTGACCAGATGGGGCTTTACAATGAAATTCTCCCGGAGTTCCAGAAGTTGGGGGCGGAACTGCTTGGCATCTCCGTTGACGGTGCCTGGTGTCATACGGCTTTCAGCCGGGATCGCAAGTTGCATTTCCCGCTGCTCGCCGACTTCGAACCGAAGGGCGCGGTGGCGCGCCTTTATGGTGTGTATCGTGAAACTGACGGAACCACCGAGCGGGCGCTATTCGTGATCAATGAGTTGGGTGTCATCCATTGGAGTTACGTTTCTCCAGTGGGGGTCAACCCCGGCGCGGACGGAATTCTCTCAGCATTGGAAGAACTTAATAAGGACCCAAATGAAATATGATCCCACCAACGCCGTTTCCAAATCAAAACTGCTTCTCCCACGAGCCAAGCACGATCATATTCAAGGGTCAGTAGACGCGCCCATCGCGTTGGTCGAATATGGCGATTACGAATGTCCTTACTGCGGACAGGCTTATCCCATCGTCAAAGCTATTCAAGAGCAGTTGGGTGACCGCCTTTGCTTTGCCTTTCGCAACTTCCCTTTGGCCAACTCTCATCCGCATGCTGAACACGCGGCGGAAGCCGCCGAAGCAGCGGGCGCGCAAGGAAAATTCTGGGAGATGCACGATGTGCTATACGAGAATCAAGTGGCACTCGATGACGAAAGTCTCGCCCAATACGCCGAAGCTCTGGGTCTGGATGCCCGGCGCTTAATTGGCGAAGTATTGCGCGGCGCGCACATGGCGCGTGTGCGGGAGGATTTTCAAAGTGGAGCACGGGGCGGCGTCAACGGAACCCCCTCATTTTTTATTAATGGTGTGCGCCATGACGGCGCGCCAAGTTTCGACGCGTTGCTCGCCGCGCTCGTCCAACCCAATGCGCGATGACCGAACAGGCACGGTTTATGTCTAAGGAAGAATTGCGGACTCGCCTCTTGGGAACCTGGCAACTGGTGAGTTCAGTGATTCGTTTCGAAGATGGAGAGTTTCGAGACCAGTTGGGTTATGAGCCTTCCGGTTTTTTAATCTATACCGCTGAGGGGTATGTCTGTGCGGTATTGGGTGCGAAGAATCGGCTCGCGCTCGCAACTAACGATCCTGGGATTGCGACCGATGCTGAATTTGCGAGCGAGGCCTCTCCAGTTCAGATGGCAGAATGTTGACGACCTCTTCATGAATGCCTAGCCCAATTAAGATGGCGGATCGATGGGGAGGCTGATATCAAGAAACTGAAAAGCCCCTTTCGTGCATCAAAAAACCTGATATGAAGAACGCACCTCAGAGTGGCCGGTTTTGATTCGACCCCGGCTGGCTGGTTTTGAAGTGACCGGTGACATAGTGTTACTCAACCTCACTTAGCCAGGGATTTGCGACAACCGGAAGGAACATCAAGATGACCCTAAGGACCCGCATCTTAGTTCTCGGCGCTGGGTTTGGTGGACTCTACGCGGCGCTTTTTCTGGACAAGACATTCGTTTCCGATCCGTATGTCGAGGTGACTCTCGTCAGTCGCGAGAATTATGCCCTGTTCACACCAATGTTGCACGAAGTGGCTGCTGGCGAGCTGGAAATGTCGGATATCGTCAATCCCATTCGCAAGATGCTCCGGCACGCCGTGTTTATTGAATCTGAAGTGCATTCGATCGATTTACTCAACCGTAGGGTCATCATCAGCCACGGCGTGCTTGCCCGCCGACAGGAATTGGTGTTTGACCACCTCGTACTGGCTCTGGGTTCTGAAACTAATTTCTTTAATCTACCTGGGTTGGCGGAACGGGCTATCACGATGAAGAGTGGCACAGACCCGTTCCTGCTGCGCAACCGCGTCATCGCTTTGCTTGAATCTGCCAGCCTGGAGGAGAGCGAAAGTGTTCGCCGCGCCATGCTGACGTTCGTGGTAGCAGGTGGTGGTTTCGCCGGCGTCGAGACAGTGGGGGCGCTGAACGATTTTGTCCGGGAAGCGGTGAAATCTTACCCTAAGCTCAACCCGGACTGGATTCGCCTCCTCCTGGTCCATCCCGGCACGGTGGTTCTCCCCGAACTCGGCGAGAACCTGGGCCTTTATGCGCAAGAGAAACTCCGCGAGCGGAGAGTCGAGATTCAAACCGGTACTCGCGTGCTCGGCTTTTCCGGCAATAGAGTGGAATTGAGCAGCGGAGAAGCCGTAAAAACAGCCACATTGATTTGGACCGCTGGCGTTACTCCTGCCTCAGTGCTGAGTAACTTGCCTTGCAAGAAAGAAAAGGGTCGCCTCGTGGTCGATAAGAATCTCGAAGTGCCGGACTTTCCTGGCGTGTGGGCAGTGGGTGACTGTGCTTGGATTCTCAATCGCAAAACCGGCAAGCCACACCCGCCGACAGCACAACACGCAATCCGCCAGGCAACCCAAGTCGGGAAAAACATCGTGGCTGCCATCCGCGGCGCGCAGAAGAAACCGTTCCTGTTCTCTACGCTTGGCCAACTCGCCACCATTGGCCGTCGCACTGGTGTGGCCAATATTCTCGGCATAAATTTTTCCGGGTTTATCGCCTGGTTTCTGTGGCGGAGCATCTATCTGCTGAAGCTGCCGCGTTTTGAGAAGAAGCTCCGCGTGGCGCTCGGCTGGACGTTGGATTTGTTCTTCCCGCCGGATATTGTTCAATACGTAACCGTGCGTGATATTGAATCTTTGCATGAGCACCTGGCGCACCTCAGGAAGAATGCGTTGCAGCCTGAGCCAGAGGAAATCTTAACGATCAAACCGCTGACGGCTATTCCTGGTCCAGACCACTCTCCTGTTTGACCATGACCCTCGTATCGCCCATAGGCGAGGGTCCGTTCGCAACCC
>QHZR01000483.1:0-3065 GCA_003224755.1 Acidobacteriota bacterium
GCGCGGGCTCCAAAAAAAATCGAGCATGGTGCGGGCAAAATGCTGATAGGATTCGCGCACGATCTGCGCGCGGCGCTCGCTTGAAATCTCATCGCCAAAGGCCACGCGCAGATTACTCAGCGCAACGCGCCGGCCCCGACGATCGAGCATGGCACCGAGCGAGCCGAGCAAAAGGGCCAGCCGATAACAAGCTTTGCGCGATAAAAGCGGAAGGAATTTCGTGGCGGATTTGAGCGCCAGCCACTCCAGACGGTAGCGAATCTTTTTCCAAGCCGTGCGCATCGCTCCAGTGTAAGCACGCTCCGCGCAGGCTGCGAGCGACTGACGCGCCTTGGACGAGTTGGTCGCTCGTGTTTCGGGGCCGACTAAGACCTGAACAACGGGTTTGATAAGCCTCGGCATTGAGGCGGCGAAAATGATTAAGTGGAGTCTTGTTAGTGGCTGATGGAAAAACTTTACTGCTCCTCAAATTACTCTCGCGGGGTTTCCGTTCCACAACAGTATTTATACTTTATTCCGCTCCCGCACGGACACGGTTCATTTCGACCGACCTTTTTCCGTTTGGTCCGCTGCTGATTCTCTTGTATGCGATTGAATTTGTCGGACGCATGCACCATTTCAGCCAGCAGATTACTAGGCTCATACGAGGAAATCAGAAAGCGCCTCGCGTTGACCCAGGTCAGCATGTTCATTCCGATTTCATCGCCTTTTCGGAGATGAATATACTTGTTAGGCTCGCTTGATTCTTCATCATGGGCAAAAAGCAATCGGGTTGGTGAAATCGGGAACATTATTCGGGTTCCCGGTGTCCTTGTTCCAAAACGCCGACGGTCTGGATGCATTAAGTAGACCGGACGGTCCGACGTGACGAACAGCGGGTGCGGCGAAACAACGATAGCCCACTTCTTTTTGAATATGTCATTCGTTAGCTCAATCGTTAGTTGCTTGATGCCCTCAATGGTGCTTTGTCGAACATCCCCTTCGGTCGCGTTGCGGTAGTCGTCCCAGTCTGAATGGTCTAGTTCATGAAACTTCCTTTGATCTCAAAACCGGACACTTTCGGTCGGCCCACCTCGTCCTTTGGAGCAGACTCGTAAAGATGAAGCATCTGCTCATGCATGGCCTGCGCCGTTTCAAAATTGTCTGGATGCCTTGCCAAGAGCAGACCCATGAACCAAGCCAAACCTCTCCTAATCCCTTGGTGTGTGTCCCAGTCAACTAAGCCTGTCGCAATACGCGGCCAGAATTTCGAAAGAAATCCATCGACTTCGGCTAGCAATTGCTCTCCTTTGAACGAACGCGTGCCATCCTTTTGTCGAGGTGAGTAAAGGAATTGCTCAGCGGCTACATTTCGGATGCTAACACGCTTTGCGTCCAAGTCATCGTTTTGCCGTCTTGAAAAAATCCAGACTTGCTCCTTTCCGTCACTGCGGGCTTCAGGTATCGCGAATTGTTTCAGGTAAAATTGAGGTACCCAATGCTGATTCTTTGGATTTGGCTTTTTCACCTTCCTAAATGACTGATATCGCACAATCTAACGCAGTACGGCCTACGCAGCGCCCACATTGCTATATCTGTGGCGCTACGGACAAATTGGAGGACGATCACATTCCGCCCAAGGGATTCTTTCCCCCAGATAAAAGGGACTCCCTCTTGACCGCCCCGCTGTGTCACCGTTGCCATTCACCGTTAAAGAAGACGGATGAAGCAATGCGCGTCTGGGTTGCCACTGCTTCCGCTACGAGTTCGAAAGCCGGAAGATGGATTTTCGATAATAAGGTCATTGGTTCAACTTTGAAGCGATCTCCTAAGCTGCGAAAAATCATCATAGAGAAACATCTCCACGAAGTTGTAGTTCAGATACCGACCGGGCCGATGGCAAAGAGCCTGATCACAATGCCGCAAGGTCGAGTCATTCCATTCATTCGCAGATTAACGAAAGGATTTCTTTATACTTACTATCCCGACTACGATTATTTCCAGGATAACTTCAACGTAGTTTATCGGCTTCCGAATACAGAAGTAGTTAATACAGTCTTAAGATTGGCGCGCAGCCTTCGCCGTGGCCCCAGCGACAATGAAGTCTTTCGCATCTGGCACGGGATAACCGCTGATACCCGCAATTCCGGAGCCTGAATTTTTTTGTTTTACGACACAGTTTGCTTTGTCTGCTTCCATGGGAAAGCCGGAGATTTTACCAAACAAGAGTTGGAAGAAGGTTACGTCGAAGAATCTGGGTTACCGCCCAACCTTTGAAAGTAAAAGCCGGATGGCATTCACCCGTCGATGTCACCAAGGCACTCGAGTTATGGCTCTAGTTCGTCGCTCTGCTCGTCCGCCCGGGATGCCTGACGCATTTGATCATGCTCCGCTTCGCTGACGCCTTCTTCGAAAAGCTGCGCACTCTCGCTCCGTCCCTCGGCATCTTCATCTTCTCCGAGGGAGTCTGCTGCTTGCCGTCCAGTCGAGCCCGGCACGGGATCCCAACCCTCCGATTCGGGTATGGATTCACTGCTCTCTTCCTGCGGATCCATTTCCGATTCTCCTGTCAGCTCACGTTTGGCCTGTCGATAGTCAGCCTCGGACGGTTCGGAAGACGGACGACCGTTAATCGCGGCTAACTCGCGCGCACGGGCTTCAACCATCTCAGACGTCACCGTCCCAATCCCAGCAGCGTTCTCCATTATAATACCTTTGTTCAGCGGATTTTTTCTCATAATTAACCAGTTCCTATTCGTATTACCTTGATCCGTTGGGCCCTTTTGCCCAAAGGGATTTTTCGGTTGCGAGAATATCATTGTTCCGCGCCTTGTGTGACTTTGATCGGGCATATGAAATCATCGCCCGAGCACGATATGTTTGCGGCGTGATCGATAGCTAGAGAATTTCCGAGGTAATGTTTGCTACCTTTTCAGCGGTATCCGGCGATCAGCGCTGCCGATCTTTCCAACGCAAGCGTGAGAACGCTTGATCGCCATACAGATTCAGAGGTTCAGCCTGTAATGCGCGAAAGTCTCGACAGTAAATCCATCGCGTTTAGGATTCTCACCTTGTGCGAGTCGACA
>QHZR01000483.1:3181-3634 GCA_003224755.1 Acidobacteriota bacterium
GTCGCTCACTTTCAAGGTCGGTCGCGGCGCACACCGGGAAGAACGCGAGATCAAGCTCAGTCCGAAACAATTCGCCGCACTTTGGCCCGGGACTGCCGGTCGAAGATTGCGCAAGGTGCGCTACGAAATTCCCTGGAAAAATCTACTCATTGAGATTGATGTTTATCGCGGGAGACATGCCGGTCTGGTAGTGGCGGAAGTGGAATTCCCCGACCGCGTAACCTACCGCAGATTCAAGCCGCCTTCCTGGTTTGGACGGGAGGTGACTGGCGAAAAGCGTTACAGCAACGCGCGGCTGGCCAACGAGTAGGCAGAAAACTCTATGGGCTTCCGTTTGAAATTGCGCGAACCGTTGCCGGAAGCGCTCAAGAGAGTTTTTCGCGAACAAATCGACTCTGCCCTCCAATTGTGCCGGCACCCCGCAAAGCAACGTGGGGTCACTGTGCATGAAGT
>QHZR01000115.1:0-1500 GCA_003224755.1 Acidobacteriota bacterium
TTCGTTTCGCCGTTGGGCAACACCGAGCGAAGCGATGCCGTACAGATAATCACTACGTCGTTCGTGGTCCTTTTCTGCATCGTCGGCATTGCGCTCTGGGGCCTGCCGTTCTACTACGATTTCATGGTCCAGCAGTTTGGCTGGACACGCGCGCAGGTCACATCCGGGAATGCACTCAGCAAGTTGATCGTTGGCCCTGCTTTCGGGTTTCTCGCGGGATGGATTGTGGACCGTTTCGGCCCGCGGCGTTTGATGATGGCTGGCGTTCTGATGGCCGGCATAGCTTTGATTGGGCTCGGCTCGATTTCTTCTTTGGGAATGTTCTACCTATTCTATTTTTTCAATGCACTCGGTTACGTCTGCGGAGGGCCGTTACCGGTGCAGGTGCTGCTGTCGCGTCGCTTTGAAAAATCACGCGGCAAGGCAATGGGATTAGCGTATCTCGGGATCAGCGTGGGAGGAGCAACGGTCCCTTGGGTTTCTCACGTGTTGGTTCACCACTTCGGGTGGCAAGCAGCATTGAAGATCATTGGTGGGCTAATTTTCGTCGTGTCGTTCCCTCTGGTTTACGTGCTTAGAGACGTCCCTCAGGAGGTTCAGCCACATGCCTCCAAACCGGCGGTGAGCATTGGCTACGCATTCAAGACCCTTGCGTTTTTTCTTCTTCTTGTGGGAAGCATGTGTTCGATAGCCGCGGTTAGCGGGACGCAACAGAATTTGAAGCTGTTCTTCAGCCTTGATCGCCATTACTCGCAGGCAGCGGCCGCTGAGGTCATGTCGCTGGTGTTGACGTTCAGCATAATAGGCCGCTTGCTCATAGGATGGCTAGCCGACCGTTTCTCGAAAAAATACGTCATGCTGTTTACGTACCTGCTCGTTGCAACGGCCGTTCCATTTCTTTTTCTCGCTCAGGCGCGTTTGGTCACCTATGCGGCAGCAGCGGCGTTCGGCATTGGTCTGGGCGGCGATTACATGATCATTCCTCTCATCACGGCCGAAATTTTTGGAACGCAGATGCTGGGACGATTGATGGGCGTGCTGCTGACATTCGGTGGCATCGCCGAAGCATTGTCACCTTGGTTCGTGGGGCGCTTGCGCGACACTACGGGAAGTTACTTCGCAGGCTGCATGGCGCTCATAGTTTTTGCAATACTCGGAGTCGTTGCGGTACTGGCATTGCCAAGGCAACGGCAAACAACGTGAGCACACAAACAATTCCCAGGCTGGCCTCGATCAAGGACGTTCCTGCTTTTGAGGCGCGGCTGCGTTCGCTCGGCATCAACATTCCATGTGATTCCCAGATCCTTACGGGTACTGATTCTCCGTTGCGGAAGCCGCTGGTGACAAACGGATTGCATATCGGTAATCGCATCGCAGTCCAACCGATGGAAGGGTGGGACGCAGAACTGAACGGAAATCCTTCTGAACTCACACTGCGGCGTTGGCAACGTTTCGGAAGTAGCGGCGCAAAGCTGATCTGGGGTGGCGAAGCGGTTGCCG
>QHZR01000115.1:1513-7230 GCA_003224755.1 Acidobacteriota bacterium
GAATCAAGTGGTAGCCGCAACGCACACGGAGAAGGGTCTCGAAAAGCTGCGCGAGGGACTAATACGAGAGCATCGCAAGACCACGGGCTCGGATCGCGGTTTGATTATCGGGGTGCAGTTGACGCACTCCGGGCGATACTGTCGCCCTAACGATCACAAACGCGCCGAACCACGCATTCTTTACCATCATCCTCTTCTTGATTCGCGTTTGAAATTGCCGTCGGATTTTCCTGTACTCACTGACGGTGAGATTCGAGCAATCATCGAGGATTTTCACCGTGCGGCAGTCAAGGCCTCGAATCTGGGATTTGATTTCGTCGATGTCAAGCACTGCCATGGTTATCTCGGACATGAGTTTCTCAGCGCCTACACTCGCAATGGAGCCTACGGGGGAAGTTTCGAAAACCGCACACGATTTTTGCGTGAGATCGTTGAAGGTGTTCGCTCGCTCGCGCCAAAGCTGCATCTCGGAGTGCGCCTTTCGGCCTTTGACAGTATCCCTTTCCGTCCAGATCCGNNNCCGGGAATCCCCGAATCGGCGGACAGCATACTTCCCTATCGCTGGGGATTCGGGGTCCGCCCGGAGAACCCGGTGGAGTGGGACCTGCAGGAACCTGTCCGTTTTTTGAGCTTGCTGCAGGAACTTGGCATTCATCTGGTGAATTTGACGGCTGGAAGTCCCTACTACAACCCGCACATTCAGCGACCAGCGCTCTTTCCGCCTTCAGATGGATATGCGCCACCGGAAGATCCACTCGTTGGTGTCGCCAGGCAGATGTGCGTAACGCGATCACTGAAGCAACAGTTTCCGGCACTCACCATCGTCGGCTCCGGTTATAGCTACATGCAGGAATTCCTGCCCAATGTTGCGCAGGCTGCCGTTCGCGAAGGTTGGGTTGACTGCATCGGAATTGGACGTATGGTGCTCAGCTATCCCGAAATTCTTTGGCACAGCTCGGGCGGACAGCGAATCGAGCGCAAGAGAATTTGCAGGACTTTCAGCGACTGCACGACGGCGCCGAGGAATGGATTGCCATCCGGGTGCTATCCATTGGATTCTCATTACAAAGACTCAGAATTCGCAGAGCGGCTGAAATCAATTAAGGAGCATCGATTCGCGTCCGCCCAGGAGCCGGCCTTTCCAATGAACATTGATTCCATCATCGCGACCAAGAAACCTCGACGAAGAGTTCAAGGCATCGCAGCTGCGCTACTCCCATTTCTTCCGAGCGGCGAGATCGCAGTGGAAGCATTCCAACTCAATCTACAGGCAACCCACGCTTGCGGGCTCATGAATGCAGTGAACATGGATACGGGTTACGTGAACCATCTCACTGAGGACGAAAAAGGGAATGTGCTTCGCTGGACGCGAGAAGCGCTGGGCGGCGGCAAGATTCCCTTTGTTGCGGGCGTGTACATTGAAGGTCAACCTGGCGAGATCGCGGCCTTGTACAGAAAGCAGCTTGAGCGAATCGTTTCGTTTGGCGGAATTCCGATCCTTTTTCAGACCGCTCGTTTGCATGGGGAGACATCCGAAACTAAAGCGCGGATCTACAGCGAAATATGTGAAGGATTCCAGCACGTTCTGGCATTTGAGTTGGGACCAATGTTTGCCCCGAATGGAGAGATTTTCGACGAAGACACAGCCCGCCGAATCATGGACATTCCCGCGATCAAAGGAATGAAGCACTCATCCCTCGATCGCCTGACCGAACTCGCGCGATTAAGGCTGCGCGATCAGCACCGCCCGGACTTCCGCATTTATACAGGCAATGACCTCGGCATCGACATGATCGAGTACGGCTCGGACTACCTGCTGGGGCTGGCGTGCTTCGCGCCGGAAAAGTTCGCGGAACGCGACCGGCTGTGGGAGTGCGGCGATGCGCGTTATTACGCCCTCTCCGATGCATTGCAACACTTAGGCAATGTTGCCTTTCGCGCTCCTGTTCCGGCTTACAAACACTCCGCTGCCCTGTTTCTTCACCTTGCCGGAAAAATTCCCAGCGACAGGACACATCCTCGGAATCCGGGTCGGCCCACTTGGGAAAGAGAAATCCTGTTGGATTGTGCGCGACGTTTGGGTTTTCCGGCTAGGGATTAACCAGCAACTGGGGACGGAGCTGATCGGCAGCGCGGTAGATTGCTTCAACTAAAGCCAGACTTCTTCGACCTTCGCGTCCGTCACAAATCGGCGGCCGGTTTTTCTGAATCGCGTCGACGAAGTCTTCAATCAGCGCCTGGTGACCGCGAGTATCGCTCACCGCAGCTGATGATGCGCTCTGATTGCCATCGGAACTGGTCGAGAGGTCGATGTCCTGACGACCTTTTCGGAGGTCCAGGCTGACGACGCGGTCATGTTCCACGACAGCGGTGCCTTCCGAACCCGAGATCTCGACGAGCCGCGCATATCCAGGGTATGCCGCCGTGGTAGCTTCGAATAGGCCGAGTGCGCCACCAGCAAACTCGAACAGAGCTACCGCGGTATCTTCTGCTTCGATTGCATGCAGCGCGGTGGTCTTGCGGGCCTGCACCCTGACCACATCGCCCAACAACCACAAAATCAGATCGAGCGTGTGAATCGCCTGATTGATGACTGCACCACCGCCATCCAACGCCAGGGTGCCGCGCCAACGAGAGTCGGCGTAATACTCCGGCGGGCGATACCACTTTACTCTCGCATTGACCAGAAGCACCCTGCCGAGGAGTCCTTCCGAAATCCACTGTCTTAACTGCCGGAGACCAGGTTTCACACGGTCTTGGAACATCACACCGAGTTTGGCGCCGGCCCGCTCGGTCGCGGCAATCAACCGATCCGCCTGTTGAGTGGTAATGTCGATCGGTTTCTCGGTTAAAACGTGGAGCCCGCGATCTGCAGCCGCGATTCCTTGACTGGCGTGAAAGCCGGAGGGGCTGCCGATAATGACCAAATGCATCGGACGATGACGAAGGAAGGATTCGAAATCTGAGTACGGCTCACACCCGTGCTCTGAACAAAGTCGCCGTGCCTTTTGGGAGTTGGGTGAATAAGCTGCAGCGATTTTCACACCGGGAATATTGCGCGCGGCGCGAGCGTGAGTTCCGCTGATGTTTCCGCAGCCAATCAGTCCGATGTGAATCGTCATGAGGCTACGTTTGAAGTTCCGCTCCAGGCCCAACAGCGACTACGAAGTAGTTTGCGGAGATAATGCCGGCGTTTCTGATTCCATGCTCCTGATTCGATCCGACGAACCCGACCGAACCGGGTTCCAGCAGAAATTTCTTGTCTTTCACCGTGAGTTCAATCGTGCCTTCGCGGACCAACCACATTTCCGAGTGCGGATGATGATGCGTGGTTGGAGTTGGCGAGCCTCCCGGCGGCAACATCGTCTGGTGAACTTCCAGGCCCTCACCAGTAGCAAGTTTTCCATGAAACATGAGCCGCACCTGTGCGCTGTTGTTGGCCACGTGCATGGGCGCATTCTCGAAACTGAACGCGCCTGAAGCGAGCGGCTGATCCGCAGCCGCGAAGAGTTTTGCAGTTGTAACCAGCGGCAAAAGAGCTGGAACAATGGTGCAAACATCGCGTCTCGTGATTGCCATTGCCTCTCCAATGCTCAGGGTATTGTTACCAGAGTAGATCGTGCGACGGAACATATCACGCAATTGAAAAGATGAGCTTGCAGATTTATTGAAGTCGAAGATCAGTATTTCTAGAGAATGTGTGCTTCAGTTTTGGGATCTTCCGTTCATGGCATCGAAGAGGGTTGTTCCTCAACCGTGGACCCAGTCCCTTGCTTCAAGGCAACGATCTGGTTTGCGTTTCCTCCCGCGAACGCCTCTCTTTTACCGCCGGGCCACTGCACTTCAATCCGGTCGTACCTCGTGTCGTCACCGAGTCCAACATGTACGCGCATGTCATTCTGGGAAATGAAGCTTGCTCCGCTTTGAATTTCGCCGGAAATGCGGCGACTTCCTGTATGCACATAAACTCGGGCGCCGATCGCGTCGCGGTTGCATTGCACACCAGCGAGTTTCACTAATAGCCAATTCTTCTTCGGTGCGAAGTTCTTGAGCAGACTGGGCGTGGCGTCCAGGTTATTTATTACGACCTCGAGCGACCCGTCGTTATCCAAATCGCCAACTGCCATGCCTCGCGACGCCCAACGATCGCTGATACCGCTGCCTGACTCATTGGACAAATCTTTAAATTTTCCATTTCCCAGGTTCCGAAAAAACAACCTCGGTTGCCGGTATTTGTAGTTCAGCGGCCCCTTTTCTACTTCCGGATAAACGTGGCCGTTGACCATCAAAAGATCTTTCCAGCCGTCGTTATCGACATCGAGAAACTGAATTCCCCATCCGAGGTATTGAGTGTGTATTCCGAGTCCGGCTTCGTATACCCGATCGGTGAAGGTTCCGTCACGGTTATTGTGATAAACGTTTGGAACGTCATCGCTGAAATTCGTCTTCGCAATGTCAACGAATCTGTCTTCATCGTAGTCGGCAACGGTGACGCCCATTCCAGCTTGCTCCTGTCCGGCGTCACTGAGCGCGACGCCTGCCACAACCCCAATTTCCTCGAACGTCCCATTTCGTCGGTTGTGATAAAGGAGGCTGGGCCGCGAATCGCACGCAACGTACAAGTCGGGATAACCGTCGTTGTCGAAATCAGAAGCGAGAACGGTGAAGCCGTAGCACGCTGTCGATTTTCCGATACCGCTACCCTGAGAAACGTCGCTGAACTTGCCATGACCGTCGTTGTGGAAAAGAAAGTTACGCCCCGCCGGTAGTCCCCGCGGTCCGCACATCACCGGAATACCCTTCCACTGGCAATAGCCGCCGGAGCCCGGCGCTGGAATCTTGCTTTGATCGAATTCGACGTAGCCAGTAACAGCTAAGTCCAGCTTGCCGTCAAGATCGTAGTCCACGAAGGAGCAGCCGGTGTCCCAACGAACTGTATCGGATTTCAATCCTGCCGCTTCGGTTACGTCTTTGAAAGTTCCGTTACCCTCGTTGTGGTAGAGCACGCTGTGTCCAAAATACGTGACGAACATGTCTTCATATCCGTCGTTGTCGTAATCTCCCACGCAGACGCCCTGTCCCCAGCCCACTTTGCCGAGCCCCCCCTTTTCGGTGACGTCCTCAAAATACAAACTCCCTACGTTTCGATAGAGGTGGCTGGTTGATTTCTCACCACGACCTTTACCATCCATGGTGGTCGCGTTCACGAGAAAGATATCCATCAGCCCATCGTTGTCGAAATCGAAGATGCCGACACCATCACCGGTTGTTTCCAGAATGTAGCGCTTCTGCTCAGCGTTACCAGAGACGTTGATCGCCATCAATCCCGCCGGTTGAGCGATGTCCTTGAAATCAACCAGAGGCGACGAGGCTTGCGCTTGTCCTGATTGAATTTTCTGCGCGGGCATGAAGTTTATGGTTCGACTTAGAAGCGACACCAGTAACAGCGCCGATCGGACTCTCCGGAAGGAATTCAAAAGGACACCCGTCGAAGCAGTTTACCTCCTCCCCGCGGACAATCTCTTCGCGATCTTAGCATCGCGGCATCGAGCCATTATCTCGCTAGTTTTCCGCTCGACCGATGCAAGCAAGACAGGTCTGCAGTTTTCCCAAACGGAGAATTGAAAAAATCTTCGTTGACACTAATTTTCAGGTGATGTTTGCTACGTGAACTGATGTCTGGGTTGAAACTCTGAAACTCTGACCGGGGGGTGAGC
>QHZR01000115.1:7290-8005 GCA_003224755.1 Acidobacteriota bacterium
ACCAGTGCCATCGATGGAACTGTAACCGACCAAACCGGCGCAGTCGTGGCCAACGCTACCGTTACTCTTACCAACGAGGAAACCGGGATCAGTCAGACCATCCAGACCCAGGAGAACGGAAACTTCCGGTTTACGCCGCTTCCTGCGGCGAGATTCAAGCTCACCGCCTCCGCCCACGGCTTCAAGACCACGATCCAGGAGCACGTTCAAGTCGCCGTCGCCGAAACCCAGACCGTGAACCTCCACTTGTCGGTTGGCGGCGGGGAGTCTGTCGTGAACGTAACCGGCGAAGCTCCCCTAGTCGAAACGGCTGAAGGCCGCGTTTCCGGCGAAATCGAAGAAGGCAAGGTCCACGACTTGCCGCTGACCGGCAGAAACTTCTATACACTTGTTGTCCTGACACCGGGCGTGACCGGCCTCGCCAGCGGCGGTGGCCAGGCGTACGCGCAAGCGAGTGGAGACATTTTCAATCCCGAGTTTGGCGTAAACCTGAGTGCCAACGGCGCGCGTTTCGAATCCAACAGCTTCCTGATTGACGGCGCATCCATTGATTCCAGCCAGCGCAACGGTGTCACCAACGTAAATCCCAATGCCGAAGACGTTCAGGAACTGCGCGTCGCTGCCAATAACTTCTCGGCTGAATACGGCCGCAATTCTTCAGCTCTTGTGAACATCACCACCAAGCAGGGCTCCAACCGCTTCCATGGAGCTCTCG
>QHZR01000115.1:8139-8641 GCA_003224755.1 Acidobacteriota bacterium
TTCCGGCAGGGCCACAACCGTCTTGGATCCGCAGTTCATCGATTTCCTGCAGACTGATCCAAACTTCACCAACAATATTTCGACTTTCGTTGCCTCCTCATTTCCGGCATCGATCTCGCCGACAGGATCAATCGATGCGGGGCATGTCGCGGGAGTTGTGGGCGGGAACGGGCAACCGGCCGACTGCAATGCCTACGGAGGAGGAAATCCAGCGGCGCCGCTTAATCCTTCGCCATTTCCAGTCAGTGGAGCGGCCGTACCTTGCAATCTCGCCGTCATTCAGACTGGCAATTTCGGTCTCACTCTACCTCGTAACGGATTCCAATACACCGTACGCGTCGATCACTCGTTCCACAACGACAAAGACAAGATCTTTGGCTCGTACAACCACACGAATTTGACCCAAGTGCTTTTTGGAGCGCCGTTTGTTTACCCGGACCTCAACACTCTCGAGCCCACCTACAGCATGCATTTCGGGCTGGGATGGGTACATGTGGCGAAG
>QHZR01000115.1:8684-15405 GCA_003224755.1 Acidobacteriota bacterium
CGGCATCGAAGGCTATCAAACCGGGTGGGGACCAAACGAGTTTGTGCAGAATAACTTCGAGTGGCGCGATGTCGCTTCCTTCACCAAAGGTGCTCATAACCTGAAGATTGGCGGTCGCGTCACCCGGGAGCGCGCAGATCACGAATCTTCCCGCGTGTACAATCGGCCGATTTTTTCGTTCAACAACGTTTTTGACTTCGCAGATGATTTCGCCACCAATGAAGGCAATATCGGTTTCGACCCAGTTACCGGTCAGCATCTTTCCCAGCTGCTTAGTCTGATTCGTACCGGCTCTCTCGCAGCTTTTGTACAGGATGACTATAAGCTTAAACAAAATCTGACTGTCAATCTGGGCTTACGCTTTGAAAACTTCTTCAATCCTTCCGACGCGCAGGGAGACCAGGGCATTTGCACCATGACCTTCCCGAATGGTGGCGCAACACTTCAGGCGCGCATCGCAAATGGAGTCATGAAGTGCCAGAAGCATCTTCTCGATCACTCGATGTTCAACTATAGCCCGCGCCTGGGCTTCGCCTGGGATCCGACCAAGGAAGGCAAGATGTCTGTCCGGGGAGGATTCGGGATCTTCTATGACAGGCCCTCGAACCAGCTCTACGATGGCGGCTTTGCTAACGTCCCACGCGTGGCTTTAGCAAATGCGAACGTTAACACAAGTTTCAAGCCCCTGTTCGCCTTGGGCACGACCACGAGCCCTCCCTACAACTATCCATTTCCTCCAGGTCTCGCGACGGGTCTTAACCCGCAGGGAGGGTTGATCAACGGATTGGCCAATGTCATTGTTGCCGACCCGAACCTCAAGACCATGTACATGGAGAACTGGTTCTTTGGCGTACAGCGGTCCATAACGCCGACCATGGTTGCCGAGATCAATTACATCGGTTCCCAAGGACATTACGAATACGCCCGTTATAACCTCAACAGGTTCGACGGAGATTTGCTTGACGGAACTCTTGATCTGCTCACGCCGGGCTTCTTCGATATCGATTTTGGCCAGTCCAACGAAAACAGCCACTACAACGGCATGACGGCGTCCATTAGAAAGCGTGCGCAGCATGGCCTGACTTTCGATGCCGCGTACACCTTCGGCAAGGCGATTGATCAGTCCAGTAAACACGATGATCCTGAGCATGCTGAGGCTTACGACGACAGTCGGGAACGAGGCTTGGCTGACTTCGACATACGGCACCGATTCTCATTCACTACTCTGTGGGAGGTTCCTGGCCCGCACAGTGGACTCATGAACAAAGTGTTCGGCGGATGGGAGCTGACAAACGTCACCATCCTTCAGAGCGGTCCACCGTTCTCAGTACTTTGTACTGCCTCCTACCCTACTTGCGATTTCAACGCCGATGGCACGAACCTGGACTACCCGAACGTGCCAAGTTTCGGGAGTTCGAAGAGCGGGCTCTCGAGATCGGATTACCTGGCGGGCATATTCAAACCATCAGATTTTCCGCTGCCTGCGTTGGGCACGCAGGGTAGCCTGGGCCGTAACACTTACCACGGGCCCGGTTACGCCAACACGGATTTCTCAGTGATCAAGAACACTCATAGTCCGTGGTTCTTCGGGGGTGAGGGTGCAAACATCCAATTCCGTGCCGAATTTTTCAACGTCTTCAATCGCGTAAACCTGACCAATGCCATTGGAGACTTAGCTAACCCGAACTTCGGCAAGTCTGTCTCTGCCTATCCTGCCAGGGATATCCAGTTCGGCGTAAGGATTGGTTTTTAGGTGTAAGAAACAGCGCTCCGGAGCTATTACGCTCCTGCCCCACGCTCCGGGGTGCTGGTGAAAAACTTGGGCCCATGTTGCGCAGGATATTGCTGTCGTGTGCTCTTCTCGCAAGCCTCACGGTACCATTGCGCGCACGAGGCGCTTCTTGCGGTTCAACGCAATACGACTGCGCGGTCTTCTACGTTCAACATCAACGCTTTTCACAAGCCATATCTTTGCTGAGCCGCTTAGTGAGCGAATCTCCGGCGGATCTGAAAGCGCTTAATCTGCTTGGCATCGCACTCACGGAGTCAGGGAGTATTGATGCTGCGAACAACGCCTTCGCTCAAGCCCTAGCCATAAACCCGCATTTTTTTCCTGCGCGGAAGAATCTCGCGATCAATGAATTCAACCAGAAGCATTACGCACAAGCGGCCCCAGAATTTAGGAACATTCTACAGGATGCGCCAGGCGACGAGATTGCGAACATCTACCTTGGCGAGATCGATTTCAAGAACAAGGACTTCACGGCTGCCGCAAAACACTACCAAGCTGCTCGGGCGAAGATTTCTGTGCAACCAAGTTGGCTGCTTCACTACGCAGAGTGTTTGCTGGTGTCGAGAAGTGTTGAGAAAGCAACGGCTGTTCTAAAACTTTTGCCCGAACAAGATAGTGAAGACCGTTTTCAGGCTGGAATATTGCTGGCCAAGGCGGAAGCGTACCGACCGGCGGCTCGATTGTTTGCATCGTCGCGCAAAACACACCACGATGCCTACACGGCCGGCTATGACGAGATGCTGATGCACGTTAAGGCTGCCGAATATGCCGAAGCAATCGGCACATTCGAGGACCTTCTGCGCGATGGGCACAAAACAGCGGAACTCTACAACCTTGCGGCCGAGGCGTACCTGAACATGAATCGTGTTCAGGAGGCTTACGACGCAATGCGCGCTGGCACGCAGATCGAGCCGGAGTCGGAAGACAATTACATCGATCTGGCATCGATCTGCCTAGAGCATCAGGAGTACTCGCTAGGAACCGATATTTTGAATGTCGGGATTCATTACGCTCCTAAGTCATACCGCTTGTATATTCAACGCGGCGTAACGTACGTAATGCGGGGGAACATTGATTCAGCGGAAAAGGATTTTGAGAGCGCTGCCACTCTGGCTCCGGACAAGTCGCTTCCCTATCTCGCTCTGAGTTGGGTATGGATCGAGGACGGAAAGAGTTCCAAAGCCGTCTCGGTGCTTCGCGAGAAGGCCAACGAACCTGCCTTCGATTACCTGGTTCCCTACGCTTTCGGCGTGGCGCTCCTGCATTCAGGTATCGAGCCCGGCAGTCCGGAAGCACAGGAAGCAATAAAGGCTTTCGAACTTTCGATCACGCGTAACTCGAAATTCTCGAATGCTCATTCTGAGCTTGGCAAGTTGCTCTTTAAGGCTGGGGAAATCGACCGGGCCATACCGGAACTGAAACTGGCGACGGAGTTGGACCCCGAGGACGCAGCTCCGTTTTATGTGCTGGCGCAAGCCTATCGCAAGAAAGGGCAATCCGCTGAAGCAGCGAAAATGCTGGCGAAGGTTAGCGAGCTTCATTCTGACGAGCACAAGCAAGACTTAAAGAAGCAGTTGATCAGGCTGGTCCGGCAGGACACAACATCGCAGGCTCAAGCGACCCCGTGATCATGCCGCCGGCGACAACATTTGGTGATAGCTGCTCAAAAGTATGCCACTGGGCGAGGCCAGCGATCTTTTTACTTGCGGTTGCAATTTCAGTCGATGGCCAGAGCAGGAAATCAAAGATGCCCTTTGCGTGGACTAGATCAAAGCCTCGAAATGCCGCGGCGGGAATGCGCTACGTCGGGTCCGAACAATGTAAGTTGTGCCACTTCGCAATCTGCAACACGTATTCCCACACTGACATGAGTCGCTCCACGATGTTGCCGCAGGCCGTAATCGAAAAGGGGTGGCTTAGCACGCCCATAGAATTTTTTAATGGGAACACCAACCGCCATTACAAGATGGTTTCTCGTGGTTCCAAGATCTATGAGGCGGAATACGAGCTCGACACTGATGGCAAAGAAGTCTTCAATCACACCGAGGAACTTGCCTACATCGTCGGCACGGGAGCCAATGGCGCGACACCGATCGTGCGTCGTGGGAACTATCTCTTTCAGGCTCCAATTTCTTATTACACCGCGAGAGCAACGTGGGACCTATCGCCCAACTATGAAAGGAACGATATTGGGTTTACGCTCCCCGTCTCACCAGAATGCATCGCCTGCCATGCCGGCAGGACGCAACCGGTAAAAGGCCGGGAAGGCCTGTTCGAAGATCCTCCAGTCGTTGAGCTGGGTATCAGTTGTGAACGGTGTCACGGCCCTGGCGAACTGCACGTTCGAGAACGGACGGCAGGCATAGTCTTGCGCGGAAGATCTGATAACTCGATCGTGAACCCGGCGAAACTGCCCACCTGGCTTGCCGATAACATCTGCATGAATTCCAGGCACTCCGTTGAATGAAGTCGCTGTGCTTTTGAAAACGCCGGTTGATCCTAACAGTCCTCAGTCGCCGTTGCTCGAACATTACTATTCCATGTCACTCAGCAGGTGTTTCCGGGAAAGCAAGGGGAAGCTGGGTTGCCAAAGCTGTCATGATCCGCACATGCAGCCGGCAACAGCAGAAGCGCCGATATATTTCCGCGCGAGATGCCTTCGCTGTCATTCCGAGAAAGACTGCACCGCCCCAATCGAAGCACGACAGACCCAGAACCCGGCTGATGCATGCACGAACTGTCACATGCCGAAACAACCGGTTTTGACCGTCTCACATTCAACGCTTACCAATCACCGAATTGTTCGCACAGCGGACGAACCTCTCCCGGATATCGCGTTCAAGGCCACCTTACCAGGCACGGGCTACATTCACGTGAACGCCCTTCCTGGCGTAAAGAATGAGGTTGCTCCCGTGGTTTTATTACAGGCATATAGGCGCGAACTCATTGGTTCACACTTGCAATTCAAGGATTACTATTTCAACTTGCTGGCTCGCCTCGCGAAAGCGCGCGCGGCTGATCCTTTCGTCCTCTCAGCATTTGCTCAAAAAGCGCTTTCGGACGGGGATATAGATCACGCGGTTTCGTATGCCAGGCAGATAACTTCTCAAGGATCGCCTATGCCAAATGATTACCTGCTGCTCGACCAGGTCCTGGCGGAATCGGGCGATTTGAATGGCTGCATCGAGGCTCTCCAAAAAGCTTTGACGATCGCTCCCTATAACAATTTTGTCTATCAACGCCTTGCTATGCGGCAGTTTCAATTGGGAGATCTTTCTGCCGCAGAACAAACGATTCGGCGAGGTTTGGAACTGCATCCGGAGGACAGCGCATTGCGCGAAATGCAGGACGAAGCCACGCGGCAAGGACTAGGGCATTGATGTCGGTGGGCACTCACGTGAAACGGCGGCACATGAAGAGCTTCGAAACCTCCACGTTGCAGGTGTTCTCTCGGCCAAAGCTGGCTTGCGTGGTCACGCTTTTTTTGACGGTCTCCGCTGCGACGTCAGGGCAGGACTCTCGAGCGAATCAGGTTTCTTCCGCTTCGGAACACAAAGCCAGAGGAATAGCCGAAATGCAGCGCGGAAATCCGGTTGGCGCGGTTGCGGAATTCCGCCAGGCAATTGCTGAACACCCGGACGACGCGGCTTCACACGACTACCTTGGCGTGCTCCTCGGCGAAACCGGAAATCTGGATGAAGCCGTCGGCGAATTCGAGCAAGCAGCGCGCCTGGATCACAACGTTCCCGACCCGCATTTCCATCTAGGTCTCGCCTATGCCCGATTGAATAGATTCAACGACGCAACTCTGCAATATGAAGCCGACTTACGGCTGAATCCTTCCATGCAGGAAGCGAAATACGGTTTGAGCGAGGCGTGCGCCAAAATGGGCGACCTCGATGGCGCCATCCTCCTTCTCCGGCAAGTGGTTTCAGCTGCACCCGATTTCGCCGAGGCGCATTACAATCTCGGCCTCAATTTATGGAACCGCTACAAGTCGTCAACTGGGCTCAAGCAAAAGAGTGATCTTGACGAAGCCGCACAGCAACTGCAGAACGCCGTTCAGCAACAGCCCGCGCCCACCTACTACCTCGCCCTTGGGCAAATCCTTTCCGATCGCGGCGATTTTGAAAATGCTGTGAACAACCTCAAACGTGCCGTGAGCCTGGATGCCACCAATGCTGAGTATCACTACACGCTCGGTCTTGCGTCCCGGCTTAAAGGCGAAATAGATAGTGCTGCATCTGAGTTCCAGGAGGCCCTACGGCTTAACCCCCAACATGCGCTGGCGCATCGATCTCTTGGACTCGTGCTCCGCGAGCGCGGAGACTTACGGGCAGCGGCAAACGAGCTCCATGTCGCAGTGACACAGCTTCCAGACGACCCTGACGGCCATCAACTGCTGGGGACAGTCCTGCTGAAATCAAATGACCTCTTCGGCGCCATCGAGGAATTTCGCGCCGCGATCCGGCTGAATCCAAACTTGGCCGAGACTCATGCCAATCTCGCGCAAGCATTTCGCAAAGCAGGAGATGAGATTGGAGCTGCCCACGAATTGGCCGAATTGGAGACACTGAACAGGCAAAAGTCCAATGCGGGTGAATCTATGATTCTGGTCGAGACCGCGGCGGCAGATGTGAGCAAAGGAGAATTACGGGAAGCTGCGGATAAGTTGCAGAAGGCCGCTTCACTCAGTCCGGATTTCCTGGAAGCGCACTATCAGCTCGGCGTTACTTTGAAGAACCTAGCTGCCAGTTTGAAAACAACGGCCGAAAAAGAGAGCAAGTTACGGCAGGCAGAAGAGCAATTACACGCGGTTTTGCAGCTGGAGCCCAACCACGCGGCCGCTCACATGCAATTGGGCCTCGTACTCGAATCCGAGGGCAAGCTAAGAGAAGCTCGGGCTGAACTGCAAACTGCAACGCGTTC
>QHZR01000115.1:15419-17985 GCA_003224755.1 Acidobacteriota bacterium
CAGGATTGGACCACGGACATTTCCGAACTCCAAGCCGCGTTAGCCTGGGTGCCAGAAGATTCTGATGTTCATTACGAACTGGCGGCGGCGCTAAAGGCAAGCGGCCATCCCCACGATGCGGCACGTGAACTCGAAATCGCGACGAAATTGTCGCCTCGGACAGGTCACTAATGAACCGGGCAATAGCCGCGAGAACCTCTTCGACCCTGTCTCGATCAGGAACAAGAAAGGAACCGCACGATGAAACTTTCACGACGCGAATTTGTCGCGGGAATGGGAACCTTGGCCGCTAGCTCTTCAACCAGCGTACTGGCGGCGGCTCAGTCCCCCGAGCTTGCCAAATCGCCTTTCAAGATTTCAGTCATTACCGACGAAGTCTCGCAGGACTTCGGCCACGCGTGCGAGGTGGCATCACAGCGGTTTGGTATGGGATGGGTGGAAATCCGCAGTTTGTGGAACAAGAACATCGTCAATCTTGATGAAAAGGAAGTTGGCGAGGCACTTGGCATTCTAAAGAAGAACAATTTGCGCATTACTGACATCGCTAGCCCGCTGTTCAAGGTGGATTGGGCGGGCGCGCCGAAATCGAAGTTCAGCCAGGAGCGCGATCAGTTCAACGCGAACTTCACTTTCGATCAGCAAGGCGAGGTGCTTGATCGCGGAATCGCAATGGCAAAAAAGTTTTCGGCCGATCGCATTCGCTGCTTCGATTTCTGGCGACTGGACGACCAGGCGCCGTATCGAAAGGCGATTAACGAAACGCTACAGAAAGGTGCTGAGCAAGCCGGCAAAGCCGGACTTACCCTCATTCTGGAAAATGAATTCGCATGCAACACTGCAACCGGAGCCGAGGCGGCCAAAACACTTGCGGGTGTTCCCTCGCGCCATTTCAAGTTGAATTGGGATCCAGGAAATGCGGCCCGCCTCGGAGAGGTCCCGTATCCTGACGCGTACAATCTGCTGCCCAAGGAACGGATCGGGCACTGTCATGTGAAGGACGTTGCCAAAGGCGCGAGTGGCTTCGAGTGGGCGGCCATGGGAAAAGGCTTCATCGACTGGTCTGGACAGTTTGCAGCCCTCAAGCGCGACGGCTTCCATTTCGCAGTGAGTCTTGAGACCCACTGGCGGGGCGCCGGAAGTCCCGAGGCTTCCTCCCTGCAAAGCTGGGCCGGCATGAAGGAGGCGCTGCAGAAAGCTGGCGCACTCTAATCGGCAAATCTGCAAATGACTGTGCTAGCCAAGCGCTCATCGGATCAATCTCTCACTCACTAATGATGTCCGGCAACTTGTCGCTCAAGCGGCAGCAGGGCTCTCGCTTCGTGACAAGCGCGTCCTCGTCATCATTCCCGATGGCACGCGCACCATGCCGATGCCGCTGATGTTTGGACTTCTGCAAGAGGAGATCGGCAAGCAGTCATCGGCTTGTGATTACCTGGTTGCGCTGGGAACTCACCCGCTGATGAGCGAAGCACAACTGTCCCGGCTACTAGGACAACCTGTCGCTAATGGATCCTGCGGCGCCGCTCGGATATTCAATCATCATTGGGAGCGTCCCGAGACATTTATCGAGATTGGAGAAATTCCGGCGGATGATGTGGCCAGGATTTCCCGTGGACTGCTATCGCACTCGATCAGAATCAACATCAATCGTCTGCTGTTCGAGTACGACCAGGTTTTGATCTGCGGTCCGGTGTTTCCTCACGAAGTAGTCGGCTTTTCAGGTGGAAACAAATATCTGTTCCCCGGTGTGAGTAGCGGCGAGATGATCCACCACACGCATTGGCTCGGCGCCTTGCTTGGCAGCTACAACATTATCGGCACGTATGAAGCTTCGGTTCGGACCCTGATTGATCTCGCGGCCGAGAAAGTTTCGGTGCCGGTGGCGTGCTTCGCATTGGTGCTGAAAGAGAAGGATATCTGCGGCATCTATTTCGGCCCTCCTCGTGACGCGTGGAAAATGGCCGCCGAGCACGCGGCGGCGATAAACATTCATTGGATTGAGCAGCCGTTTCGACGCGTCCTTGCCGTGCTTCCACGTATGTATGACGACCTGTGGACCGGTTCAAAGGGGATGTACAAAGCCGAACCGGCGGTCGAGGAGGACGCTGAAGTCATTCTTTACGCGCCTCACATTACAGAAGCGAGTTACACGCACAAAAGGTTTATCGACCAGATCGGCTACCATTGCTGCGAGTATTTCCTGAAACAGTGGCCCCGATTCGCTGAGATTCCGCTGGGCGTGATTGCGCATTCCACGCACCTGCGCGGTCGGGGCAGCTACGATGTAGAGCGCGGGATCGAACATTCGCGTATCAAGGTTACTCTCGCAACAGGCATTTCGGCAAAGAAGTGCTGTTCGCTAAATCTGGATTACCTCGACCCAAACAGTATTGACTTCGGCGAGTGGCAAGGACGTGAGGCGGAGGGCATTAAATTCATCGCGCGCGCGGGTGAAACCCTTTATCGCCTGAAGAAAGCTACTGCGATGAGTACGTGATTCGCCAAATCGAATTTGATGCGTCGTCCGTCACCAGTAGAGACCCATCTGGAGCAACAGTAACGCCGA
>QHZR01000115.1:18094-25365 GCA_003224755.1 Acidobacteriota bacterium
GCTCAGCCGCAAATATGTCGCCCTGATACTCCGCTGGAAATTGTTTGCCTTTATAAAACGTGATTTCCAGCGACCCGTTATGTGGGTTCAGTATGACGTCAGGCGTAATCGCCTTATCTTTAAGCTCCGGATGTTTGCCCTGGTGTCGCGGGTCCTGATGCCCACCCATGTACCACCACGGCCAGCTGTAGAAGCCACCTTCCTGGACGTGGGTAATGTAATCGGGGACCAGATTGTCGCCGAGACCGTCCCGTTCGTTCGTTGAGCACCAGAGTTCGCCCGTACTCGGATTGATGGCAAGCCCGACTGGATTTCGAATCCCGGACGCAAAAACACGCATTCCGGAGCCATCGGGATTGAATTCAAGAATATTGGCGGTATTCTTTTCCGCCGGGGTTGGTGTCGGGATCGTCAATGTTCGACGCCGCGCCAACGGCGACGAACATTTTCTTGCCGTCTGCTGAAAATTCAATATCGCGGGTCCAGTGATACTCTCCGCCCGGCAAGTCGGCGATGTGTTCGGACGGGCCACGTGGCTTCAAATCGCCGATCTGATAGGGATAGCGCACGACCTCATGCAAGCTGCCGACGTAAACCCACTGTGGATCTGCTCCGGGCGGATAGAAGTTAATTCCGAAAGGCATGTGCAGGCTTTCGGCAAAAACTGCCACAATTTCGGCCTTGCCCTTTTCGGTAATCCCGCGAACAACTTTCACCGTGCCACCCCTCTCAACGATGAAGAAATCCCCGTTGGGGGCAGTCCGAATGAGCCGCGGTCCTGAAAGCCGGTTGCGAACAAATCCACCTTGAATCCGGATGGTACTTTTGGCCAGGCGGCCTCTGGGCGAGGAACAACTTTTGGACCGTTTGGGGCTGATGGCGTCGCAAATGGCGGAGGCAGATCAGCTAAAGTGATTTTGCGGATTTTGCCCGGTTCTTCATAGCGAAAATCCGTAAATGGCGGGGTTGGCGGGGGCGCGTTCGTGGACACTGCAGTTGGAGCGCTCGTGTTCTGAGTGATATTTTGCCCTTCCTGTCGCGCCCCGAGCCCTTGCAGATAAGTAACAATTCGCCAGCGCTGGGCTGCAGATAAACTTGCCCACGAAGGCATGCCATTGTTCACGTCGCCCTGCGTAATAAACCAGAAAAGCTCGCCGGGATGCACGCTCTTGATTTTTCGCCTTTTCAGGGACGGAACGTTCCCCATTCCACCCGCATTGTCGCCGTGACACTTTGAGCAGTTTGCCTGAAATAACTGGCGGCCTTGCGATGTGCTCTGGCCGGCGTAAGGATTCTTTGACTGTTTGGTCGAGTCCGGTGCGTTGTGGAAGTTAGCGACCTGCGCGAGCAACGATGACGAGAGCAACAGGCACGTTCCTGCAGAAACGAGGAGTCGGACACAAAGGCAGCAAAGGTTGAAATTCAAAGGAATCATTCCCTTTCCTTCCGGGCAGAAGGGCTAGTAACCCTTAACTTTCACGACAAAGTAATTGAACTCGTGTGATCCATCCAGGAGAAGCTGATGCGGAATTCGTGGAGGAATTCTCACGACGTCTCCCGCTGAGAGTTTCACGCGAACGCCCCCTTCGATGGAACCATTTCGTTTCTCATGTGGGCCGACGGTCTCGGCATTGATCATCTTGCCTCCGAGCAGCAACTTCGCTGAACCTGACTGCACGAAGAAAACGTCAACTTGAGTCTCGTGCCATTCCACCTGCCCATCCGCCTCACGGTGAACCAACAGAAAACTGTCATTTGGGAAATCCGCCAGCTGCTCTACGGCGAAACGATGTGGGTCCTCCGCCGCGTCAGCATGCAATTTCTGATCGAAACGCTGCAAAGCCGCTGGCGTCCAGCGCTCGAATCCAGCAGGCGTGTTCTCTTGCGCGGTCGCCGACAACAACAGGATCGCGAGTGAGCACAAGCCCAGAAATCGTTTCATTGGGAACTCACAATCAAATTGCAGTCACACGGTAACAACGCGCCTATCGAGCTGTCACAGAAAACAAGCTTTGTGCGCCCTTGATCGACAGGGTGGTCGCTCCATTAAACGGGACTTCCAGAGTCTGACCATTGCGGTCGTACTTGTAATCTGTTCCGTCACGCAGAGTGGAACCATTTCTTGTGACTCCGGTCACTCCTTTGCAATGCACGACAGCAGTTCCATCGGCGCCCAAGTCACCGAATTGAATCGACAAAGCGCCGGCATCGGGCTGCACAGTAATCCTTTGCACTCCGTTACCAGTGAAATAATCGAACGCGCTCGCTTGTTTTCTCGCCGGAAAGATCTCGACGCGCAGCTTGGGTGCCCAGTTCGACCCCCAGTTATTGTTCAGCTGCACGATGTCGCCACGAGGCACGATAGCCCCTTCGCGTACGTACAGCGGAATTGTTCCTAACGGCGCCTTCGCGGTAATGGTCGCTTTTCCTTGGTGCAAAGTGTGTTTGTCGTTGTAGTCGATCCAAAGGCCCGCTGGGAGATAGACCTTTCTCTCAAAGCTATTCCTTGTTGCGACTGGCGCGACAAGCAGATCTCTCCCATACAGATATTCATCCCATTTGTCGGCCAGACCGTCATCATCCGGATAGCCGAGAATCAAAGCGCGCATTATGGGCATTCCCGTTTGTGTCGCCTCGTACATGTATGACCGTGTGTAGGGAATGAGATCGTGGTGCAAGGCAGCGCATTTCTTTGCAATGGCAACAAGTTCGTCGTCATAGTCATCCCACAGTGTTCGCCGCGGGCCAAGAATGACCTCCATCATGGGACTGAATGCACTGAACTCAAACCAGCGGGCAAGCAGTTCTTTGTCCTGGGTGGGTGGAGCGAAATAACCGCCGGTGTCCGACCCCCACATTGGAAAATTGATCAAGCCCGATCGGATTCCCGTCTTGATGGACACTTGCAGTCCTTCAAAGGAAGACCAGCTGTCGCCGTTCCAGATTGCGGTGTATTTGCGGGCTGTGTCGGTTGCGTTACGAGAAAAAACGAAATAATCCTGACCGAAAGTGTCGCTCAAACCTTCAGCAGAAAGCTTCGGAAACAACACGCTGAGCTTGTTTTCGGCGGCTTCCGGCATTTCGCCTTCTTCGCCGCGGTCGATCTTGTAGCCGCGAACGCCAAGACGAACGTACGCACTCAGCTTGTCTTTGAACCAGTCGTAAACTTCGGAACGCTGGATGTCGGCGGCTGGCCAGGGATTGGGGAACAGGTAGCCTTTCGTTGAGCCTTCCTGAAACAATCCTGAGGAGGTGCGATTCGCGGTCCAAAGCAACAACTTCATGCCACGATCGTTCAGATCGTGAATCATCTTCGAAGGATCGGGGAAGGAACTGTCGAAATCCATGTTGCCCCAGCCGCGATCTCCTGAACCGTATGGCCGATCCAGCCAAATTGCACCTGCGGGTATGTGGAGCGCGCGCAAGCGGTCGGCATCCGCAATCACTTTTTCTTGCGCATTTGAGACTCCCCGCAGGTCCTCATGCTCGTCGTCACGCCACCAGATCGTGCCGAAAGCCCACAGCGGAGGCATGAACGCCGGCCCCGCAATTGCGATATAGCGGCTGAGAACGTCGCCGTACTTCGGGCCATAAATGATGTTGTATTTGAGTTGCGCGTCTGTAAATGTGAAGCTTGTTTTTCCTGCTTGCGCAATTGAGAAGTGTCCAGCTGCGAGGCTCTGTACGTACACGCCATATTTTCTTGAGGTCACATAAAACGGTGCCCGGGCGCTAGCGTGATGGACATAGCGCTCATTTCCCATCCCCCGAAAATCATGGTCCGCTCCCCGGTTGTCGATATTCCCCCCAAAGGGATACTCCCAAATTCCGTAATAGTGTTCGCCGTTGTCATCGAATTCTTCTGAGATTGCGCGCGCCGGAGTATAGGAAATATCAACCTGCAGCACTTGAGGATTCACAAATCGAAATGCGACTTTGGCATGATCGGGCACGCCGGCTGCAAGAGCATCTCGGCCTGCAAGTTGCAGCATGAGATCGCCGGTGATTTCGGCAGCACCGTGGGCAAGGTTAGCGACGTGCGATGCGGGATAGAGTTCGGCGTTGATGGTAACGACGGTTGAATCCTGCTTTACGAGGACCTCGCCGGTACTCTTCTCGAGTACTCGATATAAATATGGGTTCGAACTCACTTCCAGGCGCAAGGCGGAAGATTCAAGGACCTCAACTCCCGCCCATCCAACCCTGGTAAGCACAAGAACCGGTAGCAGAATAGACACTGCAGAGAAGCGGGAGATAGAGCACAAACGATATTTCCACGGGAAAGCGCTCAACACGATCATTTAAATTTGCTAAAGTATCCTGGGGCAGTAAAGATCGCAGGGCGTTGGTAGGGTGTCAAACCTGAAAAGCTAAATTGATATTTCAGGAACACTAAAGAAATCTGGCTCCCACTGCGCTTGGACTGTGTTCTGCAATTGGGGATGGGGACTATGGATATCTATCAGCTGGAACTTTTCTTGGCAGTAATGAACTCGCCCAGCATGACACGGGCGGCGGAAAAAGTATATCTATCACCGGGCGCTGTGAGCCTGCAGCTACGCAATCTTGCAGATGAACTTCACACCGAGTTGTTCGTGCGCAACGGCAAACGCCTTCTCCCCACGCCAGCAGCGCTGCGCTTGGCTGAACACGCGAAAACCATGGTCACCCTCAAGGACCAGATCAGGCAAGAGTTCGAAAATGACATCGCCAAGGACAACCGCCCATTCAACTTTGCAACCGGCGTAACCACTCTGATCTATCAACTTGGAAAACCGTTGCGGCAACTGCGAAAGCAATATTCAAACGCTGAAATTCGCGTGACCGTTGCTGTAACCGAAGAGACCATCGCCGGACTCCACGCCCGTCGTTTCGACCTTGGACTGGTTTCTTTGCCAGTTTCGGAAGAGAACCTCACGATCATGCCGTTATTCGAGGAGGAACTGCTGTTGCTGCGGCCCTCTGCAAGGAAGGTGCACGGTGGCCCAGTTGCCTCCATCCGCGCGGCTGAGATCGAGCGAGCGCCCTTCATTTTTTACCCCAGACACAGCGTTTTGCGGGTCACGATCGATCGTTTTCTGAAGGAGCTTGGCATAACACCCCACGTGGTGATGGAGGCAGATGACACAGAGGCAATCAAGCGATTGGTAGAATCAGGATTCGGCTGCTCGATACTTCCGGAACACGCGTTGAGACAACGCACGCGTTTCTTCCACACCTATCGAATTAACGGTCGACGTCTCACCAGAAAGCTCGCATTGGCGATGGTGCGAACCGAGTATCCAAGAAAGTTGACGCTGTCTATTGCCGAGTCCCTTCAGAAGATGCTCTGTCCGGAGGTACAGGCCAAAAGCCAAGTTGCTTAGATTCCCGTAACCAGCAACTTTGACGACAGCGGGCTGCGAAAATGGAACGGCGAACCTCAGCTCAACGCGTACTCCGTGAGCCTGTCAATACTCCTGTCCATCGCTCGAAATTGGAATGGAACAGACGGCCAAGGTCATTCTGTATGTCGAGCGGCGTAACAGCACGGCCGTCAGCTATGAGCAACTGATAACTTTGCGTGAGAATGTGCTCGAGGGTCCTGCGTGTATTGTGCCATTTATAGATAAGCTGCTCGAGCACTCGGGCATCGGAGTGCTGCGGGACGAAGCTCATCCCCTGCATCTCGATTCGCTCCCGCGTAATTTCTTCCACGATGGAAGGATTGTTCAGAAACCACCAGCAACCGAATGGCAACAGGTTGTTGAACTTGCGCGCGTAAACGCAAAGCTCGTGTTGATTTTCCCTGCTGAGCACACTAACAAGAAACCTGTTTTCGGGAAAATCCCGGCAAAGATTTGCAAGCGCTGTTAGATCGGCCCGTCCAACCGCATCTCCGGCTAAGCGGATTTTCGGGTTGACTTGCCGGCGAACGCCTATCATCAGCGAGAGCGGCAAATTGAATTCCCGGCAAGCAGGCAGCACTGCCTCTCGAAAAATCTTTCCTCGCACCGAATCATCGGGAAAATGAAAACTGTCCGGCAAAGAAACAGCCATGTAGACGGGCTGCATCCGCTTGCACCAATCAGCGAGGAATCGGCGAATTTCCTTTATCGAGCTCGCCGAACCGCCGTTTTCAACCCGATAGCCTTGTCTATCTAGGTCCTGCCAAGGCTCGGACCAATCCCGCACGAGCCTATCCAGGCGTATGACCGAACGGAATTCACCGTTCGTCTGTGCGCCATTCATCCACATCGGCGCTTCTTCAGGATCAAGGGGGTCGTTCGTCATGACCACCGTGCTCACGCCTGACATGCGCAGCACTTCTTCGATGTGGTCGTCAATTTTTCTTCTCGCGGAAAAAGGCCCGGGCTACGGTCAGTTCCGAGCTATCGGTCGGGAGGTTGAAAGCGTTGAGTACGAAAACGACGCCTCGCGTCGCCTCAGAAACGGGGGTGTTTTCGAGAAACAATGTTTTCCAGATTGCATTCGCGCGCTGTTCTTTCGACAGTGACCAATATTCCTCATAAGACATCGGCGATGATCGGAAGAATTCAGCTTCCAGGTAATGGTAGGTGAGCAGTTCGTCAATCCCCCACAAGCCCATCTTCCCGAATGCCGGAGGATACAAGTGGGTATGCATATCGACGCATCGCGTCGAGTACAGCGTCTTCTTGACCGTAAATCCAACTTGATCCTGGGATAGCGCCTCCGACGGGCATGCCCATGTGCGGCATCGATCTGGCGAAGAGAAGTTGCTTCCACGTCTCTACCTGGCGGCTTTTCACCGAGGAGTTCGGTTTCGATTCGCGGGACTATAGGGTTGATGCATCTTCCAAGTCAAAGGAGAAAAACTGAGGTCACATTTGAGTGAGGCTAAACGACATTCGCGTGCGGTGATCAACAGACATGTTCTGTCGCAATCTGATTCAGTGAAACGGCACCAGCAGGTCTCGGAAACAATGAATTTAGAAAGATTCAACGCAGAAACTTCTCAGGCAGCCTTATAATTCGCACCGTTCAAGATCGACGAGGCTTTGACTTGCCATGAATAACCTTCGACGCGCTCTAATGTTCGCTTCTGTGGCATTGACTCCCTTTGCAGCTAACCAAGTGGCAAAGGCCCAGGCTGACGCGCCATCACAGGTCCAACTTGCCGCCACACCGCCCATGGGCTGGAACAGTTGGAACAAATTCGCCTGCAATGTGAGCGAACAACTCATTCGGGAAACAGCTGACGCAATCGTGAGCAGCGGGATGAAGGCCGCGGGCTATCAGCATGTAAACGT
>QHZR01000115.1:25455-25969 GCA_003224755.1 Acidobacteriota bacterium
GGACTTAAATTTGGGCTCTATACAGACGCAGGAAGGCTGACATGCCAGAAGCGACCGGGGAGCTTTGAGTATGAAGTTCAAGATGCAAAAACCTACGCCGCATGGGGTGTGGATTATGTGAAGATCGATTGGTGTTATGCAGAAGGGCTCGATCCAGAAGTTCAGTATGCAAAATTTCGGGATGCTCTGGCGCACTCCGGGCGTCCGATTGTCTTCAGCATCTGCAACTGGGGCGTGAAGGCGCCGTGGCAGTGGGGGCCACGCACGGGAAATTTGTGGCGTACCACCGGCGATATCAACGATACCTACGACAGAATGTCAGTAATCGGCTTCAGCCAAAATGGGCTGGAGAAATTTGCCGGCCCCGGACATTGGAATGATCCGGACATGCTCGAAGTCGGCAACGGCCGAATGAAACATGACGAATACCTCACACACATGTCTCTCTGGGCTCTGCTTGCGGCTCCGCTGCTGGCTGGCAACGACGTGCGCAGTATGGACGGCGAAACCAAAG
>QHZR01000115.1:25979-41526 GCA_003224755.1 Acidobacteriota bacterium
CACCGCTTATGGGATGAAGGGCCCCTTGAAATTTGGGCGAAACCGCTGGCAGACGGCTCGTATGCGGTCGGCTTGTTCAATCGCGGAGAATCGCAGCTGCCGATCACGCTTACGTTTCAAATGCTCGGCTTTACGGGGTCTGCCCGTTTGCGGGATTTATGGAGCTATCAGGATCTCCCGCCACAGAAAGACTCTTACACTTCTGCGGTGCCCAAGCATGGCGTGGTCATGTTAAAGGTCTCGCGACAGTAAAGTGAGTTCGCGAAACAATTCGCTGCGTTATAAAACTGTTGAAAAAACACATGAGAGCCCTGCAGCTTTCAGATTATCGAGTTCTGGAGATCATCGATCTCCCCGTACCAGAAGCCGCAGTGGGCGAAGTCTTAGTCCGGGTTGCTAGCTGTGGCATTTGTGGGAGCGATGTCCATGGATACGACGGCGCTTCAGGCCGCCGTATTCCACCTCTCGTCATGGGACATGAAGCTGCCGGGGTGGTCGCAGCAGTGGGCGATGGCGTGGCCAATGTTCGTACAGGCGACCGGATCACATTCGATTCCACCGTTTACTGCGGCGAATGCCCCTTTTGCCGGCGAGGAGAAGTTAATCTATGCGACCGGCGACAGGTCCTGGGCGTCTCCTGTGGTGACTACAGGCGAGCGGGAGCATTCGCGGAATACATCGTCGTACCCTCTCGAATCACGTATCGACTGCCCGAGAATCTCTCTTTCGTCGAGGCAGCCATGCTCGAGGCGGTTTCTGTCGCACTGCACGCGGTATCGCTCACTAGAGTTTCATCAACAGACTCAGTCCTGGTAATAGGTGCGGGCATGATCGGACTTCTCATTTTGCAAGCGCTGCGGGCGGCGGGTGTTTCGCAGATCATGGTTATCGATGTTGAGAGGTCGCGCTTGACGCTTGCCAAAGAATTGGGAGCGGCGGAAACGGTTCACGGAAAGGATGCCGACGTGCTTTCCGAAATTGCACGCTTCGCGGGGGCTGGGATTGACGCAGCGATTGAAGCGGTTGGACTCGATGATACGGTGCGGCTAGCAATCAATGCTGTTCGCAAGGGTGGGCGGGTCACGCTGGTGGGAAATATTTCGCCAACGGTCACGCTGCCCTTGCAAAGCGTGGTAACTCGGCAGATTCGTTTACAGGGCTCATGCGCCTCGGCGGGAGAATACCCAAGAGCAATTGACCTTCTCGCAAGCGGAACCATTCGCGTCAAGCCGCTCATAAGCGCAGTCGCTCCTCTGGAAGAGGGGCCGCGCTGGTTCGAGCGTTTGTATTCGAGGGAACCTAACTTAATGAAGGTCGTGCTTACACCTGGGGCCACCTCGTGAGCGATGACCTGTTCAGCCTCGAAGGCAGAGTTGCCCTGGTTACTGGAACGAGCCGCGGCCTCGGGCAATACATGGCGCGCGCACTCGCGAAAGCTGGCGCCGACCTCGTGATCACGAGCCGCACTCGCGAACGGCTGATCTCGTTCGAAAGCGAAATCAAATCTCTCGGCCGCCGCGCGGTTTCACTAGAGCTGGACGTCCGAAATCTTGAAAGCATTCAGCAAATGGTGCGTGACGCCGAGTCCGCTTTCGGCCACATTGACATTCTGGTGAATAATGCGGGATGTAATGTTCGAAAGCCAGCAATGGAAGTTACCTGGGATGATTGGAATTTGATCCTGGAAACAAACCTGCGTGGAGGTTTTTTCGTTGCGCAGGCGGTGGCGCGCGGCATGATCGAACGGCGATATGGGCGCATCATCAATATCGGTTCGGTAACCGCGGTTGCAGGCTACGCCGGCCTTGGCCCTTACGGAGCGAGTCGAGGAGGTGTCCGGCAGCTCACAATGAGCCTCGCAGATGATTGGGGTAAGTATGGAATTACGGTGAACTGTTTGGCGCCGGGATGGTTCCGCACAGAACAAAACAAAGTTCTCTACGAAAATAAAGAGTGGGTGGAATACCTTTGCGACCGCATTCCTATGAAGCGCCCAGGACAGGCGCGCGATCTCGATTCAGCAGTTGTTTTCCTGGCCGTGGAGTCGAGTCGCTATGTGACAGGCCAGACATTGCTGGTAGATGGCGGAATCTCGACCGGCGCTACTCGGGCCTTACCATCGACAAAGAAGTAAACATCTTAGCCGCCCGGTCAGCTGAACGCCCGGGTCCAGGTCAGTGAGGAAACGGGACATGTTGAACATCGGCGCGGTGCGGCGGGATTTTCTGAAGTTGAGCGGAGTTGGTGCGCTTGGCGCTGCGCTAGGAACAGCTTCCGCATATGGCCACCAGAAGCAGGCGGTTTTGGGAGCCGCGATTTACGATGTGCGCGCGTTTGGCGCAACTGGCGGCGGAAACATCCTTGATACCGTCGTCGTCAACAAAGCCATCGATGCCGCCGCGAGTGCGGGTGGCGGCACAATATTGTTCCCCTCCGGATCGTATTTGTGCTATTCCATCCGGCTGAAGAGCAACGTGAGCTTGTATCTCGGGCCCGGTGCAACCATCGTCGGCGCGGATCCGGCAACCGCTGGCGGGAACGGTTACGATCCGCCGGAACCGAACCAATGGGACAAGTATCAGGACTTCGGCCACAGCCACTGGCATAACAGCCTGATCTGGGGCGAGGGACTTTCTAATATTTCCATCTGTGGCCCGGGTCGAATCTGGGGTCGAGGGTTAAGCCGCGGTGAAGGTGACAAAGCACTGGCGCCTGGCGTCGGCAACAAATCTATCAGCTTGAAAAATTGTCATAACGTCACACTTCGCGATATCTCAATTCTGCACGGCGGTCATTTCGCAATTCTGGCCACGGGCGTTGACAATCTCACGATCGATAATTTGCTGATCGATACCAATCGCGACGGTATTGATGTAGATTGCTGCCGCAATGTGCGGATTTCGAACTGCAGCGTGAACTCACCCTGGGATGATGGGATTTGCCCGAAGAGTTCTTACGCACTCGGCTACGCGCGGCCCACCGATCACGTGACTATCACCAATTGCTACGTCACTGGCGGATATGAGGAAGGAACGCTCCTCGATGCCACCTACAAGCGTATCGGGCCTGATTACAAAGCTCCGCGTAATGGGCGAATTAAATTGGGCACTGAGAGCAACGGAGGGTTTCGCAACATCACAATCAGCAATTGCGTCATCGACGATTGCCGCGGCATCGCCCTTGAAACCGTGGATGGCGGTTTGCTCGAAGACGTTTCCATCAGCAACATCACAATGCGCGACATCACCGACGTGCCGTTTTTTATGAGGCTCGGAGCCAGAATGCGAGGACCTGAGGGCACACCCGTCGGTTACTTACGGCGCGTCCTGGTCAGCAATGTACTTGTCTCGAATGCGGACTCGCGTCAGAGCGCGCTAATCACCGGAATTCCTGGACATAACATCGAAGACGTAAAGTTCAGCAACGTTTGCATTGAACATCAGGGCGGAGGGACGAAAGATGCCGCCTCTATTATTCCTCCTGAAAACGAAACCGGCTACCCAGAACCGAATCGTTTCGGACCAATGCCAGCACAAGGATTTTTTATTCGTCACGTTAAGGGAATTGAAATGCGAGATGTTGAGATCAGGTCGTTGCGAGAGGACTCACGGCCTGCTTTCGTTTTGGAGGACGTAAACTCCGCCGAGTTCATTCACCCAAAGGTCCCTCCCGGGTCACCTTCATGGGCGCTGCGCAATGTGAAGGATTTCAGAATTTGGCAGAGTGGAACCATACCCGACACCTACCTGGCACAGGCGGAGCAAAAGATGCTGTGAACCCCAGCAAAGAAAGCAACGTTTTTAACTGAAACGCTTCAGACAGCCCCTGCTCCTCTAATACGATCGTTTATTCCTCGTCGTGAACGGCTACTCCATCGTTCAATCGCAAATAATTACAACCCAATAGTACTTTTGCATTAGCTGCAACGTTTGTCCACGGGTCCCCTTGTATATATCTGACTTGCAATCGGAACCGCATCAGCCACGACGCTAAGGTGAGGTGATGACGATGTCTGAAAAGAAACTTTCAGGAAAAAACATTCATTTCGGCTCGTTCCTTCTTCTCTTGCTGTTTGCGCTAGCAGGTCTGGCAAGCGCACAAATCGGCAACGCGAGTTTGGGTGGAACTGTCACCGATCAATCCGGGGCCTCTGTCGCTGGCGCCGATCTGACTCTTACGAACGCGGCCACGGGGTTTAAGGCGAAGTTCACGTCGGATGACCGCGGAGAATACAGCTTCCGCAATCTGACGCCAGGAACCTACGATTTGGACGCACGGAAAGAGGGATTTCAAAGTACCGCTCAGAAAAGCATCGTTATTACAATCAATCAGTCTGCGCGTGTGGACGTCGCGCTAAAAGTTGGATCGCAAACCGAAACGATTTCTGTTGAGGCACAGAATACGCCTATCAATTTTGATAACGGAACTCTCCAAGGCGGAGCGGACCCGGAAACCGTGAAGGCTTTGCCTCTAGTAGTAGAAGGAAAGCCGCGCTCCACGGCAGCTTTGGCCGTGCTTTTACCTGGCGTTTCAACTGGTAGTTCGAACCAGGCGTTTCAGGCCAGGATCAACGGCGGCCAGGAATCGGGGGATGAAGCTCTTCTCGACGGCGCCACCATGCAGGAAGGCTTCATGAGCCAGAGCGGCATGGTTTCCATACACCAGGACTTCCAGATGTCGCCAGACATGATCCAGGAAGTAAAGGTCATTACCTCGACTTATGACGCGCAGTATGGATCTTCGACTTCTGGTCAGATCACTATGGTCAGTAAGTCAGGCGGGAGTGCATATCACGGAGCCGTTTTCGAGTATGGCCGCAACAAAGCGTTGAACGCCGCCCAGTGGGGCTCGTCTGCGGCATCTGCCGACAACGAGCACGACTTCGGCGCCAACATCGGCGGGCCAATCAAGCTACCCTGGATCAACAAAGGCAAGCACAAGAGCTTTTTCTACTTTGATTGGGAGTCGTACCACCAGGCTGGCGGTTCCAGCGTTCCGACTTTGTCGATCCCGTCTTTGGCGGAGCGGGGCGGCGATTTTAGCGATTGGGCAGCCGCCACCAACAACAAGATTTATGTGCCTGCGGTCATTACTCCCGCATGCGCCGCTACGGGCGTCGTTCCGGGACAGCAATTTCCAGGTAATGTGATACCGCAGGGATGCATCAGCCCAATTGCTGCGGCCTATCTGGCACAACTGCCGAATCCCACGAACGGGCAAGCAATCAACAACTACACCCTTTCTAAGCCAGTACCCGACACTCTAACAAGCAATTCGAACGTGTACATGTTGCGCCTGGACCACAATTGGGGAGATTCGGATCATTTCTATTTCTTCTGGTGGCGGCAGTTCACGGGCTTCAACAAAGCCACGGCCCTGCCGGTCGCCATTGCAACCGAATCGCCGACGCGCCCACAAAATTCGCCAATCTCGCGATTCAACTGGGAACACACGTTCTCGCCCACCTTGTTAAACCACATGACCTTCGGATACCTGAATCGCAACGAGGGTTATGGCTCAGAAAACCTGGCTTTCATCGGCCAACTGCCGCAAGTGCCCGGGGCAGCCGGTACAAACGCACTTCCTGCGTTTCAGTTCTCCGATAACTACAACCAGATTTCCAACTCCAACGGACCGCCGGGAACCAATATCACGGTTCGTCCGACGTGGGTGTGGAACGACGTGGCGACCAAGATCTATGGCCACCACACATTCACATTCGGCGCTGAGTGGCGTTCGGTTCAGGGAAACATTCACCAATCCAACAATGAATCGGGCACATACAGTTTTGACCGTTCAGCCACGAGCCTAAACGGCAGTGGCGGTAGTCCGATTGCGAGCTACCTGTTGGGTGCTGTTACAGGTGGGTCGCTAGATTGGCGCACGGTACCTTCTTGGTATCCGCGCCAGGTTGTGTGGGCGCTGCACGGAAATGATTCCTGGAAGATCACGCCAAAGTTGACGTTCAACTATGGCTTGAGATGGGACTACTACTCGCCGTCGCGAGAAAAGTATGACCACTTTTCTTTCATCGATCTGGTTGGCACGAACTCCGGCGCGGGTGGACTGCCCGGGCGTCTGGCCTTTGCGGGAAACAATTCCGCGTGCCAAGCCACGAGTTCCTGCTACGGAGCACCCTATCCCGAGAAGCCATGGCATAACGGTTTTGCACCCCGATTGGGAGTGGCTTATGCCGCGAACGAGAAGACCGTTGTCCGCGCAGGCTATGGCGTCTTCTTCGCCCAAGCTTTCTATCCGGGCTGGGGAGGAGGCATGTCGCTCGATGGTTACAACCTGCACCAAACCTTCGGTACGACGCCCATCGGCGCCAGTGTCGCTCCTGCTTTTTATCTCGACAACGGCGTTCCAGCACCAAATCCAGCGCCGCCATTCATTTTGAACAGTTACGACAACGGTCGTACGCCAAGCCAAGCCAACGGCAATGGCTCGGCTTATCGTCCGGTTGATGCAAACCGACGGCCGTACTCTCAACAATGGAACTTAACCATTGAGCGCCAACTCCCACATGATATCGCTATCAGTGCAGCTTACGTCGGAAACAAAGGCACACGGCTAACCTCCAGTCTCGAGCCGGTAAACGTTCTGAATCCGTTTGCTCCCGGTATCCAAGCGCTCGAGGCGCCAATCACGCCTTTGGATCCCAGCTGCGTGACCAACAATCCGACTGGAAACTGCACCTACACACCCGAGTTAAGCGGCACGTTTACCGCTGACGGCCAAACACTTTACGGGGTCACAACTCCTTACAATGGCTGGGTAAGTCAACTGAACACGAACGGCTCATGCGCGCCGACAGTCGCACAGGCCTTGTTACCATTCCCGCAATTCTGCGGGCCGTTGCAAGGATTGAACGAGAACAAGGGGATCTCCATCTATCACTCGTTCCAGTTCAAGGCGGAGCGAAACTTCCGCCATGGACTGTACATGCTGATTTCATACACCAACGCAAAGCTGATCTCGGACGCTTCGGACAACACACAGCAACTTGGCGGAACATGGAATGCCACCCAAGGCGTCATCTCGCCTTTCGAAAAACAACGCGCACGGTCGCTCTCTTCGGATGACGTGCCGCAGATACTTTCTGCAGCGTTCGTCTATGAACTGCCGTTCGGTCGTGGCAAGAAGTACATGAGCGGCGGAACGAGAGGCAGACTTATGGGTGGATGGCAGATCAGCCCGATCATTCACTGGTCACGGGGCACGCCGATGTGGTTCCGTTCCGGTAATTGCCAGGTTGTTGGGCAGTTTAGGCAAAACTGCCTGGTCGGTCTCGTGCCCGGCGTAGACCCATTCTTGCAGGATCCGAACAGCTACGATCCGCGCAAGGGCTGCACTTCAGCAAATCCTTTCTGCGCGCCGCTCCTGAACGCGGCGGCATTTGAGAGCCAGGATGCATTTGAAATCGCAGGTACGAATCCGGTAGCAAGCGGACAGTATGGTTACACCGGCGCCGGCCCTCGAATTTCCAATCTGCGAGGTCCGAATCCGAAGAATGTGGACTTCGCAATCACCAAAGACACTTACATTACAGAGAGGGTCAACTTCCAACTCCGCTTCCAGTTCTTCAATGCGTTCAACATCCATTATTTCTACAATGCCGCAAGCGTCAATAATCAAGGCTCAAGCTTCGCCTTCAATAATGACGTTAGTGGAGCCAACTTTGGCGTATGGAACCTTGGTGCAAGCTCACCACGAACCATTCAGATCGGAGCCAGGCTTGAGTTCTAGTAACTCCAATACCTGACCATAGCGCCATCTTCTTACAGGAAGATGGCGCTTCCTTTTTGTGCTTGGCGACCTTTAGTGGTCACTGGTGAGCAGTGGGATCAACCGCCACTGCGGCCTTCTGGAGTTCCTGAAATCTTTTCACCTCGGCGTTGGCGAACTCATTCTTGCCCAGCCTTTTGTAAATCCGACCCAACAGGTAATGCGGATCGGGATAGCTCGGATCGAGCGAAGCTGATGTATTGAGGGAGTCCACCGCTTCAGGAAACTTTCCCTGTTTTTCCAGTAATCGCCCCAGTTGATAGTGTGCCTTGGCCAGCTGAGGATCGTAGCTGATCGCCTCGTGCAGATTGGTTTCAGCTCCGACGAGATCATTCGCCTCCATTTGCGCGATGGCCATGTCCAGGTTAGGCCAGGGAGATGGCTTCGTTTCCAATCGGTTTAGCTGCACGGTATGGCTGAAAGTCGAGATCGCATCCTGCACGTGGCCGAGGTAGTCATAACACAATCCCAGCAGGTCGTAAGCACGCGTCATTTTGGGATCAAGGAGCGTAACTTTCTGCAGCCGCGCGATGGCTTCCTGATACTTCTGCTCATCATAGTCGAGACGTGCCAGCCAATAGGCGTACAGGGCGTTCTGTGGATGGGATTCGGAAAGTTTCTGCAGCTCCGGCCTCGCCCAGTCAAGTCGCCGAAGCTTAACGTACGCCATGGCAAGCGTAAAACGTGACTCTTCGGCCAGCGGCGCGATCGCTTCCGATTTTTTCCATGCGATCGCCGCGTTCAAGTATTCGCCGTCGAGGAAAAAGATTCCTCCGGCGAATTCCAGCAGGCCTGCCGCGCGAAATGACTTGGGATCGCGTTCGATCTCTGCAACAAGCAACTTCTCCGCGGATTTGTAGTCCTTTTTGTCGAGTACGGCTTGCAATTCCGTCCGCTGCTCGCGATTAAGATCCAATTCTGAGACATTGAAGCGCCGTGGCGTGGAGTCTTGTGGAACGTCGGCAGGCGCCTGCGCAACCACTGTTGGCGCCAGGGTCGCGAAAACAAGTGCGATTGCGATGCCTCTGGACAGGGATGTCATCGTGAAGTGGCCGTTTTCTCCTGCTCGATCCTCGCTTTGATGTCCGCCGCACGTTTGCTCTCGGGCATGAGCTGCAACTCGGAGTCGATTTGCGTTAGCGCTTCGTCGAATCGTTTCAGCTGGAGCAGGATCAAGGCCATCCCTAAATGAATTTCCGGCAGCTTCGAGTCCGCCTGCGCCGCTTGCTGATATGCAGTCAACGCCTCATCGTACTTTTCCTGAATGGCGTACTCCTGACCAAGCGCTTGGTGAAGTCGCGCGGAATTCGGGTTCTGCAACTCGATCTGCCGAAGCGACCATCCGGACAATTTGGTCAATGCCTTCCCCAGCTGATATGAATACTCGGTATTGTCCGGGACTAAACTCACCAGCTTTTGTAACTGCTCTACGGCGTTGATCCAGTTGTCGTCCGCTTCGTACGCTTTCGCCAGCTCCAGACGAGCTGCCGGCTCGTTCGGCATCAGAACGGTTGCGCGTTTGAGTTCACCAATCGCATCCGTAATTTTGCCTAGTGACAGCAAGCTTGAACCAAGAAGCAAACGGGACGGACCATAGTTTGGCTGGAGCCGCAAAGCTTCTCGAAATCTCGTCACCGCCTCCCGATGTTTGCTGCGCTCCTGGGCGATCACACCGAGGTTGTGGAACACTGGAGCGCTTTTCGCCCCCTGTGTCAGTAATGAATTGAAGGCGCGCTCTGCATTATCCAGATCTCCCGATTTCAGTAGTTCGATACCCGAAGCAATCTTGCTTTGAATCTCAGGTGAGGGGTTTCCCTGGGCCAAAAGACCGCAACCAAGAACGCTTGATAGCATCCCTGCCCGAGCGAGACGGACAACGCATGAAGCAAGCCTTGAATTGCAGCATGGCATAGAGTCGCGGGGGACATCGACAGTATAGGACAGATCATTTTTGAGCTGCTACTGCTCCGACGCAGGTTATAATTTGTTCGCACGCTTCTGCTCCCCTGAAGGCGCCACGCTCACGGGTTCTGCGAATGTACAGGCGTTCTCTCGTTTTCCTTCTTAGCGCCGTTTGCTTCATCGCGCTCGTGGACGGCCCGCGAGTGAACGCGGCTGCGAGTGACGGAAGAGAGCAGTCAATTCTGGGAATTCAACAACTGATCGAGAAAAAAGATCTAACTGGCGCGCGTCGCTTGCTTGCCGAATCAATTAAGAACTTCCCCAACGATGCCGGCTTCGACAATTTATTGGGAGTAATTGAGGCTGAAGAAAACCACTATGCAGCTGCCGAGAAAGCCTTCGAAGTAGCTATTCAGCGTGATTCCAAATTAACAAATGCCTATTTAAACCTGGGGCGGCTTTATCAGGAAAACCAGGGTCAGGATTCCGATGCGCTCGCCAAAGCCCGAAAAGTTTACGAGCAGCTGATCAGCTATGATCCTGCAAACCGCGAGGCCAACTATCAAAGCGCAAGTCTGTACTTGCAAAACGGGAAGTATCAGGAGTCGCTATTACATTTGTCGCGATTACCGGCTGACACGCGTCGGAGTGCTCAAGCGCTTTCCATCGAGTGCGCCGATTACGCGGGACTGGCAGACCGGCAGCGTGCTGACCAGATCGCTTTACGTATGATGAAAGCGACGGACCTCTCGGAAGATGATGTGTCTGTGATTGCTCCCTTCCTGCATGGAGCCAATCGCGACGACATCACAATTATGCTGCTAGAGAAGCTGCAAGAAGGCCAACCTCTTTCGCCGTCGTTGCAGCACAGTCTCGGTCTGGCGTATGAGGCGACGGGGAAACTGAGCGAAGCACGCTCCACACTGGAGCGTTATGTCACTCATGGCAATCTCAGCGTGCCTACGTTGATCGAGTTGGCGCGCGTGGCTCACGAACAAAAGGACTACCGCGGTTCCCTGGGATATTTGGCTCACGCGCGGGACCTTGAACCCAACAATGCACCTGTCCATTATTCCTTTGGCATGGTCTGTCTTGACTTGGAGCTCATAGCCGAAGCAAGAAACTCGTTTGAAAAAGCGGTCACTCTTCAGCCTGACAACGCCAGCTATAACTATGCAATGGGAAGCGTTTCCGCGCTCAGCCGTGACCCTAGCGACGCAATCCCTTACTTTGAGGAGTACCTGAAGTTGAAGCCAAACGACGCGCGGGGGAAACTCGCCCTCGGCGCAGCGCTTTTTCGAGCCAAGGATTACGACGCGGCGATTCCCTGGTTGACTGAAGCAGCTCATAATTCTGACACGGCTGCAGCTGGTCATTATTATTTAGGCTCTCTCGCTTTGCAGGAAAGCCGATTGGATGACGCCGTGACCGAACTTCAATTGGCGGTCAGGGAAAATCCGAACTACACCGACGCGTTGGCTGAGTTAGGTCATTATTACCTGCTCCGGAAGAATTATTCGGAGTCCGAAACCCAACTTCGCCGAGCGCTGGAAATCGAACCCGACCACTTCTCGGCAAATTTTTACCTGCTCACGCTGTATACGCGTACCAGTGATCCGCGTCGTGAAGCGCAAGCGAAGCGCTATGACGAGCTGCAGAAGTTGCGGGAACAGAAAACTGTGGAAGTCTTGCGTATGGTTGAAGTGCGCCCATTTGAAAATCCGTGATGTTTCTCAAACATGTATAAAACAGTCTACTATTTGCTTTCAGTTTTAGCGGTCCCGGTGTTTCTCTGTGCACAGGCAACAGTGCTGAACGAATGCACGCGCGCCCTCTATCGTGAGGATTACATACAAGTTGAACAGTTGGCCCAAAAACATCTTCGGAAGAACCCTTCCGACGTTTCCGTACGAGTGATCCTCGCCCGTGCCGAACTGGCTGAAGGCAAATTTCGTCCGGCTTTCGAAGATCTTCGCAAAGCTCTGGCGTCAGACCGGCACAACGTTGACGCGCTTTACTACTTATCGTTTGCGGCGCGCGCAATGTCGCAACAGGAATACCAACGACTGTTTGCCATGGCCCCAGATTCGAGCCGCGTTCATCAATTGCTCGCCGAATCAGCCCTCGAATCCCAGAATCCTGCACAAGCCGAAGCGGAATTTCGAAAAGCACTGGACACCAATCCTCGTTCGGCCGAGGTTGCGACCGAGCTTGCAGAGTTGAAACGGTCGCAATCACAATTCGATGAGGCAATTGCCTACTACTTACAAGCACTGCGGTCTGACGCTACGAATTACGCCGCCGTCTATGGATTAGGAGCGTGTTACACCTACAAGCAAGATTACAAGCAAGCGGTCGAGTGGCTCCGCAAAGCAGCAGCGCGGGCGCCTGATTCGGCGGCTGGGCATTTTGCCTTGGGGAACGCTTTATTTCAGAGCGGGAGCTTAGAACCTGCAATTCCAGAGTTGAAAACTTCTTTGCGGCTGGAACCAGGAATGAAGCAAGCTTATTTCCTGCTAGGCCGGGCTTATACAAAGCTGGGCCGCAAGGAAGAAGCTGCTGCGGCATTTAAGAAGCTTGATGAACTCAGCGGGTCGCCAGGACAAAGGCACAGTTCGGAACCTAGATAATCTGATGCATAAAATGGGCGTCCCTGTTCGCAAGCCGAATCGTTATCTCCCCGCCCTGATGTCCACGTTCTCCTTATTATTTGGAGGCCTCGCATCGTCCGTTTGGTTTGCTTCCCTGGCACGGGCCCAGCAAGCTGATTCGCCTTCGCCACCAAATCCACAAGCCATGGGAGTTTCGACCGGGCCGCCACACGCCGCCGTTCATGATGCTCAGTCACGCCCAATAACTGCAGGCGGATTCGTCGACGGTGCCCCGGTGGTATTTCAAGACGTCACCAAGGGCTCAGGCCTCGAGAAGTTCCAACACCGATCTGGCGGGCCGGAAAAGGCTACGATTCTTGAAAGCGTCGGGTCAGGGGTAGCTCTGCTCGATTACGACAATGATGGCTGGCTGGATATTTACCTCGTAAACGGCTCAACCTTCCCTGCGCTGAATGGCAAAGAACCAGCTCCGAAAGCGATGCTTCTGCATAACAACCATGACAGAACTTTCACCGATGTCACTGAAAAGGCAGATGTAGCGAATGAGCGCTGGGGATTCGGGGTTGCCGTTGGAGACTTTGACAACGACGGCTGGCCGGATATTTATGTCGCGAACTTCGGCAAAAATCGGCTCTATCACAACAATCACGACGGGACGTTCACTGACGTTGCCGAAAAGGCTGGCGTTGCGCTTGGCGGCTGGTCCACTGGACCCACATGGGGTGATTACGATCACGATGGGCTTCTCGACCTATTCGTTCCCGGTTACGTGAAATTCGATCCCAATCATCCTCCCATTGCCGGACAGGGTGGCATTTCGCCACAGTCTTGTCAATTTCGCGGGGTCAGGGCGATGTGCGGACCTCTAGGACTACCTGGCGAGTCCGATCACCTTTTCCATAACGATGGCGATGGAACATTCACGGACGTAAGCGAGAAGGCGGCAGTTGCCGATCGAAAAGGATATTACGGACTCGCCTCAGTTTTCGTCGACTTAGACGATGATGGTTGGCTCGACCTTGCCGTAGCCAACGACTCCGTGCCGCGCTATCTTTATCACAATCTACACAACGGTACCTTTGAAGATGTAAGTTATGTATCGGGTTTCGCCCTCACGGATGCAGGCCTGGCGCAAGCCGCAATGGGAATTGCGGTTGGAGATTACAACCGGGATGGCCGACTCGACCTTTACGTCACAGTTTTCTCCGATGACTTCAACACCCTCTATCGCAACGACGGCAATCTGAGCCTTTCAGAAGTCAGTTTTTCTGCAGGACTCGCAGCCGAAACTATACCTTTCCTCGGTTGGGGCACTGGGTTCCTTGACTTTGACAATGATGGCTTGCTTGATCTCTTCGTCGCCAACGGTCACGTGTATCTCTGGGTAGACCAGCGCGATTGGGGCACGACGTGGGCACAAAGGCCATTGTTGTTCCGCAATCTGGACGGCAGCAAATTCGCCGAAGTCCCTGCGGCAACCGGTAGTGGGCTCGCCGATGTAATTCCCGCTCGGAGCGCGGCTTTTGGCGATCTTTTCAATGACGGCGAAATCGACGTTGTCATAAACTGCATTGATGCTCCGCCGGTTTTGCTGCGAAATGTCTCGAAGAACGGCAACCATTGGATCACTCTCAAGCTGGTCGGCGGCCCGGGAAGTCCACGGGATGCGATTGGCGCGAAAGTTTTTCTCACCAGCAATAAGGTGCGGCAACGTGAAGATGTGATCAGCGGCGGCAGCTATGCGTCGAATTCCGATCTACGCTTGCACTTTGGACTGGGTCCTTCGACCAAGATCGACAGCATTGAGATCTACTGGCCTAGTGGAAAGAAGCAACGAATCGCTGTCCCCAGTGTAGACCGCATCTGGACCGTCATAGAAGGGAAGGGCAATGTTGAAAATTAAACACATGCCCGTCCTGACCCTAGGTTTCGTATTCTTGGTTTCACTTTTTACGTTCTCCCACACACAACCGGATACCAAAACGGACCCTTTCGCCGATTTTCGACCGCGCCACGAGGTACCCTCCGTAGAATTCGTTGGCCGGCAAGTTTGCGCGGGCTGTCACATGCAACGAAACCGCTCGCAACTGCAAACCGCTATGGCACACGCGCTGAACATGCCGGGTGATAGTACTGTTTTACAGGCTCATCCGAAGTTAACTTTTCGCGCTGGGATCTACACATACACCATCACAACCGAAGGCCAACAAAGCTCTTACAGTGTCACTGACGGCAAAGAAACATCGACAGAGCCTATCGCCTATGTTTTTGGCAAGGCGCACGTCGCGCAAACGTACGTTTTGCGCCATAACGGGAAACTATATGAAGGACGAGTAAGTTATTACACCGCCATAGACAACCTTGATTGGACGATTGGCGATGCCCTGAATCCACCGCCCAGTCTGGAAGTAGCCTTTGGACGGGACATCACCGGAGACGAAGCGCGAAATTGCTTCAGCTGCCACAGTACGGGCGCAGTCGTTAGCGGCAAACTGGAGCTGGATCGTCTGACCCCGGGCGTAACCTGCGAAGCCTGTCACGGCCCGGGACAGGAGCTTGGGGATTTTCAATCCGAGGAAATTGAGCCCCGACACTCTGTCGCAAGAGTTCTGCGGAGCATGCCACCGAAGCGCCAATGCCGTAGGAATGATGCCGAACCTCGGCGGGATCACAAATGTTCGTTTCCAACCATATCGTCTATCAGGCAGTCCTGGCCACGACCCCAATGATCCGCACTTCGCTTGCACAGCCTGCCACGATCCCCATATCGATCTGCCATTACAAGGAGCAGCGGCAGATTCCAAGTGCACAGTTTGTCATGTAACAGACTCGGAACACGCAAAGAAGATGGGTACAACCGAAACTTCTGGTCCGAGATCGTGTCCTGTGGCTATGGAAAAGTGCGATAGCTGCCACATGCCGCGCGTGGAGATTCCGGGCACGCACTTCAAATTCACCGATCATCGTATCCGCATCGTTCGTCCGGGCGCACCATATCCTCTGTAGGTCAATCCCGAAGCGAGGACCCGATTATTGAATACATTTCCCCTCAACGATCGTAATGTAACGATCAATCGGTAAATCTTTGTACGTTTCTGTGAGACCGCTCGGCTGAGGCCAATGAACCTGCAGCATCTCGATTTTCGTCCGCTTGCCAATGCCCAGCACCATGCGAGGATCATGCGAAGAGAGATAGCTTCCGCCGCCTACTTTTAAACGGCTCCTCACAAGATCCCCCGCGCGCC
>QHZR01000115.1:41614-43749 GCA_003224755.1 Acidobacteriota bacterium
AGTACATCGACTGCGCCATCGTTATTGAAGTCTCCTATCGCCATACCGCGCGCGGCAAAACTCTTTGTAAATGCGTCTCCGGCCGACGCGCTGACGTTTTTCAGAGTATTCCCTTCACCGTGCAGCACGAGCAACGGCTCACGATACGTCACATGCGAAGAATGTTTTTCAATCTTGTCATCGGGGTGTCCATTGGCGATGAATAGATCCAGATTTCCATCATTGTCGTAATCGAAGAGCTTCACGCCCCAGCCACTCATCAGCCTGGTCAGGCGGCCAAGTCCCATCGGGACGGCCACGTCATCGAAAGTCAAATCGCCATTGTTCTGATAGAGCGAATACATCTCCTGGTCCACATTCGTAACAAAGAGAGCAGGTTTGCCATCATCAAAAACATCACCGGAGTCCACCCCCATCCCCGAACGAGGCCGTCCGTCTTGACTGTAGGCCACACCTGCCTGCACGCCGATTTCATCAAAGCGGCCATTTCCCTTGTTAAAAAAGAGGAAGTTCGCGACCGTGTCATTGGCCACGAACAAATCCATCCAGCCATCGTTATTAATGTCTGTGGCGACAACGCCCCAGGCTTTGCCCAACACCTTCGCAATGCCGGAGTCCTGGCTTACATCCGTGAAGGTGCCATCCCCGTTGTTATGAAATAACCAACTACGCGTGGGCTCATAAGCAGTCGGAACGCAGTAATAGCGCTCGCCGGTGTGTTCGTTCCCGCAGAATTTGTTCCTTGACTTGTCGAAGTCCACAAATCGGCAAACAAAGAGATCCAGCCGGCCATCGTTGTCGTAGTCGAACCAGACTGCACTCGAAGCCCATCCCGGCGCTGCGACGCCTGCTTTGTCCGTTACATCGGTAAATGTTCCATTTCGGTTGTTGTGGTAAAGAATGCTGCGGCCGTATTGCGTCACGAATAGATCCGGCCAGCCGTCGCCATCGTAATCGCCGACAGCAACACCCATCCCATAGCCTCCGCCGGGGACCCCAGCCTTCTCGGTAACATCGGTGAAGGTCCCGTCCCGATTATTGTGGTAAAGAGCATTGCGCAAGGGCGGATCAGGATGGAAAAAATCGCAGCGGCCGCTGTTCACAAGATATATGTCCACCCAACCGTCATTGTCGTAGTCAATGAAACCGCAGCCTGCTCCTGTGGTCTCCGGCAAATAGTATTCGGGTGAACGGCCGTTCACATGCCGCCAAGTAATTCCGCTCGCCTCGGGAGAAATCGCTTTGAAAAGTGGCGAAGCCGACGGTTGCGCTGCTAGGGGACGAATTCCCGTCGAGGCCCACCAGGCTGCGCTGAGTGCACAGGTTCCTTTTACAAATCTTCTCCTCGATAGATTTCTCATCTGGAACTGAGTGTGCGCCGGAACCGGCCGGGTAATCTCAAGATACAAGCACTTCAGATGTAAGAAAAGCGCCCCATTGCTTGATGAGAGAATCTATTTCGGCAATTTCCGCAGAACGCAAAGCGGGCAGAGGCGGGCGAACTGGTCCGGCTGCCAGGCCTATCCGGTTCATGATTTCCTTCATCACGGTGACTTCGTATCCTTTGCGGCGGCTGCGGAGGGCGTAAAGGGGAATTACGTAGTCCTTCATCAGGCGATTGAGCTCATCTCGCTCGTCTGAGGAAGCTGTTTCGTGCAATAGTAAAGACAGCTTTGGAGCGATCGTGGCGATGCTCGACGTGTAGCATCGAATGCCGATGCTGTAGTAGGCGGGAACGCAATCATCTCCTGCGCCGCCAATCCAGTGCAGGCGGTCACCTACCCGGTCCATAATCTGCTGGTAGCGGCGGACGTCAGCCTGGCCCTCCTTCCACGCAAACAGAGTGGGGACCTTTGCCGCAAGCTTCTCAACCCATGCAGGCGATGGATTCACCCAGTCTCGGCTATATACAAGCAGCGGCAGTGACGTTGCCGAGCCAATCGCGGCATAGTATTCGGCCAAGCCCTGGTCGTCAGCGCTCGGATAATAAGGAGGAAGCGCAAGCACGGCATCGGCGCCGATGCGCTCCGATTGTTGGGCGAGTTGAATGGCTAGCGGATGGTTGAAGCCCGTGCTGCTGATTACAGGGACCCGCCCATTGACCTTCTCGACCGTTGCCTGTGTCACCGCCAAAT
>QHZR01000484.1 GCA_003224755.1 Acidobacteriota bacterium
CTGGGTCCCCTTCGAGTGGCTCAGCTCATCGCCTTGATGCAGACGCCGCATCGTTTCCGCAGCAAGCGACAACTGTGGGCCTACAGTGGTCTGGCGCTGGAAACGCACAGCAGTGCCGAGTACTGCTTCGTGGCCGGCCGAGTGCAGCGTTCCAAGAAAATGCTGTCCCTCCGCGGTCTCAACGTCAATCACAATCACGACCTGAAAAATATCTTCAAGAGCGCGGCCACGACGGCCAGCATCCGCTCTGGACCATGGCGAGATTTCTACGCCGGCTTGCTGGCCAAAGGGATGAAGCCGGAGATGGCCCGTCTCACATTAGCGCGCAAGATCGCTGCAATTGCCTTGGCACTTTGGAAGAAAGGAGCGAGGGCCACCCCTTCGCGGTGGATGTACGAGCCTGAAACTCTCTCCGAAAGTCAGTTAGGCGTGAGGGCTGACGGTGCACTTAGAATCTCAGGCACAACATGTCTCGGCAGCTAAGGCCGCATGTACTCTGGAGCGTTCGTGCCCGATAAAGGAGCGTGGCTCCGGTATTGGCGATTGTGACGATGGTGGCGGCGTTGTCCTGAAAAGGATAAAGGCCCGACCCCGCTGGAGAGATTGTGTAAGGTTCGCTGACCGGGCCGAGCCATGTTGAATTCAACGCGGGGAGGTCAGCATGAAAGCCAAATGCCGCCCAATGCAGGGCAAATGGCACGAGATGAACCGGAAGCAACGGCGGGAGACGATGCGAAAAATCCAGAGCGATGACCTCGATTTGGAGGTAGTACATCCCGATGCCGCGGGCGTTGATATCGGCAACGAATCCCACTATGTGGCCGTACCCCCGACGCGGGATACCCAACCGGTGCGACGCTTCGGCTGCACCACAGCCGAGCTGAAGGCAATGGCCGAATGGCTGAAGCAATGCGGGATTCGGACCGTTGCGATGCAGTCAACGGGAGTGTACTGGATCGCGGTATACGACATTCTCGAAGCGGCGGATTTGGAAGTGTACCTGGTAAATGCGCGGGAGACGAAGAATCTGCCGGGACGCAAAAGCGACGTGCAGGAGAGTCAATGGCTGATGAAGCTGCACACCTATGGGCTGTTGCGCAATTCGTTCCGGCCGCCGCAGGAGATCCGCACGATGCGAACGTACTGGCGGCAACGCAATGATCTCGTGCGGGCGGCAGGACGTCACATCCAGAGGATCCAAAAGGCGCTGATGCAGATGAATATCCAATTGACGAACGTGTTGAGCGACGTCAGCGGAATGACCGGGCAGGCGATCATCCAGGCCATTCTGGCAGGCGAACGCGATCCGCGTAAGCTGGCTGCGTTTCGTGATTTTCGGGTGAAGGCGAGTCAGGAGCAGATTGCACGGAGTCTGGAGGGCCGCTGGCAGGAAGATCTGCTGTTTGTGCTGAAGCAGGAACAAGATGGTTACGAATTCTGCCAGCAGCAGATGGCCGAGTGCGATCGGCGGCTTGCGCAGTATCTCCACCAGCGAGAGGACCGGAGCCAAGGTGCCACTCTGCCCGAAGAAAAGCGGAAAGAGCGGCTCAGAAAGAAAAAGAAAGGAAATGCACCGAGATTCGACCTACGCGCGGAGTTGTTTCGCATGACCGGTACGGATCTGAGTCAGATCGACGGGATTGACGTCATGACCGCGATGACGATCCTCAGCGAAGCGGGATGGGATATGAGCAAATGGGAGACCGAGGGCCATTTCGTTTCCTGGCTACGGCTGTGTCCGGACAATCGAATCAGCGGGGACAAGATCATCGGGAAAGGTCGCCTGCCAACCAACAACAGAATAACCCTCGCTCTAAAGATGGCGGCCAGCACCCTGCGACTCAGCAACACTTATTTGGGGGCCCAGTTCCGTCGACTCAGAACCAAGCTCGGAGCTCCTATCGCAATCAAGGCCATGGCAGCCAAGCTGGCCCGACTTGTCTACCGCATGCTGCGCTACGGAATGCAATTCGTGGACCGTGGGGCGGAGTTCTACGAAGCTCAACATCGCAAGCAACAAATCAGCTTTCTCAAATGGAAAGCCGCCAAGCTGGGATTCAAAATCATCGAAGCGTCGGCAGCGTAAAGGCCGGAGTTTCTGGAGAGTACGTTTCGACGCCGAACATTTGAAACAGCAAGCAGCTTGAGCGTCTCTGACGGGAGTCTGTTCCATTCCTGGATTACCATGGGCGGTGGCTAAACGGA
>QHZR01000485.1 GCA_003224755.1 Acidobacteriota bacterium
TGCATCGACTGCGGCGCCTGCGTGCCCGTGTGCCCGGTATCGGCCATTTTTGCGTTGGATGATCTTCCGGAGAAGTGGAAGAGCTACGCCGAGCGCAACGCGAAGTATTTCGGAAGGTAATTTTTCGCCGTCAGATCGCAAGTTGTGAACTTGTCATTCCGTTTATAACAACGACGGCTCTGTCAAGAGACACGAGTGCGTGGACGCTTTGGCTTTTCGTGAGCGCCATTTTGTCTCGTGGAAAAACTCAGAGTGCCAGCTAACCAAGGCTCGTGCTCATCTGAATCTCTCAATGGAAACTCAGCTCCATCACCCATTTATGGGACTGATCCCCAGCGAAGATTCCAGCGGGACGCGGCGGCGGTTAGGTGCGATTTCCAAACAAGGCAATACCCTGGTGCGGTTGTTGGTCGAGGCGGGACAATCGGCGGCACGCTGCGATCCTGAGTTACGGCGAGCCTACAGCGCCTGTGCCGCAAAAAGCAGCACACCGGCATCGGCAAAGTGATGGTGGCGCGCAAGCTGGCGGTGCGACTGTACTGGATGCTCAAACAGCAGCAGCCGTACCGGCCGGCTCATGCACTGAGCAGCCCGCGTCATTCCGTGAGCGCGCCGCTTAGGCAGCTCGAGCGCTTGAATGGGCGCTCTGCCTCCCGGCTCGTTGGGGAGTTCGAACCGTGAATCATGATCGTCGCCCGCGGGTGATCGCATAGGTGGGTGATGGAGCTGAGCTCCATCGAGACTCAGATGAGCACGCGCCTTGGTTAGCTGGCACTCTGAGTTTTTCCACGAGAGCGAAATGGCGCTCCTATAACACCGAGCCGCCTATTCCCTCGTGTCTCTTGACAACGCCGTCGTCGTTATAGACGGAATGACAACTTGTATTGAGGTTTTCTGAGTGCTGAATGCTAAATTATCAGCATGTCAGAAATCGAGTTTGTTGTTGACCAACTCAAGTGTGCGTTTGATGGCGGGGCGTGGCACGGGCCAGCGCTGATGGAAATATTGGACGGCGTTGATGCCAAGACGGCGGCGGCGCGGCCGATTTCCGGGGCACACAGCATCTGGGAGTTGGTGCTGCATGTTACCGCGTGGGAGCAGGCGATTCGGACCAGGACCGTTGAAAGAAGGGCGTTGCAGCTGAGCGACGAACAGAATTTTCCGCGAGCTACGGACGTGAGCGAAGGCGCATGGCGGCAGGCTCTCGAAACCCTACGGCAAGGGCATGAGAAATTGATTGCGACGGTCTCGGGCCTGATTGAGTCGCAGTTGGGCGAGCAGGTCCCCGGGAAGCCTTACGACATTCGATTCATGTTGATGGGCGCGGCGCAACATGCGGCGTATCATGGCGGTCAGATCGCGTTGCTGAAGAAGAAGAGCGGTGAGCTATGAGCGCCGAGCAACGAGTCTCCAGGAACAACTCACCGCTTAAGTGCTGATTGCCTGCTTTTGAGGTATTCTTGAGACCCTCAGCCACAATGTCTCGGAGAACGATCTGCCTCAAGTCATCCCCACTTCTGTTGCCGTAATTGGCGTCGGTGCATTTGGGCGCAATCACGCGCGCGTCTATCACCAACTTGCGAAAGATGGCGAACCAGTGCGACTGGTTGGCGTGGTCGATGCGGATCTCGCCCGTGCCGACGGGGTGGCCAAAGAATTCAACTGCCGCGCATTTGGCAGCCTTGAGCAGCTTCTTCGGACCCACATCGAAGTGCAGGCAGCGTCGGTTGCCGTTCCGACTGTTCATCATCTGACGACGTCGCGAGCATTGATGGATGCGGGCATTGATGTTCTGGTGGAAAAACCCATCGCAGCCACGCTCGCGGAAGCAGACGAAATGGTGGCGCTCGCCAAGAAGCTCGCAAGGATTGCGCAGGCAGGACATCTCGAACGCTTCAATCCGGCGGTGCGTGCGACGGTCCCGCTCATTACCAAGCCGATGTTTTTTGAAGTGCACCGGTTGAGCGTGTTTACGCCACGTTCGCTCGATGTGGACGTCGTGCTGGACTTGATGATCCACGATCTTGATGCCGTGCTTTCGTTTGTCAATTCGCCGGTGAGGGAAATCCGCGCCGCCGGCATCCCGATTCTTTCCGACAAAGTGGACATCGCCAACGCTCGCGTCGAATTCGAGTCGGGATGCGTGGCCAACTTTACGGCGAGCCGAGTCTCGACCGAGCGGGTCCGCAAGCTGCGGTTCTTCCAGCCACGCCAATATATTTCTATCGATTACGGCAGGCAGGATGTGATGGTGTTCACCGTCGGCACCGGCAAGGGCGAGCCGTCGGCAAATCCAGAGATCAAAGTCTTCAAGCCACAAGCCGAGCAGGAAGAACCGCTGCGGGCGGAAATCCGGTCATTCCTGCAGTCGGTCCGGACGCGAAATAATCCAATCGTCCCTTTGGAAGATGGACGCCGCGCGCTGGCGACGGCGTTGGAAATCCTCTCCCAGATTCAGCAACATACCCTGAAGGTTGGGGCTCCCGCCCTCTGACAAGTTTTTACATTTGTTGACAGCTCAGGCCGCGTGTTGGGGTATAGCCTTGTACGGTACGCGGAACCTCGGCCACAGATTTGTACAAAATAGTACGAATTTGCATGGACAAAGCCCCGAAGGGGCAAAATATGTTAGCCCAGGGCGTAAGCCCTGGGTAGGCTTGAGACGAGGACGAGTCCCGAAGGGACGGCACCGGAACATCATGCGTTCAACAAGAAGATTTCGAGCGGTGGGAGAACGAAATTGTCCCGCTGAAGCGGGCTCTGGTTTGCTTCGCATCCTACCTAGGGCTTACGCCCTGGGCTAATATATTCCGCCCCTCCGGGACTGTCGCATTCCCGGGCCCTGGCTCGCATAAGTGGGGGCTGGCGCCAAACTGCCCCCTGCGTAGTCCTCCCCTAGGAGGACTGTGGCAGTGTGTAGCTGTTGGTCGTATGGTGCTACTTATTGCGGCACACGTGCTGAATTCATAGAATCTTGCACGCTAGCGAAAATTATTCCGAAAGCTG
>QHZR01000116.1 GCA_003224755.1 Acidobacteriota bacterium
AATCGTTCCGCCGACGATTTCTTCTGCGACTGACTCGGTTATCGCCAACCAGTATTCGTCCTCATCAAGCGCGACTATAGTGAGCCGTTTTCTTATATCTTCAACAAACAATAACGCCTGTTCGCAAGTAATGCGTTGTTTGCCTGGAAGCCGTGTAAGGGTCGCATAAACCTCGGCCAAGCTGTGGGCAGCGCAACCGGAGCTGTTCTTGGTGGCTGAAAGATACGCTGCCTGGCTGGGTGCGTGGTGAACGTGATCCACGCAAATCGCAGCCACGAGTACTGACGTATCGAAGAAATATTTCAACTGAGCTTACCGAGGTTGCGACGGTCCCGCTCCTCTCGTGCCCCGCGCAGTGTCTTATTCACCGTCTCGACAGTTAATGGCTGTCCCGTATCAAAGACCCACATTCCGCGGTCCTTGTAGATTCGTCCGCCGCCACGTGCCGG
>QHZR01000117.1 GCA_003224755.1 Acidobacteriota bacterium
CATCGTTGTAGTGGTAATCATAATGGCATTATACCATTTTGTCTACCATTCCGTTGCCATACTCGGGAGACCATTTACTTGAAACTGGCCAACCACTTTACAGGGAGGTGCGCAGCCAGAGCGTTTGCAAGTCGCTCATCTGCGGTTACCAGGTGACACTTCGAGGCAACCGCGAGCGAAACGTAAACACAATCGTAAACACTCCGATCGAAGGTCAAAGCAATGTCGAAGGCATCTTCCAGCAGCGTTAGTACCGGAATCGTAGGGATAGTACGATTCAGAATAGCGACAAAGGCACTTTCAGCCGCAGCCCGCGTCCACCTGCCTTGGCGAACTGCCTTCCAGAAAATGTTGGCCAACTCGGCCCAAAACAAGTCGGGCACTAAGAGGCGGAGTTCACCTGCCACATAGGAATCCAGCAACTCTTCCGCCTCAGTTGTGAACGTCTCTCCGGCGCGCGGAAGGAACCACTTGGCTGCCACGCTGGCATCAACTACGACTGTTTTCACCGGTCGCGGTCCTGCCGTTGCATCTCCTCGGTTGTCGGATAGACGCCTCCTGGCTGCGATGACGATGATGCCAGTTTGCGGATGCGTCGAAGAAAGAGTTGCCTTTCCTTCAGTTCGGCAGGAGTCACTACGTTCTCTTCAAGCAGGGATAACACCTCAGCTGCAATTGATTTACGGTGCCGGCGGGCTCGTTGCCTAAGCGCCGAATAGAGATCGCTGGGCACATTTTCCACGTACAGAGTTGGCATAGGAAGTACCTAGAACAATCATAGCACATATCTATGATACATTCCTGTATTGGCGATCTAGAGCAACATTCGCGCACTCGAGGAACCTATGATTCCCAGCACCCACGTTGTGGTCGAAATCGTTCTACGTACGGCGATGATCTATCTCGTCGTGCTCCTCGGAGTTCGCCTGAGTGGCAAGCGCGAGGTTGGGCAGATGACGCCCTTTGACCTAACTCTGCTTCTCCTGATCTCAAATTCCGTGCAGAACGCTATGACCGGGCCTGACACCTCTCTATTCGGTGGGATTGCCGCGGCCATCACCCTGCTGCTGCTGAATTACCTGGTGGCAGAGGTTTCTGGAACCAACCGGCGATTTCGCAAACTGGTTCAGGGACAGCCCAGCTTGCTTATTCACGATGGAGAGGTCATCACCGCTCATATGGCGAAAGAGCACGTCAGTATGGATGAACTGGAGAGGTCCCTGCGCGAGCACGGCATCAGCAGTTACCACGACGTGGCATTGGGCGTGCTCGAAGTGGATGGCTCAATCAGTTGCCTGAAATATGACGAACTCAATCCCGCCAGCCACAATCACCTGGTGCGGCGAAAATACCTGCAGAAGCACCAGTAGTTATTTTGTGATCACAACCGGAAGCTCGTCGTAAGGTGTGATGGTCACAGTCAGTGATTTGCGCGCCGCGAACGCATCTGCTTTCACCGGGAAGCTCGCGACAACGGTACCTGTGAGTTTACTGCCAGGATTGATCCTCGCCTCAAGCGCGAGCAGATCCAACGCGTGCCGCTTCAAATCCGGAAAGGCAACGAAATATCTCTGAGCGTCCACGGCCGGAACTGCGTCGTCGCTAATCTTGTTCCCCGCAACATCTGCGGCCACCTGCATGGATTTGATCCACGAAGGCTTATCCTCATGGCTTTCAATCGAGATGTTGATCGCAACCAGAACCATGTCCTGGCCTTGCACTGGCACGACAACAACGTCATCTATGCTGCCGGACGAGTGCGCTTTCACACGATGAGTAAGCGCATAGACGGCGACCACTGCAACAACAATCACCACGCAAATTGCGACCACGCCCGCCGGGGGAAGTGACTTGCGGGCGGTTCCGTATTCCTCCGCGATATCAAAGCCGGTTGATTGTTCCTGGTCCGGGGGCGGTGTGGGCGGAGGTGTAACTGATGGGTCAGCCATGACTACCTCCTACGATGCAGATTGTACTCGCACCGGCTAGGGCCGCGGCCACTCGTGCTTCATTGCCCGCGCAAATTGTTCAACTGGAAGCGTATTGAGTACGTCGCCCGGAGTAAGCCAGGCACGCCTCGCCTGCAGCACGCCGAAGCGGATCTTTTCCATATGCGTCGTGTGGTGCGAATCGGTGTTGATGACAATCTTGACGCCCCGCTGTTTCGCCATTCGCAAGTGGCGATCGCAAAGGTCGAGGCGGTCTGGATAAGCATTGAGCTCCATGGCAACTTTGTTTCGAGCTGCAGCCTGCAGAACTGCGTCCATGTCGTACGCATACGCGTCGCGGCGAAGCAGAAGACGGCCAGTAGGATGTCCGATGAGCGAGACGTTCGGATTCTCGACCGCCTTTAGCAGGCGTGCCGTCATCTCTTCGGCGGATTGGTCAAAGTGAGAGTGCACGCTGGCGATCACGAGATCCATCTGTTCGAGTACCGAATCAGAAAGATCGAGTGAGCCGTCGGCGAGGATGTCCACCTCAATGCCAGCAAAAATGCGAATGCCGTCGGTGGCCTGGTTTGCCGAACCAATCCGCGCAATGTGTTCCACTGCGCGTTTGTCATCAAGGCCATTAGCGAAGGCAAGGTTCTTGGAGTGGTCAGTGATGGCCATGTACTTGTAACCGCGATCGCGCGCGGCGTTGGCCATTTCCTGAATTGTGTTACGTCCGTCGGTCTCGACGGTGTGCATGTGCACGTCACCTTGCAGGTCCGGCTGCACCAGCAATCTGGGCAGCAAGTGCTTTTCCGCAGATTCAATTTCCCCGGTGTTCTCTCGCAACTCGGGCGGCACGTAATCGAGACTGAGTGCCGCGTAGATATCTTCCTCCGACTTTGACGCGACCACCGTCTGATCGTCCAGTCGTGCCAGACTGTATTCGCTGAGCGTGTAGCCCAGCTTCAAAGCCCGCTGTCGGAGTGAAACGTTGTGTGATTTCGATCCGGTGAAGTACTGCATCGCCGCACCGAAGGATTCTGGCGCCAGAAAGCGAACATCTACCTGCATGCCGCCACGCATTCGGAAGCTGACCTTGTTCTCGCCGCGGGCGATGATTTCCATTAATCCCGGCAGCTTGATGATGTGTTCGATCAGCTTCTGCCGCTCCGCGTCGTCACAGCACGCTGGCCCGGTAACCAGAATGTCCAGGTCGCCCACGGTTTCGCGGCCCCGCCTTAGAGAGCCAGCCGGAGTTACTTTTTCAACGCCTTCATATCCCTTCAAGTGTTCGACAATCTTTTCTGCCTGCCGTTCGGCGACATCGAGCAGGAAGCGCCCTGCAATTCTTCGATAATCTTCAATCGCCTTGAGCAGTTTCTTTTCATGTTTCTCGCCCATGCGAGGCAGAATGCGAATTTTGCCCTCACGGGCGAGGTTCTCCACGCCTTCGAGATCAGAAACTTTGTACGCGCTCCAGATTAGGGCAATCGTTTTCGGTCCCAGTCCCTGGACCCGGAGCAGTTGCAGCATTGATGGGTGATACTTCTTCAAAAGGTCGGCATGCAGACTGAGGCGGCCTTCCTTCATCATCTCCTGCAAATTGATGAGCATGCCCTTGCCGATCCCGGGAACGGCCAGAACCTGTTTGGGCTCACCGATGATTTCCGAAATCTGTTGCGGCAGGCCTTCAATCGCTTCGGCGGCATTTCGATAAGAACGAATGCGAAACGAGTCCTGGCCGTCGATCTCGAGAAGATCGGCGGTCTCGTACAAAATCCCGGCAATGGACTTGTTGTCCACAGAGCAAGATTAAACAATTCCGCGCGGCGCTGCAGAGGAAGGTGATTGAGTAAACAAAACTTAGCGGGCTGATTGTCCGGGTGGGCTTGCCGAGCGGCATTTGCGTGCGGGATGTGCTTACGATGGTTTGCTTACGTTCGCGGCTTGCGGTCCTTTCTGCCCCTGAACGATTTCGAATTCGACCGGGTCGCCTTCCTGCAGGCTCTTGTACCCCTCACTCGAAATCGCGCTGTAATGGACAAACACGTCGGGCCCGTCGTCTCGTCCGATGAACCCGTATCCTTTCGCGTTGTTGAACCACTTCACAGTACCTTTCAGGCGGTCCACGTACGTCTCCTGGGGATGTGCGCTGACTGATGCACAGTCCCGTTTTGCTGCCATTCTGCGTCCGGTGAAATTGGGCTGTCAAGCCAGGAGAGACTTACTATTTACGAAAGGTACGTCTGCTCTGCTGGTCCAGCCAGAGGACGCCAGCTATGGTCTTCGCATCTTGGATGCGTCCGCCTAGAACCATGGCTACGGCTTTTTTGAGGGGCACGAACTGAATATTTATGACTTCGTCGTCTTCGGGTTCGGCTGTTCCCGCCGTGAGCTCGCGGGCTAGATGAATGGACATGGCCTCGGCCACGAATCCCGGGCTGGCCCAGAAGCGCAAGACGCGTTTCCACTTCCGCGCGGTGAAGCCGGTTTCTTCCAGCAGTTCGCGTTTCGCAGCCTTGAGTTCATTTTCGCCGGGATCAATCCGGCCGGCGGGAAGCTCGTAGAGGAAGCATCCTGCGGCATGACGGTATTGGCGCTCTAGAAGAACCTTGTCGTCTTCTACGGCGAGCACCACAACTGAGCCGGAGTGTCGCACCACATCGCGGCGGACGCGAACACCAGTTGGCTCTAAAACATCGTCGGTGGTCACCCAGAACAGCGGGCCGCGATAGACTTCGCGGGAAGACAGGACTCGGGCTTTGGGTGCGGAACTTGATTTGGGCATTAAGACAATATAAGGCACTCATTGCTGCAGCAGTGCGATGATGGCGAGCACAGCTCGCCCGCCCGGACGAGGGCGTCCGGGCCTAGGTATGCACCTTTGATTTCTCTTGGTGTGCACTGCTGAATCTGTCGCCTTTGGGCGTCTCTCCTGCTATGCTCCGGGCGGTGAAGCGGCCATCTATCGCAATCGTTGGGCCGGGACGGTTGGGGACCGCAATTGCTCTGTCTCTAGCGCGATCCGGCAACCGGATTTCGGAGATCATCTCGCGACAGGATCGGGAGTCCTTGGCCGCCGCCCGAAGGCTCTTGCGGAAAGTTGGCGCACACGCTGCGCACACTCGGTCTGCCCGGCTCGATGCGGACGTGTCTTGGTTCTGCGTACCTGATTCGAAAATTGCCGAAGCCGCTCGCGAACATTCAGATAGAGAGTGGAATGGGAAGATTGCGCTTCATTCCAGCGGTGTTCTCACCAGCGACGCTCTTGAACTCCTGCGAGATCGAGGCGCCAGTGTTGCTTCCGTCCACCCGCTGATGACGTTTGTGCGAAGCTCGGTCCCTGATCTTTCAGGAGTGACGTTCGCGGTCGAGGGGGATCCCCGAGCGGTGCGTTTGGCCCGGCGTATCGTTCGCGACCTGGGCGGAGAAATGCTCCTCCTTCGAAAGCAAGACAAACAGGCCTATCATGCTTTTGCCACGATGATCTGCCCGCTATTGGTGTCGTTGCTGGCGAGCACGGAACGGGTTGCGGGCCTGGCTGGAATTCCTCGGCAACAGGCACGCCGGAGAATGCTGCCGATCATCGAGCAGACGTTGCGGAATTATTCGCGGCTGGGGCCGAAGAAAGCTTTCACGGGACCCCTGGTGCGAGGAGACGGAGAGACGATCAGCCGCCATCTTCAAACTCTGACCGCGCTGCCGGCTGCGAGAGAGGCATATGTAGCATTGGCGAAAGCAGCGATTGAATACCTGCCGACTAGACATAGGAGCAAGCTGGTTGCTCTTGTTGAGAGTCAATCAACTTTTTAGCCACGGATTTACACGGATATTCACCGATCAATAAACTCTGCGATCTCTGCGGCTAAAAGCTTCTGTTCGCTCTCGTTTAGATTCGATCCGTGAAAATCCCTATTGATCCGTGGCAGGTTTTGACTCAGCTCAGCATGATTCTCTGAATCGAGCAGGCATGGCCGGTTGTGTCGTCGCTTTCGATGACGACGGCGCTGAGGCGAACGTCTCCGGTTGCAGGCTCGAATCGCACCGGCATGTTGCTTAGAAACCGCCCAATGATTTGCTCTTTATTAACGCCGATCACGCTCTCATACGGGCCCGTCATTCCGACATCAGTAATGTAGGCGGTGCCTTTGGGCAGGACTCGCTCATCGGCGGTCGGAACGTGAGTGTGAGTTCCGAGGACAGCGGTGACTCGGCCATCCAGATACCAGCCGAGCGCAATTTTCTCGGAGGTGGCTTCGGCGTGAATGTCCACGAAAATCACTTTGGGCTTGAGTTGATTGAGCAAGCGATCGGCGGTGCGGAACGGGTCGTCATTCGCCGCCATAAAAATCCGGCCCTGAAGATTGATGACCGCGTAGGGCACGTCCTTCTTTCGTCCTTCATAAAGGCCACGCCCGGGGAGATCTTGCGCATAGTTCGCGGGACGCAGCACCCGCCGCGCCGGACCGTGCGCATTGCCATCCACCGATTCGAAGTAGCCCACAATTTCGCGTTTGTCCCAGACGTGATTTCCAGTGGTGAGAACGTCAATACCGAGATCGAACAAGTCTTCTGCTAGCGCGGGGGTAATTCCGAAACCGGCGGCGGCATTCTCGCCGTTCGCGAGCACCAGGTCAACACGATGCTCCCGCACCAATTCCTTCAGGCGATCGCGGACAATGGTGCGCCCAGGGCGGCCAAAAATGTCGCCAATAAACAAAGTACGCATCCGTTTTCGATGGTAACACGCAGAAAATCGAGCACGGTCTTCTCTGCGTCCTCGGCTGCAGTTCTCGGCGATCTCGGCGGTTAAAAGCTTTAACCGCAAAGGTCGCGACGAAAATTCACTGGAGATCGAGGATAAGAAGCTCGGCTTTGTCCGCGCTGGGATTCTCTTGCGTACTCTACGGTTAAAAGCTTTGGACGTGGTTAGGGCTTAGCAGTGAACTCAGTTGTCTTCAGAAAATCGTAATTGCCAGAAGGATTGAGCTGCACATTCGAAACCCGTTTTGAGAACACCACCACGTTATCGAAATACCACAGATTGATGTAAGGCAACTCTTCCGCAAGTATCTTCTGCAGTTCCGCGTAGTCGCGTTTGCGCGCCTTCTGGTCGATTTCGGCGCGAGCTTTGTCGATCAGCGCGTCCACCCGCGGATTGCTGTAGTACTGCCGGTTCGCGCCATTAGGGATGATGCGCGCCGAGTGAAACGCATATTCAAAAATATCGGGGTCTTCATTTCCGCCCAGCCACCGCAACGAGTAAACCTGAAATTCGCCATGCATTACATCGGAGAGAAAAGTCGCAGGCTCAAAGCTACGGATATCGAGCGCAATGCCCACTTCCCGAAGCTGCTGTTGGAAGACCGCGGCCATGGCGCGCGAGCTTTCCTCGGTTGACGTTTTCATGGTGAGATGAAAGCGCACCCCGTTCACCACCGGGTGTCCGGCGGCCTCGAGCAGTTGCCGAGCCTTCTCCGGATCATGCAAGTATTGCGGTACATCAGGGTCATACGCCCAGCTTTCGGGAGGAAGAACACTGGCGGCGAGACGCACCGAATCACGCCAGAGGTACTGGATCAAAGGCTTGCGGTCGAGGGCATAAGCAATCGCCTGTCTTACGCGCACATCTTTCAGAATGGGATCGCGGAGATTGAAAGCCATATACGCCAGCCGCGTGCCCGGCCCCCGCATGATCCTGAGGGCGGGCTCGTGCTGGAGGGTGAGCTCCATGTCAGGAGTGAGAGCGCTGCCCTCCAGGTCAGCGCTGCCTTTGCGGAGCTCTAGTGCACGGGTAGTGGCATCGGGTACAACCGTAAAACGCACTCGCGTCAGCTTCGCCTTTTGACCCCAGTAATTATCGTTCCGTTCGATCACCACTTCCTTGTCCTGCTCAGCGCGCACGTAGCGAAATGGGCCCGAGCCAATGGGATTGCGACTGATCTCGTCCCCACTGCCATAGGGAACAATTCCCATGCCCTCGCCACCGGCGAGGTTCCATAGAAGAGCTGCCCACGGCTCCTTGAGATGAAAAATGATCGTGCCATCATCCGGCGCATCAACCTTCTCCACCAAGCGGTAGGCGCCACCTTTGGTGCTATGAACCTTGCCTTGCAGCAGGGAATCGAAGCTCCACTTCACGTCGCGTGACGTGAGCGGACGGCCGTCGCAAAACTTCACCCCCGGATGCAAATGAAAGATGTAAGTCTTCGGATCGGGAATTTCCCAGCGGTCAGCGAGCCCAGGCTTCACGCTCAAATGCTCGTCTCTCGACAACAGGTTATCGAACAGCAGGCCGTCAATTCTCTCCGACTGGGCATCGAGCCCAACCCGCGGGTCAAGATTAGTAGGGCTGAATTCGATGATCATCACCAGTGTGTCTCGATCGGGACGGCGAGAACAAGTGAGAAAAAGACAGATCGGAATTGCGAGGATCAGAATATGGAGGGGCGGGCGTCTCGCCCGCCCATACGCGAAGACCGCAGTCGCTCTATCATCGCCGTGACGCTTCATGCCGACTCCGAGGCCATGTGATCGAGGACACAGACCGTCCGCCAGTTGCGCATGGTGCCGGTGACCGATAAGACTCGATCCAAATCATGCTTCCACAAACTGCTGCCCGACACTCCGTTCGGGAAATGAAAATAGATTTCCTTGCCAGAAACGCGGACGCGGTCGGGCGCAAGCGTAAGCGCTTCCAGCTTTTTCACCGCAGAAGGCGCCGGCGTCTCCGACAGAAAAACGACATGAAGCTTCGATGGATCGATACCGGGTTCTTTTAAGAGCGGATTGCGGGTGACGATTTTCTGCAATTCCTCGCGCGTTCTCAGGATTACGTCTGAAGAAAAACCAAAATCCGCCACAATTCCTTTTTGCATCCTCTCGGCCAGGGAAGACGCGGAGAGCTTTGCCGCCTGCAGCACCACATTCCCGCTTTGGATGTAGGTCTTAACCTGTTGGCACCCCAACGCCTCACAAGACGCGCGCAGCTTCTCCATCTTCATCCGCTTGTGCGGACCAACGTTGATGCCGCGAAGCATGGCGATGTAAACAGGCATAGATTCAATTCCAGTTCGCTTGAGCGGTGAGCGATGGGCTGTGAGCTGTGAGCTGCGAGCGTGCTTGCGCGGAGGCTCACTCGAAGCTCACTGCTCGAAGCTCTTCGTTTTCTTACGGATATGAAACCTTTCCCAGCACCGCTGCGCGTTTCGCTCCAGTGGCCGTCGGCACATTCGACGGCCGGCGGTTCCAGGTCTCGAACCCTAACACTGCGAAGGCAACCGCTTCCTTTGCTTCCGATGGGATACCGAACTCGTCTGACAAATGCAGCGTAATGCCGAGTTCACGCATTTCGTTCGCCAGCCAAGCCATCAAAGTCGGATTGCGCGTCCCCCCGCCTGAGACGATGATCTCGGAAAAGTTTGCTTTCGGCAAAACGAAACGGCGGATGGCATATTGAATGGAACGGGCCGTCAGGGCAGTTGCGGTGGCAATAGCATCGTGTCCCCTAGCCGAGGCTGCCCCAGCCTTCGCGCCTTTTGAAGGGTGGGTAAATTCATGAAGAAACTTGCGCACACACTCCCGCCCAAATTCCTCCCGACCGGCGGTCTTTGGGGGCTTCTCCCGGAAAAAACCGTGGCGAATAAACCGCCCCAGAACATCCTCATCTACTCGGCCAGAGGCTGCGATCTCTCCGCCCTTATCGTACGATTGTCCGAACAACTGCTCGGCGAGGGCGTCCATCACCATGTTCCCGGGCCCGGTATCGAAGGCGAAAACTTCTCTGATAGAGGCATTCGCAGGAATGGCAGTCAGATTGGCGATACCGCCAATATTGAGGGCGATCCGTCCCACACGCGCATCACGATAGAGCAAGTAATCGAGATACGGAACCAGCGGCGCGCCCTTGCCGCCGGCGGCCATATCCGCGGGACGGAAATCGGAGATCACCGGAATGCCGGTGCGCGCCGCCACCGCGGCCCCTTCTCCTGTCTGCCAAGTGACTGCGAACTGTCTTCCCAAGAACCGCGCCGCCGTTCCCTGATGGTAGAGCGTCTGCCCGTGGCAGCCGATGAGATCGCATCGCAACCGCAATTTCTTCTGGCCCGCAAGAACAGCATCCGCATAAAGCTCGCCCAGCAGAAAATTCAGGCGTGCCAGGTCCGCCACGCTGGCCTTCGCAGAATTCATCGAGGCCAGCACCATTCTTCGCACATTCGCCGGATAGGAAAATTGCGCGTGCCCGAGAAAGTCGATGTGGGTCGGATACTCTTGTCCGACCGGCGGTGAATAACGGACGTTGCCTTTACCCGTCTTATGTTGGGGGCTCTCGATGGAAACATCGATTCCATCCGCCGAGGTTCCACTCATCACCCCCGCGACAATCATCGTCCGGCTCCGGCGGAGGTGGCCATGAGCTTTTGCAGGCGGACCTGTTCGCTGAACTCCCAGAGCTGAGTGGACAGGCGTGAGATCTTTTCCGGTGAGGGCACGGGTGTACGGCGTTTCAGCTCATTCGATTTGCGTTTGAAGACTTCAACGCGCTTGGCTGATTCAAGCACGCGCCGGCGAAATCGCATATCGTGTTCGGCGGTGCGGACGAGCTTCTCATATGCCCGCTCGACATACTCCTGCTGATGGCAGATCAGGCACAAGTCTCCGCCTGCACGAACGAACTCGACCGCGGCTTCTTCGATCGGAGCAGCTTTGAGCACCCCGCCCATCTCCAGATCGTCCGAGACAATGAGGCCGCGATAGCCGATGCGCCGGCGAAGCACATCGGTGATCCATTTTTTCGAGAGCGACGCCGGCAGTTTGTCACGCGTGCCCGCCGGATAACTGGCGTGGTTCACCAGTACCATGGGTAGCTCGCGCTTCATAGTGCGGTATGGGGCGAGATCTTCCGCCCACAGCCGATTGAAAGATTTTTTAATCACCGGCAAATCGTGGTGCGAGTCGAGGTTGCCTTCCCCAAGGCCCGGGAAGTGCTTGCCCGCCCCCATGACGCCCGCAGACCGCAGTCCCGCCAGAAACTCTCGCGCATAACGGACCACCGCTTTGGGGTCGGTAGAAAAAGCCCGCGAAGTCATTACCGGGCGCGAAGCCGGAAAAGCCAGATCGAGCACGGGGGCGAAGTCCACATTAAAGCTCAGAGCGCTGCAGATCTTTCCGATGACCGCTCCGTGTTTGCGAAATAGTTTGCCGTCGCCAGTGGCAAACACGTCCGCCGCCGAGGGCGCAGGGCCGGTCACATTGCGGAGGCGGTCCACGCGTCCGCCCTCGAGATCCACACACGTGAACAGCGGCTCGCGGACGCATGCCTG
>QHZR01000118.1 GCA_003224755.1 Acidobacteriota bacterium
CGACCGGGAGTTGAATGAGGAGCTGGGCGCCTACTTGGAGATGGAAGCGGCTGAAAAGATGAAACAAGGCATGAGTCGCAAGGATGCCCTTCGCGAAGTGCGATTAGAGCGCGGCAGTCTCGAACTTGCAAAGGAAGTGGTCCGCTCTGGCAGCTGGGAATCGTTTGTTGAGACGTCGTGGCAAGATTTACGCTTCGCTGCTCGCATGCTGCGTAAGAATCCTGGTTTCACGGCTGTCGCAGTCCTTACGCTTGCCCTCGGCATCGGCGCCAACACTGCGATCTTCTCCGTCATCAACGGGGTTTTGCTGCACCCCCTGCCTTATCCAGACGCGCAGCAAATAGTACAACTTCACGAGACTTCGACTGCTTGGGGAACGGGCGGCTGGGGCACGGCCTCCGGCCCGGATTTTGAAGATTGGCGCGCACAAAGCCGTTCATTCTCCAGCTTAGCCGCAGCTTTCGCGGACGGGCTCAATCTCACTGGCGCAAACGAACCGCAACGCATTCGCGCTCTGAATGTGTCTGTCGATTTTCTGAGCATCTTTGACGCGCAGCCAGAGCGAGGGCGATTGTTCGACAGCGACGATTTTAAACCCGGCGCCGCGCGCGTCGTTGTTTTGAGCCACGGGCTCTGGCGGCGCATTTTTGGAGCTGACCCGAGTATTATCGGAAAAACTCTAACCCTCAGCGGCCAGATCTACGCGGTTGCCGGCGTCACTTCCCATGATTTTGTTCCGCTCCGCGATGAAGAGCTGTGGACTCCGATCACTCCTGATAATCCCACGATGCACGACCGTGGCAGCCGCTGGCTCGATGTAATTGGTCGGCTCAGGCCGGATGTTTCCCTCACGGCAGCTAGAGCAGACATGGATACGATCGCGGCGGCGCTCCGAAAGCAATACCCTGATACAAACTCAACTCGTGGCGTTTGCGTAGATTCGCTCGGACAGCTTCGCGTTTCGAACGTCCGATCTGCTCTGTTAATCCTTCTCGCAGCGGTGGGCTTTGTTCTGCTGATGGCCCGCGTAAACGTGGCGAATCTGTTGCTCGCGCGTGGAAGCACACGCCGCAAGGAGATGGCCGTTCGGGCTGCATTGGGTGCGCGTCGGGCCCGCCTTGTTCGTCAGTCGCTTACTGAAAGCGTCACACTAGCAGTCGCCGGTGCCACTCTGGGCCTTGCGCTTGCTTGGGCTGGTACGCCCGCACTATTGGCCGTTGCTCCTGAGGATATGCTGCAAAGTTCCGGGCCGATTCACATAGGCGCCCGCGTTCTGCTCTTCACCACGGCGCTCTCTCTGGTCACGGGCCTGCTCTTCGGTCTTGCGCCCGCCCTCCAGTCTCGCCGCGTCACTTTGAACGACGTCCTGAAAGAAGCGGGCGGACGTTCTGGTTCCGCTGGTGCGATGTCGCGCTTCAAAAGCTCCCTCGTCGTTTTCGAAATTGCGGCAGCGATGTTGCTTTTGGTGGGCGGCGGACTCATGATTCGGTCATTCGCGTCGTTGCTTCGCGTCGCGCCGGGGTTCGACCCACATAACGTACTCTCCATGCAGCTTTACATGCCGAACACCACACCGGCTCAGGTCCCTGCTCGCCTCGCATCCATTCGCGAAATGCTTCGCCGGATTGAGGCGCTCCCCGGCGTCATTTCGGGGAGCAGTGTCGTATATCTCCCCTTCTCAGGGAACAACATCAACGGCGATTTCGGTATCGCTGGCCGCCCAGCTCCAAAGCCGGAACAAGGACAGGAAGCCGAAATGCGCATCGTTAGCGCCGGTTATCTTTCGACGATGAACGTACCCATACTTCGCGGCCGTGATCTCAGCAATCAGGACGACGCATCTGGCGCTCACGTTGCCGTCATCAATCGCATTCTCGCTGATCGCTATTTTCCCAAAGGAGATGCCATCGGCCAAAGCGTTTCCCTCTGGGATGGTCCTGATCGCTGGCTCCGCATCGTGGGCATCGCCGCCGCCGAACGCCAGTTCGGCCTCGCCGAACCTCCGCGTGCCTCGGTTTACTTCTGCGTGAGCGCGATGAAAGCTACCGACCTGTCACAGTTCCTGCCCATATCCCCACTCAGCTTTGTCGTGCGCACGGTGACCGCGCCAGAGAACTCCACGAAGCCCATCGTCTCTGCCATTCATTCCATCGACGCAGACATGCCGGTCACAGAGGTTCTGCCGATCGAAAACCTCATCTCCAAATCACTCGCTCAGCCGCGCCTTGAGGCGACTCTGCTCGGGATTTTTGCCGCACTCGCTGTCGTGCTGGCTGCAGTTGGATTGTATAGCGTGATGGCCTATGTCGTGACGCAAAGCACGCATGACATCGGCATTCGCATGACGCTCGGGGCGCAGCAAAGAGATGTCTTGAGCCTCGTTTTGATTCAAGGGACGAAGCTGATTTCCGTCGGCGTTGTGGTAGGCATTGGTTCAGCGCTCGGGTTGACACAGCTGATGTCAGGCTTGCTGTTCGGTGTAACTGCCAATGATCCGGTGACCCTTAGCGCCGTCGCGGCACTCTTGATAATCGTGGCTCTCGCCGCATGTTACATCCCGGCGCGACGGGCGATGCGCATGGACCCACTGGTGGCGTTGCGATACGAATGAAGTGCGAGTTTAGGATGTCTACGATGCTTCTCCGAGTACTCATCCATTTCCTACCGTAGCGAAGTTATGTTGTGTATTCTTATCGCCAAGCACCAAATTCTGGCAACAGAGCCTTCTTTGCCCACATGAGTGAAAATCAAACATAAAGCGGAAGACTGCGCTTGATTCAGCTCATTGCCGAAGCCAAGCAGGCATTCTATGAAGACAAGCTGACGGTTGCTCATGCATTTGAAATCGCGCGGTTACAGCCGTTATGTGGTGCTTGTGAAAATGAGGCTTTGGATATGGAACCTGCTGTGTTTAGCACACTCCCCTTCTTTGAGGGCCACATAACAACCGGGTGGAGCGGGTGGGGGGCGTTCGGGGTGCAGCCGGCAGTTCAGGAATAATCCTAGAGGCAAAGTGATTGCTCACATTACTCTTGTCTGAGCAATTCTGTTGGATGAACGCGTAAGGCGCGCTGTGCGGGAATCCAGGTCGCCACGAAACCTAACAGGGCCATCGTTGTCATTACCCCAGCAAATACCACCGGATCACGCGGCGTGGCCTGGTACACAATCTGCGCCAACAATTGGCTAGCCATCGCGCCCAGGAGCAAGCCAGCCGCTGATCCCGAAAGCAGTAAAATAAGAGGACGGCTCAGGGCTGAGCGCATAAGCTGGACCGGCTGGGCTCCTACTGCCACGCGGATTCCAAACTCTCTCATTCGCTTCGAGACGGAATACATCGCCATTCCGAAGACTCCAGTGACCGCCAGCATGGCCGCCAACAAACCCATCACTCCGAGTGTTGCGGTGGCCACACGTGCCGGAAACAATACCAGTGCGAGCGCGTCAGGCCAGGTGTGGAAGACAAACGGCAAGGTTGGGTCTATTTGCGCCAGCGTTCGTCTGAGTTCGAGCATGACTTCCACTGTTGATAGTTGCGACCGCAGCACTAGAGACGTGTAGCTGTTCGGATTCTGCTCGAGAGGGAAGAACACCGCGGGCCAGGGGGGTTCCGTGAGCGAATCATATTTTCCGTTTTCGACAACGCCAACAATCTCACAAGGGACCTTATCTCCCATCATGAACTGACGTCCAAGCGCCGGATTGTTTCCAAACATGGCGTGCGCGAAGGTCTGGTTGATGATGGCAACTTTAGGAGCCTTGGCATCGTCGTGCCAAGTAAAGTCTCGCCCAGCCATTAAACGCGTGCCGGCAGCATCCAGATAGCGGGGCGAGATGGAGAAATATTTTGCGCCGAAAGCGCTGTTGGACTGCCGGAAATCGGTTGTCCCCATACGATAAATCAGTGTACTGCTCCCGCCTGTCCCCAGCGGCGTTCCGTCAATAATCCCCGCGGACGTAACGCCGGGGATGCGGGCAGCTTCCTCCAGCATTCGCTTTCGAATCAGCAGGACCGAAGCTCCGAAATGTCCCCCCATGTGCAAATCGGTCTGAGCCAGAATCGCGCCCTGCGGCTGGAAGCCGAGCGGCGCGTGCAGCGAGCGCTGCATCCCACGCAAAGCCACCAAGGAAGCGGTCACAAGCAAGGTGCAGAGCGTAATCTGAATGCCCAGGAGCAGATCACGAAGTGTGAAGCGGCGAAAGACCATCGTGCCTGCCGCGCCAGTCTTCATCACCTGCGAATAGTTTGTCGCCCAAACTTGCCGCATGGGGACCAGGCCCCACAGCATTCCACTCCCGATGGAAAGCAGCAGAGCGACGAAGTAGACCTTTAGGTCCGGGCTAGCGGCTACGCGGATTGGGAATTCCGGGAAAGGGTGCCAGCGCGTCAACGCCTGCAGCAGCTCGACCGAGAAGATGGCTCCCAGAGCGCCACCCAGAGCAGAAAGCAAGACCGCTTCGGCCAGCAGCTGCCTTAGGACGTGCCACCGGCTGGAGCCAATGGCAAGCCGGATCGCCAATTCACGACTGCGGTCGGCGGTACGCGCAGAAAAGAGGCTTGCGAGGTTCGCACACGCAGCCAGCAACACCAGAAATGCAAGCAGCATAATCCCAGCCAGAAACGACCGCGCAGGATCACCGAGCATGTCTCCCATCAAGCCAGGTTTCGTAAGCCTCGCGCTCAAGCCATCATCCGCAGGATCCTGCCCAGCCATTTGGGTTGCGATCGCGTTGAGATTGTCGGTGGCTTGCTGTGGAGTTACATCCGGCTTCAGCCTGCCCACGACCCAGAGATTGTGCGACCCACGCCATGAAAGAAAATCCGATCCCTCATTGTCCGGGTTGTCGACGATGGGCATCCAGAAGTCTGGCCATAGAAACGCATCGATTCCATGAAAGCCGGGCGGCGCAACTCCAAGGACGGTAAACGGGTGCTTGTTTATTTCGACTTTGCTGCCAACGATGCCGGGATCAGAACCGAGCCGGCTGCGCCAAAAGTCATTACTCAAGACGATGTAGGGAGCCGAGTTCGGTCCGTGTTCGTCGCTCGCGTGAAAGAGCCGCCCTTGCGCAGGCTGAACGCCTAGCATGTCAAAGTAATTGCCGGAGACTCGATAGTACGAGCATTGGTAGGCGACGTTTCCTGCGCTGAAGCCCGCGATCTCGAACCTGTAGGCTGCCATATCGCTAAAAGTCGAATTCTTGGTCTGAAAATCCACATAGTCCGGATAAGACTGATTGTCGTATCCCGCTTCTTTATGCACGACGTTGTAAAGGCGGTCCGGCTGCGGCACATCGAGCGGTTTCAGAAGCAGCGCATTCAGAACGCTGAACACGATGACGTTGGCGCCGATTCCCAAAGTGAGCGTCACCAAGGCGGTGGCCGTGAATGCCGGCGACCGGCGCAACTGCCGCCCGGCGTAGCGCAGATCACGCCCGAAGGAATCGAAAGCCGTCGCCGCGTCCGCAGCTGTGATGCGCTCCCTCATCACAACTCGATTCCCGAAACGAATCAGGGCATCGCGGCGAGCCCCTTCGGGTGTCATCCCTGCAGCAATGTTGTCCGCAATCCGCATTTCGACGTGCGATTGCATTTCCGCGTCTATTTCCTGATGCAACTTCGAGCGGGAGAATGTATTCACGATGCGGCGAAAAATGGACATGGGTTACCTCATGCGTAGCGCAGGATGGCGCGGATCCCTTTGACGAGCTGTTCAAAGCTCTTTTCCGCGCTCTGCAATTCTTTCTGTCCGGCAGGCGTCAGCCGGTAATACTTGGCCTTACGATTTGTGTCCGTGACTTTCCACTCCGAGCGGATCCATCCGCTCATCTCCATGCGGTGCAGCGCCGGATAGAGCGAACCCTCCTCCACGGACAGTAGTTCATCGGATGCTCTTTGGATGTGCAGGACAATTCCGTATCCGTGGAGTTCTTCCATTTGCGAGAGGGTCTTGAGAACCAGGAGGTCGAGACTTCCCTGCAGATCATTCCTTGCCATGCAAACGCACCCCTAGACAACTTGGTAGTGGCAAAGATAGTCCTAGAAGTGGAGGTATGTCAATAGAGGAAGTATTGGCTTCGCCCCATGCTGAAATCTCGCGGAAATCGATTCACGCCGAACCATGAACTGCTCGAAAGCCCACCACGGAGCTACGCAGGGAGTGCGCACATCCCGTGAAGGCATACTGGTCGAATCTTCATCCCAAGGAGGTACGACCATGTTCGATCAGATTTTTCAACGCTCAGATGCTCTTCGGCGCGAACTCTCGGGCCCGCTCCGAGAAGCACGGTTAGCTTATCTCCGCCACCGGGCCGAACAGGGGGCGCCACGAAGCACGCTGCGGAAGCTTGCTCAATATTTGGTGGTCGTCACCGAACGCTTGAATCTGCAACCCTGCGGAACAGTGACATCCACGCAGATAGTCTGTGGTAGAACGTTGTTTCAGAGCTTGGAGTTATTGCGAACCGACTCCACGACTTGACGGATCGCATCAATGACAACGTCAGGCCTGTCGATGATGACGAAATGGCTGCTCTTCTCGGCAATCATCTCCTTGCTGTTTTGAGAAAGGGACAACAGAACATTCTGCAATTTGACGTAATCGGGGCCGCGGTTCCAATCCGTGCTGACATCGACGAGCGGCTTGTCGCCGAGCGCGTGAGGGTGTTCCTTGAGGAGTGCGTCGGCTTGCGCAGCGCATGCTGCCGACGTCTCCATATTTGCCCGCAGAGCCATTTGATTCCGGGGCTGCGACATTGCCCAACGATGAAGCTCGCGATCGCGGTCGGATAATTTGCTGAAGTTCGGATCGCTCTCAATTCCCATTGGTTTTCCAATTGGCCCCGTGCTGTCGGCAGTGCTGGGCATTGGAGGCGGAAGTGGGACTGCTTTATCACCGGGAGAGATCAGGCGCGGCACCATGGGAAAAGTCATCGCGTGATCTGCAAAAACCATGCCGGCTACCTCGTCTGGGTATTGGCCAGCGTAGAGGCGTGCAACCAATGCGCCCAGTGAGTGGCCGACGAGGACGTAAGGCCCCTGGATCCCGGCGTTCTTCAATGCGGTGTGTACCTCGCTGACCCTGATGGAACAGGAGTCTTTCGGACCGGAATCGCTCCAACCAATTCCTGAGTGGTCATACGAACACACCTGCGTAAATCTCGCGACTTCGGGTTGGACAAGCCCCCAATTGAAAGAAAAACCTGCGCCGACGATAACGACAGTAGGGCTACCCGTACCGGTGCAATAGAGATGGACTCGATAGCCACCGACATCGACCAACTTGCCCAGAGGTGCAGGCGGGTTCTGAGCCGTATCCGCCTTTTGCGCCAGGGTCCCAATTGGAGGTACGCAAAGCAGGGCGAGGACAATGGTAAGGTGCTTGCAGTGAACCATTTTCGACGTTGCCCTCAGTGGTTGCTTCTCGCAAATGCCTAGCATGCATTCCTCCCGTACTTTCATCGGTAGGATTGTATCCCCACTCGTTTCGTTGCCCAACGTATGGATTTTGGCAACAGTTCGCATTAACTGACGTTCGCAGCGTCAGATAATCGGACACTGCGTATCACGGGCAAGAAACGGGGTTCTGGAAATGAATGTAGGGGCTGCTTGGAGTTCGTGGACTTTTTCCAACCCACAACCCAACCCACAAAAACCCACGTCTTATTCGACTTCCGCGTAGTTTGGCAGTCCCCGCGGGCTTGTAAGTTGTAAAACCTAACCACGCTACCCTGATAAGGGCGAGGTCGGTAGTTCAGGCTTACATGGCCACCATGGCCACTGCCGCGAGATGGCACAGGCTTCGCTCCAAGTTCCGCAATCGAAAAACCCTCAACAGAAGGTCGGACGAATGGGAGAGAATGTCTCCATGCTCTCTCGAGAGCGTTGGATCGGACTCAGCTTGCTCGTTCTAAGTGCGAGTTTGCCTGCTCAAGCTGATAAGAAGGTTCGAGAGATTGTAATTCATACCCACTGGGGAGGCCTTGGAACACCTCAAGACCTAACTGTGACGATCCTGGAAACTCCCGATGGCTTCCAACGTGACGGCAAACCGGTGAAGCCAGCCCTAGTACAGGCGCTCGTATCCGCCGCTGAAGCGCCACCGATTTCCAAACCCGATCCCGCAAACTTGGGGATAACCAAGAGTTGGCTTCAATTCCAATTAGCACTTGTCAAAGATCAATGGAAGATGCGAGATGCTACCGCACGCCAAAAGGCGTTGTTCCAATCAACATTTACCGACCCCGAGAAGATCAGCGGCGCTCTTTCAAGCCTTTTTACATACACCAGCTTTGACGACTATCCGAGTGCTGAGGTCAAGATTAAATTCTCTGATGATTCCCAGCTCACATTGACTTCGCACTCGTACTACGAATTCATGATTCCGTGGACAATCCACGGATCCAAAAATTTAGAAACCTACAACGCCGACATCTCGCGAGCGATTTCGGCACTCCTTCCGCCAAAGAGTGCAAACAAAGAGAGGCTTGCTGGCCCTGAACTCGGTTCTCATCTAGCTGACGCCGTGATGAACCGCATTGACAAGCAATGGAAGCAAATCGGCGCCGAAGACCGCGCCGGCGATTCGCTTGCGAACCTTCGCAGTCGGTACACCATCACCGCGAGTGACATCAACCCTTATCATGACGCAGAGTTTGGCCTTTCATGGCGTGCTAAGGGCCCACACGAAACGAACCTCCACGTCACTCTGTATAGGCCCGACTTTCCTCCTAACTTGGCGGTTGAGGGCATTTTCCTTTCAGAGGACGGCAAAGTCCAAGGAGTCGATGAGTTCCTCAAAACAGGATCACGATATGAGGACCTCACGCTCTCCGTCACATGGCTGATGGATTGGCTTCGCAAGCACCCCGATAGGCACGCATATCTATTCAATGTGCATGGGCTTTCCCTAGGCGAACACGCCATGCAGACCTTCACTAAAGACATGCAACTTCGGGAGCGGGGTGATCTCGTTGAAAAGGTTCACGCTCAACAGTCACAGATCGCATTGTTGAAGATTGATGGAGCGGACTGGCTCATCTTTCCGGACCGCCATCTTCTTCTCTGGCGATACGAGTGGTTCCGCGGTCTATTGAAGTGGACGCCTGACGATTTCGGTGAAGGCGAGTGCGCCGACTATCGAGTGAACAATGGCGGGTGCTCTGGACGTGAGATTTCGCCGGAAGGGACGCTAATCGCCGCCGGTACTCCGAGGGATATGGAGTGCCTGAAAGCCTGGCGCAGCAGCCACTCCTCCATCTCTTCGCAGACCGATGCTCTCTTCGAAGTCTATGAGCAGGGACGCGGCGGGTTCATTGACCGTACTGGCCAGATTGTCATCCCCCTCTGTTTTGACACTGTCGGAGAATTCTCCGAAGGACTTGCGAGATTCGAGAGGGATGGACGCTGGGGTTACATCAATTCGGCCGGCAACATAGTCATCGAGCCAACGTTCCCATGGGCTGAGGAGTTCCATGAGGGGGTGGCTCACGTGCAGGTCACTGGCACGGTCCTGGGCTATGACGGTCGCTGGGGCTACATCGACCAAACCAGCAAGATTGTCATACCACCGATCTCTGGCCGCATGCTCAGTGATAACAGTGGTGAAGAATCGGCCTTCCACGATGGCCTGGCGATGATCGAAGTTGAGGATAAGACCATTCCGCCGCGCAAAGGCTTCATCGACAAGAGCGGAAAGCTCGTCATACCGGCGCGATTCACGTATGTGTACCCATTCTCTGAGGGCTTGGCCGCGGCCACGGAGTCCGAATCCGGCAACAAAGGATGGGGCTTCATTGACAAGTCTGGTAATTGGGCGATTCTGCCGCGCTTCGATTGGGCCAGCAGCTTCCAGTTCGGGCTCGCGCCAGTGAACCGAAAGAACGATTGCGGCTATATCGATAAGAGGGGCGACCTAGTTCTCCGTCCGCCCGCTCCTGGGGGACAGCAAGACTGCGCCTCAGCGTGGGGCGATTTCACGGACGGTCTGTCACGCTGGCTATTCGGGAAAAAATACGGTTTCATCGACCGTAACGGAAAGACCGTCATCCCGCCACAGTTCGACCTCACGTATGGTTTTTCTGAAGGGCTAGCCGCCGTTCAGACCGGAAAGAAATGGGGCTACATCGATGCGGCGGGAAAAATCGTGATCGCACCTCAGGAATTCTGGAACGTCAAGCCGTTCCATAACGGATTGGCTCAGGTGCAGACCAAGGACACGGGCGTTGGCTACATTGACCGTTCCGGCAAATATGTCTGGGGACCCCATAAGCGTGATGACGCTACGACGGAATGATCACTGCAAGTGTGCCCATCGAAAACTGTCTCACTGAAGGAGTGCAGTCGAACTGGGAACAAATCGAGAACAAATTGGGAACAAACCACCAAAGAACACCCGTGAAGTAGGTCGATCAACACATACGTAAGTCATTGAGAAGCAAAGACGGGCTAATATTTTATCCGGCTCATAACCCGAAGGTCGTCAGTTCAAATCTGACCCCCGCAACCATCCGAATGCGCCAGTCCTAGAACTGGCGCGTTCGGGCCAGTTCCTAGCAAATCCCAATCCCCCTCCGCGACATAGTGCCAATCTTCTCCTTCTTTCGTCGGCGTCATGCGGACTTCGCTGAGGTGTTTCTGTAGCTCCGTTTTCGCCAGAGCTGTGTCGCGGTTCAACTGTGAGCGCAAATCGGAGATGCCTTTTTCGACGAACTGGCGAAGTTCGCGGAGCTGGCCTTCAATTGAAGCAGAGCTCGCAGAGAGCAGGCGATTGCTGATTGCCTTCAGTTCCTTTTCGCGCACGGCGATTTGCTGCACCAGTGCATCGAGCGGTCCGCCGCGAGCTATACCGTCAGCAAAGCGCTCTATCTCGCCTTCGAGTTGCTCTTTTCGCCGGCGGAGGACGCC
>QHZR01000119.1 GCA_003224755.1 Acidobacteriota bacterium
AAGCCCTCTCCTGTGCCGGCAAAAAAAGTGGCTGAGGCAAAAGTTCCGGTGAAAGTTCCAGTAAAGGAATCGCCAAAGCCGATGGCGGGAGCCAAGGGTTCAGTCCAGACTCAGACAACAGTAGCCGTCCAGGACACCAAAACGACAGACACTGACAAGAAGCAGGTTCCGAAGGCCATTAACGCTGTGGGTCGGCGGGACCCGTTCATCAGTCCGGTTGTCAACCTGGGAGCGGTGGGTTCGGGATGCAGCTCCGGCAAGCGCTGCCTGGCCATTGACCAGATCGCCCTCAAGGGAGTTGTGAAATCAGACGTGGGAATGATTGCGGTAGTCGTGAATGCACTGGACAAGGCTTATTTCCTGCGCGAGAACGACCCGGTGTTCAACGGTTACGTTGTAAAGATCACCGGCGATTCCATCGTTTTCAAGGAAACGTTCCATGACAGGTTAGGCAAGTCGCTAACCAGAGATATTACAAAGACAATTACTCGGCCAGCGGGTTAAGAATTCAGGGGCCGACAAGTTTGGTAACGAAAATTACAAGACTGAGCAGATGAAGGCGGGGAGACGGGAAATGCGAAAGCAAACGCTGGGAACAATAATCGCGCTGCTGGCCATTGTACTGGCGGCAGGCGCGCAGACTCCAGGGACGGAACCAACGGCGACGCGCGCTGCGTTGCAGAAGGTTGCGGTAGTGCCCGGAGATAGCGGCATCAGCATCGAGATGACGGCCAAAGGTGCAGTCACGCCCAAGGTGGAGACACTTTCCTCTCCAGCGCGGATCGTCGTGGACCTGCCGAACACGGCAGTGGCCACCTCGATGAATCGCATTCATGTCGGCAACAACGGCGTGAACAGCGTGCGCATTGGGACCGACGCCAGCGCGACAACACGCGTGGTGGTGGACCTGGATCGGCTCTGCAAGTATGAGTTGGTGCCGGGCCCGAGCGACAAGCTGACGCTAAAGCTGCAGTTGTCTCCGGCCGCGCAGAATACAAGCGTACCGGCGAAGGCGGCGACACCGGTGACCACGGCCACGCTGTTGCCTCCAGCCGAACTGAAACCGGAGCCGAGCAAAACCGCGGCAATCAACTTCGTGGTGGTGGACCCCGCGTACGCGCCGAAGAAAGATGTTGCCAGCATCGAGCCTCCTGTACGCACGGTAGATGCGGCGTCGAAGTTCGTTGAAAGACCAGAAGGAAACCTGCTGCCCGCAGCGAACGCGGCGATGCAGGGGGCTGATCAGTCTTCAAGCACGGCGTCCGCTCCAGCTGCAAGCGCTGGAATTCAACCAGCAGTCAATCTCGCCGCCGAACAGAAGACCCATCCTCAGGCGACGAACGGCCCTAAATATACCGGCGAGCCCATCTCGGTAAACCTGAAGGATGTTGACCTGAAAGACTTCTTCCGTCTGATCCACGAGATCAGTGGATTGAACGTCGTGCTTGATCCCGATGTGAAAGGTACGTTGACGATCGTGCTGGATGACGTGCCGTGGGACCAGGCTCTGGACATCGTTCTGAAGAACAATACGTTGTCACGTCAGCTTGACGGCAACGTGCTGCGCATCGCGACGGTGGACACGCTGCGCAAAGAGGCAGAAGCCCGCCGTGCCGCGCAGGAAGCCGAAGCCCTCGCGGTCGAAAAAGTCCAGATCACTCGTTTCTTGAGCTACGCGCATTCCCGTGACGTTGCGACGACGCTCAAGAAGTTCCTGAGCCAGCGCGGTGATGTAGTGGCCGATGAACGCACGAACTCGGTTATCATCTCGGACATTCCAGCAGTGATTCCGTCGATTGACCGGCTGATCGCGCAACTTGACCGCAAGACACAGGAAGTGGAAATTGAAGCGCGTGTGGTGGCTGCGACGCGCAGCTTTGCCCGCGACATCGGTACGCAGTTAGGCATTGGGTGGGGTAACGCTGCGACTGCTGTGACCGGTCAACAGGGAAAGACTCTACCAGCAACCGTCGCTGGTACAACAACAAATGTACCTCTCTTCTCAAATCTGGGAGCGGTCGGAACAACCAGCGGTATCGGCATTGCGAACATCAGCAGAGCTGTTCAATTGGATGCGGTCCTCACTATGGCCGAATCTCGAGGGCTGTTGAAGATTCTGTCCAGGCCGCGAGTGGTCACACAGAACAACATCATGGCAGTCGTGAAACAGGGTGTGCGCATTCCGGTGGTTACTCAGGCCCAGCTGGGGGGCCCTTCTACAACGACCTACATTGATGCTTTCCTACGCTTGACCGTGACACCGCAGATCACAGCAGAGAACACGATCTTCTTGAATGTGGACGTCGAGAACACGACCCCAGACTTCGGTCATGAGGTCGGCGGCAATCCAACCTTGATCACACAGCAAGCGACCACCCAGGTACTAATTACGGATGGTGGAACGGTGGTGATCGGCGGCGTAATTCAAACCAACAACTCTGTCGCCACTAGACAGGTACCGGTGCTTGGCAACATTCCGTGGCTCGGCAATCTGTTCAAGGATCAGGCTGTCACTACTTCGACTCAGGAATTGATCTTCTTCATCACCCCGCGCCTGATTGAGACATAACCCGACAAATCCGTTCGCAAAATTCGCGTTCGGATAAAGACTTGACTTAGTAGCAAGCAGCCGCCGGAATCCTGAAAATGTCAGGAACCGGCGGATTGTTTTGTAGGGAATTTTCGTTAGGCGATTCGCTTAGAGGCCGCCATCTGCAAGATCGATAGCGGGAGCTTTACTCTGCGTGATGCGGACTCGTTGGTACTGACCACTTCAACCACGATTCCACCTTCTTCGGGAAACGGATCGGAAACCAGTTTCATTTCCTGGCCATAAAGCCTCACCCGGTTAAAACGTGCATAACCGAGGCTGATTAACTTCCGGCACGTATCGCGGTCCTGGGAGCGGTCAACCTCTGCTGTCATGAATTCACCTAATGCCGCGGTGGCGCAATCGAAGACAGTCTAAACGAACTGTTGAAAATATGCTGTGAAAGGTGAAGACTTAACTAAGTACTTGAATATAAAGGGACTGGCTATGCTTTGTTCGGATCATTTTTCATCTGAGATAAAGTTGTATTCATGGATCACGAAGGTCGGCTTGGCCGGTTGCGTCACGTCATGGAGCAACGCAAGCTGGACGCGCTTCTGATCACGCACCTGCCGAATATCCGCTATCTCTGCGGGTTCACAGGCAGCTCCGGGACCGTATTGGCGACCTACGGCGGTGTGACCTTTTTCACCGACGGCCGTTACGCCGAGCAGGTTCGTGCGGAGGTGCACGGCTGCCACGTCAGAATCGTCCGAAAATCTGCGCTTGTCGCTGCGGGGGAATGGCTTGCTGATGAAGCTCGGTTGCGCAAGATTGGCGTCGAGGCAGCGCATTTGACGATCGCAGAGCGAACATCATTGGCAGCAGCCTTGGGGAACAAGTCGAGGCTGATAGATGCTCCTCCTATGATCGAAGGGCTACGACAGATCAAGGACGCTGACGAAATCGACCGGATCCGGGCTGCGTGCCAGCTGGGCTCTGAACTGTTCGATCGCGTAAAGACCGTGCTGAGGCCAGGAGTTTCTGAAGCGGAAGTCGCTGGAGAAATTGAGTTTACCGCCAGGAAACGCGGCGCAGAGCAAATGGCGTTTCCAACCATCGTCGCGGGAGGCAAAAGGTCGGCATTGCCGCACGGACGCGCCTCAACCGCAGCGATTCCGCCCCGCGGATTCGTGGTGTGTGATTTCGGTGTTATACTCGCGGGCTATTGTTCGGACATGACGCGGATGGTTCACGTAGGGCGTCCGTTGTTGAAGGCGCGGCGGGTTTACAATGCCGTTCGCGAAGCGCAGCAGGCGGCCCTCGAAGCTGTGAGGCCGGGAGCAACCACTGGCGAAGTTGATCGAGCGGCTCGCAAGGTGCTGAAAAGGAAAAGCTTGGGAAAGTATTTCACGCATTCTACGGGTCATGGCGTGGGCCTGGAAATTCACGAGGCTCCGCGCATCGCATCCGGGCAGAAAGAGCTTTTGCGAGCCGGTATGGTGATTACGATTGAGCCTGGAGCCTACCTGGCAGGCGAGTTTGGTGTGCGCATCGAAGACACGGTTGTGGTGACGGAGACGGGCTGCGAGATTGTTACAGCTTGCTCTAAGGATCTGATTACAATCTGATTTTTCCTGTGTGCGCGGAAGGCGAACCGCGCATTTCTAGGGCTTGCGGATACGACTGGACCGGCCACTCGCCAGCCTCTCAAACGGATGAACCTTAAAGAGATCAAGGAACTCATACAGTTCCTCAAAGAAGAAGAAATCACCGAGTTCGAGCTGGAGCGCGGCGATGTGAAGCTGCGAATCAGGCGCGGTGCGGCAGAAGTGAGCCAGGGTGGGGCGGACCGGATTATCGCGCTCCATTCTGCGGCTGTGCCTGTCGCTCAGCATCCTGTCGCGGTTTCAGCCGGACAGGGAGCCGGAACTGCGCCGCCTCCGCCGCCTGCCCAGGCGGTTCCTGCACCGGAAGATCTTCACATCGTGCGTTCGCCGATTGTGGGAACGTATTACGAATCACCATCTCCTGGGTCGCCTCCCTTCGTGAAGCCGGGGGACTCAGTTGAAGCAGGTCAAGTGCTGTGCATTGTTGAGGCAATGAAGCTGATGAATGAAATTGAAGCGGACGTCGCAGGTGAGATCGTGAAAAGCCTGGTCAAGAATGGGCAACCGATCGAGTACGGACAGGAGTTGTTCGCGATTCGGCCGAAGAAATGACAAACATAAGCACGGGCGGGGACGTCCGCGCCTCTAGCATTCTGGACTTTGGAGGCACGGGCGTCCCCGCCCGTGATATGACCCGAAATCAACGTCAATGTTCAAAAAGATCCTGATTGCCAATCGTGGTGAAATCGCTCTGCGGGTCATTTGCGCCTGCAAGGAGCTCGGCATCCGCACGGTGGCGATCTACAGCGATGCCGACCGAAATTCGTTGCATGTGCGTTTTGCCGATGAAGCCATCTGCATTGGACCTCCGCAGCTGGCCCAGAGTTATCTCAACATTCCCGCCGTAATCAGCGCCGCCGAAATTGCTAACGTGGACGCGATTCATCCGGGCTACGGCTTGCTTTCTGAGAATGCCAATTTTGCCGAAGTGTGTGAAACCTGCCATTTGAAATTTATCGGTCCACCGCCCGAGGTGACGCGCCTTATGGGCGAAAAAGAGAAGGCGCGAGCAGCCATGAAGAAAGCTGGCGTACCCATTCTTCCTGGGTCGGATGGCGTTCTAGGCGGTGACGGCGAGGCGTTGGAATGGGCGCGTGCCGTCGGATTTCCGGTGATCATTAAGGCCTCCGCGGGCGGTGGTGGCCGTGGCATGAGGATCGTGCGGTCGGAACAGGAATTGCCCGGTCTGTTCAACGCCGCGCAATCAGAGGCTGCAGCGGCATTCGGCAACGGCGACCTCTACATGGAGAAATATGTTGAGAACCCGCGCCATATCGAATTTCAGGTTCTGGCCGACCAATACGGCACGGTTGCCAGCCTTGGCGAACGAGAATGCAGCATTCAGCGGCGGCACCAAAAGCTGCTCGAGGAATCGCCTTCGACGCAAGTCACCCCGGAACTGCGGGAAGAAATTGGGCAAGTGTTGTGCAAGACGCTTTCAGATGTCGGTTATGTAAATGCCGGGACAATCGAATTCCTGATGGATACCGATCGGAAGCTGTATTTCATCGAGATGAATACGCGGATACAGGTAGAGCATCCGGTTACGGAGATGGTCACCGACGTTGATTTGGTGAAGAGTCAAATCTTACTCGCGGCCGGCGAAACTCTGGAAAATGTGCTCCACGGGCCTATTGTCCATCGCGGCCACGCTATAGAGTGCCGCATTAACGCCGAGCATCCGGAAAAGTTCACGCCTTCCGCAGGAAAAATCACGACCTTCCATCCTCCCGGTGGCACCGGAGTGCGCGTGGACACGGCGGCATATGCAGAAGGCACGATTCCCCCATATTACGACTCGCTCATTGCAAAATTAGTGGTTCGTGGCAAGGACCGCGATGAAGCCATCTCGCGCATGTCGCGCGCATTGGGAATGTTCATCGTAGAAGGCGTGTACACCACGATTCCTCTGCACCGGAAAATTCTCGCCGATCCTGAATTCCGCGCCGGGCACACTGATACGACGTTTATTGAACGATTTTTCGCGCGCAACGGCAAACAAGGCTGAGCCTTGGCATTGCTTCCCATGACCTTGATGCCACGTCTGTATGCGATTCTCGATGCATCGTGCTTTTCGACTAAAAGGGAGTTGCTGTCGGCGGCCGAAGAACTTGTGGCAGCAGGCGTGACATTGATTCAGTACCGCAATAAATCAGGCAACGCGAAGATAATCCTCGATCAGGCAAGACAATTGACGGAATCCGTTTCGCGGACGAGGGCGTCCGCGCCACACCTTCGGCTGATCATGAATGATCGCGCTGATCTTTGCTTGGCGGCGGAGTTCGATGGGGTGCACGTCGGACAAGACGATCTCTCACCAGACAGTGCGCGCAAGATCATCGGTCCCGAGCGCTGGCTGGGTGTTTCGACCCACAATGCGGAACAGGTCGCAAAGGCAGACAAAACCTCAGCCGACTACATTGCTATCGGCCCGGTATTTGCCACCTCAAGCAAAGCCAATCCGGATCCACTCGTTGGGCTCGATGGCGTGCGAACCGCGCGGGGGCTCACGAAAAGACCTCTGGTCGCAATCGGTGGAATCACACGGGCAAACTGCTACTCTGTGATTGAAGCAGGCGCCGATTCGGTGGCGGTGATATCCGACCTGGCAACCGACCCAGGAAAATCAACAGAGGAATTTTTGCGGATTCTAGGGTAAAGTCTTTGAGGCACTTGTAGGAATGAACGGGCCCGATAGAATCGTCGTTGGTCGTTCGTCCTTGGTCGTTGGCAAAACCCGAGCAGTGTGCTTGTGCTTGCGGCAACCGGGGGACGTCAACAGGCTATGGTTTTTGCGAACGACGAACGACGAACGACCTACGACGGTGGTTTCTTGAGCACCGAAACAAAGACCATTCCAATCCCGACCGAATCCTCCACTGACCGCGAATTCGTCAAAGGTCTGGGCCTGACTAGCGCGACCATGCTGGTGATGGGCTCGATGATCGGCTCAGGCATATTTCTCGTCTCAGCGGAAATCGCCCGCGAGGTGGACTCGCCGGCCCTGCTGATCGGCGCCTGGGTCCTGACCGGTTTCCTAACTATCGTCGCCGCGTTGAGCTATGGCGAATTGGCCGCCATGATGCCCCACGCCGGAGGGCAATACGTTTATCTGCGCGAGGCACTTGGTCCGCTCTGGGGATTCCTCTACGGCTGGACGCTCTTTCTCGTTATCCAGACCGGAACCATTGCGGCGGTTGCCGTGGCATTCGGCAGGTTCGTGGGCGTTTTCTTTCCAGCCATCTCCTCCACGCATTGGATCGCTGGTCTTCATTGGGCAGTTCCGACGTGGGACATCGGCCCGGTGCGGCTCGGCGGCATGCAGGTTGGGCTGAATACTCAAAACCTGATCGCCATCCTGATGGTGGTGACGCTTTCCGTCATTAACATCTTCGGCGTCAAGACTGGCGCGCTTATTCAGAATATTTTTACAGCAGCAAAAGTGTCGGCCCTGCTAGGCCTGGTGGTTGTTGGTCTCTTCATCGGTAGAAATGCAGAAGCTCTGATAGCGAATTTCGGCGCAAATTTTTGGCGCAATGCCGGGCTGGGCACGCTACATCCCGTGCAAGTGGGTGCAGCCGGCCCGATCGCCTTGGTTGGAACTCTGACGATCCTTGCTGTCGCGCAAGTTGGATCGCTCTTTTCCGCCGACGCATGGAACAACGTTACTTTTACAGCCGGCGAGGTCATCAATCCCAAGCGCAACCTGCCACTCTCGCTGGCGCTGGGAACAGGAGTGGTGATTGCGTTATACATCGCATGCAATGTGATCTACCTCAATGTCCTGCCGCTCACGGGTTCTGCCGATGGCACAACGATCCTGCAACGCGGAATTCAGCATGCGACTGAAGACCGTGTTGCTACCGCGGCGCTCTCTCAGATGTTTGGCGGCGTGGCCGGCTACCTGATGGCTGCCGCCATTATGGTGTCCAGTTTCGGCTGCAACAATGGCCTCATTCTCTCCGGAGCCCGCGTCTATTACGCCATGGCGAAGGACGGATTGTTCTTCCGCGGCGCGGGGAAACTGCATCCCAAATATAGGACGCCTGTGGTTTCGCTCATGGTGCAGATGGTCTGGATATGCATCCTGTGCGTTTCCGGGAGTTACGGACAACTATTGGACTACGTGGTTTTTGCTGTGCTGGTGTTTTATATTTTGACCATTGCAGGATTGTTCGTGTTGCGCATTAAACAGCCGAATGCCGAACGACCGTATCGCGCGTTCGGATATCCTGTTCTTCCGGCGGTTTACATCGTGCTCGCAATTTTCATTGATATCGTATTACTGCGCTACAAACCGCAATTCACCTGGCCGGGATTGATCATCGTTCTGCTGGGAATTCCGGTGTACTTCGCATGGCGTTCGCGACGGACGGTCACCGAACCGTCTGCCGCTTGAGGAGAACATGGCAAATCTGCTCGCCAAGAAACCGCTGAGTCTATTGTGCGCGGAAGCGGCTGAAACAGGCGAACACAGCCTGAAACGAACGCTGGGCGCATTTCAATTGACTGCGCTGGGTGTCGGCGCCATTATCGGTGCCGGCATTTTCGTGCTCTCAGGCCTGGGCGCGCACTACGCGGGGCCAGGGCTCATGCTCTCCTTCGTGCTTTCCGGGCTGGGGTGCGCTTTTGCCGGCCTGTGCTATGCAGAGTTCGCGGCGATGATCCCACTCGCGGGCAGTGCCTACACTTACGCTTACGCGACCTTAGGCGAGATTTTCGCCTGGATCATCGGATGGGATTTGACCCTCGAATACGCGATGGGTGCCAGCACCGTTTCTTCCGGATGGTCGAACCACTTTATCGAGCTGCTGAATATCTTTCATCTCAAAATGCCGCTTTGGCTCGCATACGACCATTGGACGGGGCTGCGGCAGGCTGAAACCATCATCGCGCGCCAAATGGCCCAGGCATCCGACTCCTCTCTTGTTCCAGGGACGCAGGCGTTCTTGGCAAAAGTGACCGCGATCATGGGAGCGCAATCGCCGGAGCTGTTGCAGCGAGCTCACGATCTGCTTGCCGCGCCGATTCTTTTCGGGCACGAAATCGGCATCAATGTGCCTGCCTTCATTATTGCGATGGTCATCACGACCATTTTGGCGATTGGAATCAAGGAGAGCGCGCGTTTCAATGCGACTATCGTCGTGATCAAAGTTTCGGTGGTGCTGTTTGTGATTGCCCTCGGCTTCGCGTACGTCAGCAAAGGAAACTGGGGCATGAGCTGGTCGAGCTTTGCTCCATATGGCTTATCGGGCATCGGCGCTGGCGCCGCATACATTTTCTTTGCGTACATCGGATTCGACGCGGTCTCAACCACTGCGCAAGAAGCGAAGAACCCGCAGCGAGACCTGCCGATAGGAATCATTACTTCGCTGCTTGTCTGCACCGTGTTGTACATCCTGGTGTCGGCGGTCCTGACAGGGATGGTGCCCTGGCGCGACATCAACATCGAAGCTCCGATCGCACGTGCTTTCATGGATCGAGGTCTGACTACGGCGTCCCATATCATCACCCTCGGCGCTCTAGCCGGACTGACGAGCGTAATGCTGGTCATGCTTTTGGGACAGACGCGAGTGTTGTATGCCATGGCGAATGACGGTCTTCTTCCGAAGAAGTTCTTTGCTGCTGTTCACCCCAAGTTTCGCACCCCATGGAAAAACACGATTCTGGTCGGCTTGCTGGCAGCAACCGTAGGCAGCTTGACGCCGATTGACGACATCGGAAAGATGGTCAACATCGGTACGCTGCTCGCGTTCGTAATTGTTTCCATGGCGGTATTAGTGCTCCGGCGGACCAACCCCGGCCAGCCGCGCCCCTTCCGCACCCCCTGGGTTCCGTTTGTTCCGATCATGGGAGTTCTCTCCAACGGCTACATGATGTACAAGCTGGGAATCGTGAATTGGTTGCGTTTAATCATCTGGCTGATTATTGGATTAGTTATTTATTTCACGTATAGCCGCCACCACAGCCACGTTCAAGCACTGGAGCGCGAGGCGAACCGGTCACCAGCGCCCACCATGGCGGACTGAAATAGTTCTCAGCTTTCAGCTGTCAGCTCTCAGATTTGCACGGGCGGGGACGCCTGCGGCCCCAACAAATATGGGTGGGGGTACGGGCGTCCTGGCCCGTGGTTACGTTCAATTTCCCGCGCGGTTGATCGGCTGATTTGCTCCCGCTGTTATTTCTGTTGAAGTTTCCGTCTTTCGGGGCAACCGGTTTAAGCTGATGGCTGACAGCTGATAGCTGATAGCTTCCATGAAGATCGTTACCTCTGCCGAGATACGGGAGATTGATCGCGTAACCACCGAGAAGTTTGGGGTGCCCTCACTCACGCTGATGGAGAATGCCGGCTCGGCCGTCGCAGAGTTTGCCCTCAGCGTATATCCTTCCGCCAGAAGCTTCGGCGTGATTTGCGGCAAGGGAAATAACGGCGGTGATGGCTTTGTAGTCGCACGAAAGCTGCATGAAGCAGGCAAGGAAGTACGCGTCTTGTTGCTGGCTGATGGGAAGGATCTGCGTGGA
>QHZR01000120.1 GCA_003224755.1 Acidobacteriota bacterium
TGTTCATGTTCTGAAATATGCCCTTGCCACATTGATCGAGGGTGTCGCATTGGCACTTGGTCATTAATTTCTTCAACACGCCTCGCACTGCTTTTATTCCATCCATCAGATGGTCCAATTCCGCAAGCTTTCTTTCCGAGAGTGTTCGCCAGCGTTCCGAGGGGCGAGTGATGTCCCGGAAACCAAGGAACAGGTGCCGGATCTCAGTCAATGTAAAGCCGAGTTGACGAGCGCGTTGAATGATGGCTAGCCGGTAAAGCGTTGTGGTGTCGTATCGTCGCTGCCCGCTTATTCGAGGGGCCCGGGGCAGCAGTCCAATTCTCTCGTAATACCGAATTGCCGATGCTCGGAGTCCAACTTGACGCGCCACCTCGGAAATCGTCAATTCGGGCATCAGCACATTCTAGATCAGTCCTCGTGATCAAAATCCGAACGTTGACAGATTCTTTACAAACAAACCTCTTGCCTTAAAGTTAACTTTAAGTTGTAACGTGATGGATAGAGCGACAAAGTTCCAGAACTTTTGCCGCCGGGGAAAGGGACTAATGCGGAAAATGAAATGGACATTAATGCTCGTGCTGTGGTTAAGTTCTGGCAACATTTTGGCGCAAGTGGGCCAGCAGCGCGCTGACGCTAAGGATACTGGCAGCTCGGACGCGCAATTGGACGCACAACCGGAAAAGCGCGGTCTGCAGGTCTTGTTAAAACTCACCGAGAGAGTACTCGTATCAACCGCTGATGCCATGCCCGCCGACAAGTACGGCTTTGCCCCAACCGATGGAGAATTCAGGGGCGTGCGTACCTTTGGTCAAATGGTGAAACACCTGTCTGCAACCAACTACATTCTGGCAGCGGCAGCCTTGGGAGAAGAGCCGCCGGCGGATGCCGGCGACGAACTGGGGCCTGAAGCGGTGAGAACTAAAGTCGAAATTCTTAACTATCTGAATGGCTCATTCGGTCAACTGCACAAAGCCATCGAAGCGATCGGCGACAAGAGTGTGCCGGTCAAATCCTCGCCAATCTCGCCACTGAAAGGCGCGGAGGTAACTCGCCTCGCATTGGTGGTGGAGTCGCTCGCGCATGTGTTCGACCACTACGGGCAAATGGTCGAATACCTGCGCATGAACGGAGTCGTACCGCCCGCGAGTCGGCCATGAAGAATGGCTGTAATGACATGCCGATAGCTTGTTGTTTGACTGGCGCAAAACTACGCGAGCGTGAGGCCACACTCTTGCCCAATTTAGGTCTGCTGTGATCGAGACTGAGGAACTCCCGGATGGGTATGCCTTCCGAGTTCCCGGCAATGGCGAGTCGATCGCGGTTATAGCAGAAATGATTGTGGCAGAAAGGGAGTGTTGCCCGTTCTTCACATTCGAGTTGCTTGCCCAGCCTAATATGGGACCGGTAATCGTTCGCGTGACTGGCCCTGCTGGTGTCAAGGAGTTCGTGAAAAGTACCTTGTGCAAGCGCGAGGCTACCTAGTATCGCTTATTCGGAGACACACAAAACGCAAGGACGACATGTTGAGGAAGGCTCCATGCCACAGATCTCGAGACTAGATTTCGAACAGCTGCCATTGCGGGTGCACGACTTTCTTGCTGGCGTGCCGCTTCATGACGTGTGGGCCATCGATCTGCCGCGGACGCGCTCGGGTATCACTCTGGATGAATTTTCGCGGACGGCAAGCGGGCGTCTGTGCACATGTTCGCCGCTCGTACGCGCGCTCATGAACATCCGCCTCTTTGCCGGCAGGCTCTTTGGGTGGGACCGCGAGCCGTCCGCCACCGAGAGGGAAACTTTCGCAACTCGTCTGACCAGCGCCGATCGCTCGAGATCCGTTGCTCCGGCGGGCATGCGTGACGGACTTTTCCGCGTCGTCTACCGCTTCGAAAACGAGCAACTCCTCGAGGTGATGAGCCGGACCGCCCACGCCGCAGCGTCGAGCGCTCTCGTCGAAACGGCACAAGGCTATCGCTTTTATTTCGGCGTTTACGTGCGCAGCGTCAGCCGCTTCACACCGGTGTACATGACGCTTATCGATCCATTCCGCAAGTTGGTCGTCTATCCGTCACTTCTGCGGACAGTCCGCGCGAACTGGGATCAAACCTTTGGCGGACTATCCGGTTGCTAGAGTTCTCCCGCAGGCTGCTAGTCTAGCTAGCGAGAGACAGTTGTTGCATCGAGAACGGCAGCGTGGCTGAACGGCAATTTCACGTATTGTTCGATCTGAGCTTCGGTAGTGCGCCAAACAGTTGGGGGATCGGCATAGTAGGCCTTGTACCAGTCAACCGTCCAGGCAATGGCTTCCTGGGGCGATAGTGCAGGACGCCAACCCGGGTGTGGTTGCTGTTTGACTGGGCTATAGCGACATGTCGGTGCCGCTGCCGGCGACCTGTGAACCTCGAATTGCGCATCTTCCCTGCCCCAAGAGCTAACGAACCGCTTTACGAACTCTTCCTGCGAAGTTTCGTGATCCGTGGGCGAGAAGTTCCATGCGCCAGACATTGCTGGCCCCGATGTGTAGAGATCCTCGGCAAGATGCAAACTTGCGCGGACGCCGTCCAGGACATGGGAATAGTGGAAAGCGGCGGAGCCGTCATGAATCACGATTGGCTGTCCTGAGATGAGGCCGTGCAGAACCGCGGGCACCAGGCGGGATTCGATCCACTCTCCACCACCGATGAGATAAGGAACGTGTGCCGTTGCAATCCCAGTACGAGATTCCCGAAATAAAGAATCAGCGAGAGCGAGAACAGATAGTTCGGCAGCGGCGTCGCTCCCACGAAACAAATCGGCTAACGCTTGCGAATCCGTCCCGAGCAGGTCGCGGGGCGAGCCATTCACGACCACAAGAGCACGTGCGCAGCCAGTCAAGCGGGCTTCTTCGAGAACGTTCACTGTTCCGATTACGTTGATACCAAAGATCTCGACCGGGTCGGCGGAATGGAAATGTGACGCAGCATGAAAAATAATTTCCGGTTGGAAATCGGCGAAGATATTGGCAAGAGTGTCGCGGTCACGGACATCCGCAAACACAGAAGTAATTCCGCGATCGAGAAGAGTGACATCGAAGAAATTGGGCCGAGCGGATGGCGGCAAGCCGTAACCACAGACTCTCGCGCCCAGTAACTTCAGCCAGGCGACCAGCCATCCGCCGATGAAGCCGGTATGACCGGTGACCAAGACCCGTTTCCCACGATAGAAAGCTGCGAAAGGATGCGGCATCAGCGTAGCCAGAAAATGATTGCCGCTACAAGAGCCGTCACGAGGACGCTGGCGATTGTGTAACCGTGCGTAATGATCCAGCTCTCGTCTCTTTCTGATTCGAGCAGCGGCAAAACCTGGGCCGGCGCGGTATTAGGATTTCGTTCGCAGTCCACGCACAACTGGCGTCCATCCGAGACTGGGAAGCCGCAGGATCGGCAACTTTGAACGTTCAACGGCCCGGGCATCGATCTAGGAGAATCGGGCTGCGCTTCAGGCTGCGGCGCTGCATGCCATGCAATAGGCGGCACACTCCCAGATTTTGCTGGTATCGCGAAATCGAGCATCTGTTTTCGAGCGCTCTCGGCGGCCTGTTTATGGTCCAGAGCAGTGTCCACCATTTCAGCTAGATCTGAGACTGCTAGCAAGTCTTCGTTCGAGAAGCATGAGCGCGGGGCAGAGAGCTCAAAAAATCCAGCAACTTCCCCTTGCCGCATGATGGGGACTGCAGCCCTGACTAGCTGACCTCGGGATGTATTGGTCGCAACCATGGAAGATTTGGCACTCGTCAGACAATTAGCGATGGGTGCCTTGTGTACATCAGCAGAGATAGCAGTTTCGGCGGCGCTTCCCACGGAAACACAATAGACAAAGCTGCCGTCTTGCTTCAGGGCGACAGACACTCCGTCAGCCCCGCTGAGAAAGCGCGCCCGTTCTGCCAGCAACTGCATCGATGAAATAAATTCCAAGGTTGCAGTCTGAACAAGGGCCGAAAATACGGCATCTGAAGCGTCAGGCGCTGCACGCTCGCGAGCCGTGCCAGAAGGCTTGTTAACCCCTGTGAGCTGGGTAGGCGAATCCATACGAACTAGGCGAAGTCTCTCTTCTGGGGCGACCTAAAGTCAAGCAAGAACAGGGGGTAGCTCGACCTGTGGTCACTAGAGGGCGGGCCTGAAGCGGCATGCCGAATGCGTCCGGGAGGAAACGAAATAAGACATTCCCATATTGGGCTACGACGATGGTTACCAATGGTACTAGCCGCGCCGAGCGTCGAAAGCCGGAGGGAAGAACGTGCGATGTAACAGTCGGAACCCGAATATGGCGACGAAGACCCAGGAACTCGAAACCGTTCAGGATTTTGCGCCGGACCGGACGGCGCAGGCACTGCTTAACCTTCGATGCGCCGTGGACCATTGTCATGATGCGATCTTCATTACTGATTCCGCGGGAAAGATTGAGTTCGTCAACGCCGCATTCGAAGTATTGACCGGGCACACGGCGCAAGAAGCGAAGGTTGGCGGCCTAGACCTGATCATAAACAGCAACCCGGATAGCAAGAATGAAGGTTATTCGCTCGCGAATTCGGGCAAGTCCCTTTTGGTAGAGGTCCTAGAAAAGGGCATCTACCACAGAACTACTCGCGCCGTTCGCAAGGATGGCCGCGGAATCGAACTCGATCTCGCAATGACGCTAGTACGTGACTATCGCACGCGCATGGCGAGCGTAGTATGCACGGCTCGTGACATCACTGACGAGAGTGAGATACAGGCCGAACTCCGGGACGCTAGAAGAATGGACCCGATCGGAACGGTTGCGAGTGGCGTCGCCCATGACTTCAACAATCTGCTAATGGTGATCAGCGCTTACGCTGAGCTTGGCCTGCAGACACTCCATTGTGATCATCCGTTGCGCCGGAACTTGCAGGAGATATTGTCGGCTTCGCAAAGAGCGGCGGACTTGACGCGGCAGTTGCTGGCATCGGTCCGCGGGCAGATGCCGGGGCTACATTCGGTGAACCTGAATTCGGTTGTGGAAGACACCTGCCGGTTGCTTCCGAGTGTGATCGGAGAAGACGTCGAACTGTGCGTTTCGTTGGCGAAAGACGTTGGATGCATTAGAGCGGATTCCGGTGAGATGGAGCGTGTGCTTCTTAACCTGGCGGTGAATGCCCCATGATGCCATGCCGTCGCGCGGCAGGTTCTCAATCACGACGAAACACTTAGCCTCTGAACAAGACGGTGTTCTCGACGGCGCTATGCGGCCGGCGTCCAGTACATTCTGCTGGAGGTCGCAGACAGCGGCGAAGGAATTTTCGCGGATGAGATATCCAAAATCTTCCGTCCGTTTTACACCACAAAGACGGAGAGCAAGGGGAATGGACTTGGGCTCGCAATGGTGGAGAGGACGGGAAGACAGAGTGGCGGGTTCATCACGGTGGAAAGCAAGCGCGGCAGCGGGACAGTATTCCGCATGTTCTTTCCAGTGGTCGGGCGGGCGCTGAAGAATCGCAGGAATTCAGAACCGGCCGAATCCAGCATCCCCCACGGCTCGGAGACTGTGCTTATAGTTGAAGATGATGACCCAGTCCGCGAGTGCACCGTCGAACTGCGCTTATCAATTGGTTACGAGGTGCTGCCTGCGGTCAATGGGGAAGAAGCGCTTGCTTTGGCAGCACGTCATCGTGGGAAAACCGCGCTCATGGTTTCAGACGTTGTCATGCCACACATGAACGGTGTGAAACTGGCCGCCGCATTGGCGAAATCGCAACCGAATATCAAGGTCGTGTTTGTTTCCGGACATCCCCAAAATCTGGTCAGACGAAAAGGAGTGAAAACGACCTCGCAATTTCTGCAAAAACCGTATCTATTCAGCCTGCTTGCCACGAAACTGCGAGAGACCATGAGCCGGCGCCCCACGGACACGCCGCAGCGGCCGCTGGGGCCAGGTAATCCGCTCTCGTATAATTGCTTTCCAACATGGGTCTTTCAGCGGAGCGCCCAGATGCACCCAGCGAACCTGTTCTTGTCCCCGATCGCCTGACGGCGCGCGCGAGCTATTTTTCGTTGGCAATCATTTTGCTGGTGTGGGGCGCAATTTACCTGGCCGGAATTTTCAGTCCCGCGCTTCTTGATGATGTGGACACGATCCATGCGGAAGCCGCCCGTGAAATGGTGCAGCGGCACGACTGGGTGACGCTCTACACGGACGGAATTCGTTATTTGGAAAAAGCGCCGCTCATGTATTGGGCCACAGCAGTCAGCTATGAGCTGTTTGGGGTCAGCGAGTGGAGCACACGGCTACCGCTGGTGCTTGGGGTGCTGGCACTCTTGTTGGTCACGTACGTTCTGGGCAAGCGTGCCTACGGCGAGCGCACGGGATTTTATGCCGCGGTTGTACTAGCGACCTCTCTCGGACCTTATATTTTTACGCGCTTTCAGATTCCCGACATCATCGTCGGTCTGTGGATGGCTCTGAGTGCGTTCTTCTTTTTGATTTCTCTCGGGCAGGAACGACCGTCGCGTTGGGTTTGCTGGGGGTTTGCCGCCACTTGCGCGTTGAATGTCCTAACGAAGAGCCTGATCGGCCTGGTGTTTCCGCTCGGCGCGATCTTCTTGTATCTGCTGGTCACGCGAAATTTGCGACACATTCTGAAACTGCGACTACTTTCGAGCACGATCGTGTTTCTCGTCATCGCCGCACCGTGGCATGTGCTGGCGGCCTTGCGGAATCCAAGTCAAGGCGCTGGCGAACATGCGGTTCGCGGCTTTCTGTGGTTTTACTTTGTGAACGAGCAGTTTTTGCGATACGTGGGGAAGCGTTGGCCTCCCGGATATGACACCGTGCCCCTAGTCATTTTTTGGGGGCTTACGATTCTGTGGCTCGCTCCGTGGATGGTTTTTCTGCCACAGAGTGTTCGACAGGTGCCGCTCCGATTGCGTCAGTTGCGAAATCCGCTTACAGGAAGCCAGCGCGCATGCGTTTTCTTTTTCATTTGGGCACTAGTGGTTGTGGGATTCTTTACGTTTTCTACCCGGCAGGAGTACTACACGCTTCCGGCAATCCCGGCGCTCGCATTGCTGCTTGGGGCTTGGCTGGCGAAAGAGAGTGGTTCGCCGGAATCAGAGTTCCGCGCCTCGAAGATTTCATCCTGGGTTCTGTTTACGGTGGTTGTGCTGGGTTCGATCGTTGGAGTTGCTCTGCTCTTATCGTCAAAACCAGCCGCACCGGGTGCGGACTTGGCTGATTTGCTGAAGAAAAATCCGCAGGACTACGATCTCGCACTTGGGCATTTTCTCGATTTGACGCCTGAAGCGCTCGGGATGTTTCGTCCGCAATTAATTGCGTCAGTCGGATCTCTGTTGTTAGGAGCAGGACTGAATTTGTGGTTGCGTTACCAGCGCAAGCCGGAATATGGAAATATGGTGCTGGCCGGAATGATGGTGGCTCTGCTGGCGTGCGTGCATGCGGCGTTCGTCACGTTCTCGCCGATCCTTTCGTCGAAGCAGCTGGCAGCAGGAATCGCGCAGCGCTACCAGCCGGGAGACGTGATCGTAATAGACGGCCAGTATCACGAGGCCTCAACCTTGAATTTCTATCTGAAGACTCGTGTGCGGGTGCTGCACGAACCGAGCGGAAATCTTTGGTATGGTTCGCAGTGGCCTGATGCACCGCGAGTATTTGAAACTCAGGCTTCGTTCGATCAGCTGTGGGCGAGCCCGTCCACGGTTTTCCTGTGGACCGATCAGGACCATCCGAAGGAACTGGCTGGGCTGCCGCAGTATTTATTGGCACGGCGCGGAGGCAAGTCGATTTTTACGAACCGGGAACTTGGGCCATGAGCCTCATGTTCTGGCGCGTGCTTTTCGGAATTGCATCGTTCGGGCTGGTTAGTTCAACGGTATTCCTTGTCCTCGTTATCATCGCAGCCGCTAGATTCAACACTCGCGGGAAAGAATTGCAGGCCTCCGTTTCGGGAGTCGCGCGTGGACAACTTCCTCCAGTCACGATCTTTAAGCCAGTGCACGGGATGGAAGAGCGGCTCGAGCGGAACCTCGAGAGCTTTTTTCAGCAGGATTATCCCACTTACGAAATCATGATCGGCGCCCGCAGCGCGGGCGACCCCGCTATCAAACTGGCCGAACAGTTGCGCGCGCGTTATCCACAGGTGAAGAGCCGCATTGTCATTTCAGGACCGCCGGAATGGCCGAATGCCAAAGTGTTCACGCTAGACAAAATGATTCCGCTATCACAAAACGATTTCCTTGTGATCAGCGACAGCGACGTGCGGGTCGAGCGTGACTTCTTGCGCAACGTGATCCCGCCACTATTTGACCGGAAACTTGGCCTGGTTACGTGTCTTTACCGGGGTGAGCCGGCGTCGGATTTTTGGTCGTCCTTGGAGGCGCTGGGAATGTCAGTAGAGATGCCTTCCGGCGTGGTAATGGCGGACATGCTCGAAGGCATACGCTTTGCGCTCGGCCCGGCTGTGGCTTTGCGTCGAGATGCGCTGGATGCGATTGGCGGAATTCGGACAACTGCAGACTACTATTCGGACGACTATGTCCTCGGTAACAAAATTTGGGCCGCTGGATATCGAGTCATTTTTTCGCATCACGTTATCTATCACGTGCTCACGCCCCGACCGTTCCTGCGCACCCTGGGAGACCAGTTGCGCTGGATGAAGAGCACGCGCCATTCGCGTCCAAACGGACACATTGGAACAGGCCTGACGTTTGCCATGCCATTCGGGGCGCTTGGCCTGATTTCGGCGGTTGCGCTAGGACATGGCGGATTGGGACTGGCATTGTTCGCCGCAGCATTTTTCAACCGCATAATCCAGTCTGTTGGGGTTGGCGGTTGGCTGCTGCGCGATCCGCGAGCATTGCGTTTGTGCTGGCTGTATCCGCTGCGAGACCTGCAGGGATTTGCAGTATGGGTCGCAAGCTTTCTCAGCCACACCTTTTATTGGCGCGGCGAGACGTACAGGTTTACAAGTGAGGGACGAATCATCGCGCAGCACAGGGCTGTGTCGAGCTGAAGCTCGCTTTATTGGTTTGGTTGCTGCTGCCATTGCAGCACTGAAGCGCTGCGCCACCCAAAACCACTGCGCAATTCTCGACTGAGGCAGTGCTAAAGCCGCAGCACCTCCGAAAAAGCGCGGCGTTACTAATGCGCAGCGCGAAACTAGCCTCGCCGTATTAGCTTGCCGTGCTCCAATTCGAAGACTTTGCCGCGCCAGACGATTTTGCGGCCCACAAGCCCTGCCATCCAGACGAATGGCGCCAGCAGATCACGGAGAGGGAGCAACCAGAACAATCGAAGAAAGCTGCGGTCACGAAGCACAAGGCCGCCGGTCACAATAGCGGCTGAGAATCGCAGCAAGACTGCGACTGCGAATAGTCCCCATGCCCACTGAGCGCCCCGCGCCAAGATCACAGAAAGCATGGCCCACAGCAGAGTGAATGTAAGTGGCAATCCAGCGTAGCCTGCAGGACGGGAGGCTCGAATGGTCCGCATCCATCGCAATTGATGGATGATGAACCCGGCAAAGTCGTATTTGGGCAGGTAGGTATCAACGATTATCCGCGAAAGTTCAGTTCGGAGATTTCTTTCTGCAACGCGCCGGCCGATTTGGTAGTCGTCGGCAAGGTAGTCAGCCAGAGCCTCGAATCCGCCAATCGCTTCCAAGTCTCCTTTGCGCAAGGCAAGGGTCGATCCGAGACCAAATCGAAGTCCACGTTCGATTTGCATAGCAATCAGAACTCCCGGCATGAAGTCTGTGCTGATGCCCAGCGATTCGAGTCGCGAACCAAACGTGCGGGCTGGAACTCCGCGATACGGACACGTAACCAAACCGACGCCAGGCTGCTGCAGTTCTGTCGCAACGATGCTCAGATAGCTTGACGGAACACGGATGTCACTGTCATTGACTAACAGCATGTCATACTTCGCGACGACTGCCAGCTGCGCCAGGCTGCTGACCTTACTGTTGGGGCCGAGATCCTTCTCACAATGCAGCAACTGGATGGAGCGATTGGGGAATTCCTGTTGCAGTCGATTTACTATTCCTGCTGCCGGATCTTGAGGGTCGCTGATCCCAAATAGGATTTCGTACTCTGGGTAATCCTGAGTGCAGTGGGACCGGAGGCTCTCGTACATTTCGGGATCAGTTCCCTTCAACGGCTTAAGGATTGAGATTGGCGGCATACTATGGCTGATGGAGACAGGCCGGGCGCGTCGGCTGATATATTGAGCTGCCGCAATGATGCATAAAATGCAGTAAGCAGCGGTCATGCACGTCACCGTCGCAACTGCAGTCAGCAGGAATTTGTACATGCAGACGATCTTTGTACAAGAAGAGGAAGGAAAAGACAAAGGACTATGACCCTGCATGGGGCTTGTCCGGCGTGTAACAGCAGGTTCCTCGACTGTGCAGGTCGCTTCGCAAGCTCACCTGCCTGGTTCGCTCTGGGATGACAAGCTTTAGGCTAGGTTTCGATTCCCATGTAGCAGACGCGGCCGGTCAGGTAGTCCCAGTAGTTCTCGCCTTCCGCCAGCGGCACAACTTCGACCGCGTACGCTTGGTTGTGAGGCCGTAGTACGAGATTCCTCCCGGCCAGCTCCACATAGCGCACAATGCAAGTGTCTTTTATATTTACGCCGTAC
>QHZR01000482.1:0-1389 GCA_003224755.1 Acidobacteriota bacterium
TTCACCGAGAACCTGCGACGTGCCGGGATGTTTCGGGGAGGACGTGGTGTCCACGATGTAACCACCGTACGTCAGTGAGGAGCTTACTTGATGCCCCGTGCTGTCAGTGTACTCATTGACCGTGGCGGCGTACGGGGTGCCGCCCTCGCTCTCGTAAAACACATTCATGCCAGTGATCTTGTCGCCCGGACTGGTGCCCCAGCTTGAGCCCCAGAAGATCGCCTGCACCGAGGCGGTGGGCAGGATGGGTCCGCCGTGATAGAGCAGGTCATTGCTGTTCGTTGTGGCAGGCTTTGGCACGTCGCGAGCCCGATGCGGGCCGAGAATCGGAGGCTCACTTTTGTTGGGGTTTTTATTGGGACTTTGGGCATTCAGAAGCGTTGAAACCAAGACCAACAGGGCAAGGGCAAAACGATTCATGGCTACTCTCCTCGCTGGGGATGGTGTGTACAGGCGCCAATCGCCCGTCAGTAGCGGAGTTAGATTCAATCGGCCGCTAGCGTCAAGCTGCAATTGGATGCAAATTCTCGCATACTGATGTGCGGCCCCCAGAAATAATTTTTCCTCCTGTGCCTGCCAAGTGAAACACTGGCAAAAACGCACGAGTCCACTAAAGGAATCACCACGCAGGGCCCAAGAGAGGGGAAAACCAGCGCGGCTGCTGGAGAGTCTGCCGCACGACGTGATTGGCACTAATTCAAGCCGATTGACGGCGAAACACATCAAGGAGAAGTCGGCAATGAAAACAGAAGCATTACTTATGTCTTGGTTCAGCCTGAAATGGAGAAGCGACGTTCTCCGTTAGTGAGTATTCCGCCCTTCGGGCGGGGATTTTCAAGGCATGCGGGTCTATCGTCCGATGACTCCTTCTGGTCGTCAGTGTGCAGCGCGAGAGAAGAGCATCCCGCGCTGCTGGACATCGGCTCGATGAGCCCGCCAGATTATCCCTCGGCATGGTTGCATCCCTGCAGAGCCCGCCTCCGTTTCGCCCGGCAATCCAATGTTTCAGCGTCATGCCGTCCAGAAACTCCATGGCGATGAAAGTGTGACCGTCCGCCTCGCCGATGTCGTAAATCGTGCAGATATTTGGGTGATTAAGTGCGGATGCGGCTTGGGCTTCGCGTTGAAAGCGGGCGAGTGCCTGTGGGTTACGGGCAACTTCCTCGGGCAAGAACTTAAGGGCGACGAAGCGATGCAGCCGAGTGTCCTCAGCTTTGTAGACAACACCCATGCCGCCGCCGCCCAGCTTCTCGATGATGCGGTAGTGCGAGATGGTCTGGCCCACAAATTGGGACGGCGTAGCCATGGGCGAGAATGTTAGGTCGGATGCGAGGGAAGGTCAATCACGACCGGGGCAGATGTGGAGCGACGGCAAAAGTGCTACAACCG
>QHZR01000482.1:1484-4381 GCA_003224755.1 Acidobacteriota bacterium
TCCTGTGATTCGATAGTGCGTGTTTCAACTTCAGACTCATTGGCACTGGTTTACAACTCCCCTTTCCCCTTTGCGTGTCACCAAGTTCGATGCCCCGCATTCACTCAAAGTCTCGCGGTTGGGAATTTTCGGGACACAGCGGCCCGATGGGGCGGCTCAGACGTTCTGCGGCGATTCACCGTTCGGGAAGTAGGCGGGATTACGGAATAGGAGAGCGAATGGATCAAAAACAGGACTTGTGGGGTGCTCGGGAGCCTTAGTTCCATATCCGGGGGCAGGCTGAAACTGGACCCCGGAACGAAAGCAGGGCGATTGCGATTTCGAGTCGGTTTTTTCTGGGGCCGGGTATGTGACGGAAAAATTCTTCGCACTGTGCGGGTTTGAGAATAGACCCTAAGAACGTCCTACTGGATAAGTGATTCACCCAACCCTCGCCACCGCTAGCCGCTGAGATACCTTCCCCCATGCTCGCCATTTCTCCGACCGACCGCGTCCTCGTTTTCACCGGGGCAGGGCCGATGCCTATGGTCTAGTGAGCAGTCGCAGGAACCTGAGAAGCTGAAACCTGCATGAAATCGTTCGCCCCAATGATCCGGAGGATCGTACGAACGATAAGCGGAAATCGTCGCCGAGTGGGGTCATGTACGATGGCCGGTGAGGAAAGCCGATACTGCACGCCACGAGTTTCAAGCTGGCATCCTCCAGCCTCAAGCACATTCTTGACCCATTCGCTTTCTCGACCGTAAGTGAGCGCGATTAGGAATCCGTTCGGTGCTCGAAAAACGTTCACGGGCGTCCGATATACCCGGCCTGACTTCCGGCCTACATGAGTAACGATTCCGAAGCCGGGCAAGCGAGGTGCGAATCGGCTACTGATCCGATTCGTAACCGCAATATTGAAGGCTGCTAACCACCTTTTGCGAAACCGCATCAGGAGGATTCCTGCCAGCAGGATTGCCAGAAGCGAGATGGACGCGAGGATGGGCACATCAGAAATCAGAGCGTTATTTCCTCAACACGTCAAGCGGCGGGAATATGAGCCGATTCCGGGCGGTTCAGCAGCGCGTTGAAAACGGTCGGCGGGACTCGCACGTGGTCATCGCGCTCGTAGAGTCTACGCAGTTCCTCGAATGACGCATCGGACTGACGAGTGAGCGCAGCGAGTTGGTCGAAAAATACTAGCTCGTTCTTTTTCAGCGCCGCATGTGGACGCGGCATAGCGCCCCAGAAGTCCCAGCGTAACATCTCCATCTTGTTGAGGGCTGCCACGTCGTGTACAAGATTCGCGGCGATGAACCAGAGTCCCCTCAGGTCACCCTTGAAAATGCCAAATCTCGCAGGGTTCGCCCCGCCGCCCGTCCGGCACTCCAACCAAGCATCGCCCGCAATCAGGAACTTATCCCGTGGCACATCGAGTATGTCGTGTTCGATCTTTAGGGCGCTGCGCCATGCTTCGTCGAACTGCGGATCGACCAGCACCCAGCGCCGTTCCGCCGCATTCCAGTATTCACAGACTACGTGATCCTCAAAAAAGCCGGGATTAAAGTAGGAGCCGAAACCGCAGCGGCAACGGGCAGGAATATGCTTGGCACGCAACATGGCCAGAAGGAGCACCACGAAGTGTCGGCAAACGCCGACGAGGCGTCCTTCCGGTGGGCGGGCAACATCCAGCGACCGACCGTCGATGGAGAGAAGGCGATCCAGCATCCGTTCTACCTCACGAATATGGGATTCGCTTTTGCGATGCTCGGAGAGCGCGACACCATAAAGCGAGGAGGCGACGAATTCATGCAGCGTCAGACCTTGGACGATTCGAACGAGGGCGGCGACATCATTCGGAAGTCGCTCCAACAGGGCGGCGTATTTCCCAGCGGACGTCATCGCACCGGGTCGTGAGTAGAAATTGAGAATCGCTTTCCGCACAGTCATCGTGCTGCCGCCTCACCGCTTCTTGCCTTCAACCTGCGCGACTCGTGCTTTCACCAGTTTCTTGATGAGAGCGGCAGGCAATGGTTTGTCCGTGGGGAAGTGAATGGTTCCTTTCGATGTATAGAAGCCCTGAAGTTCCTTTTTGTAAGCTTCGATGACGGAGGCAGTCGGGAACAAGCTGCAATGATCCGAAAACGCAGCGAACCAAACCAGCACTTCCTTGTACCTGAATGCAGGCATACCATAGCTGATGGTCTCGGTTGCCGCAGGCGGCACAGCGGACCGAATCACAGCGCGAATCCTGTTCAAGGTGCTGCGGGCGGGTTCGGGGACACGGGCAAGGTATTCATCGACATTCCTTGGAACACCCTTGCGATTATTACCCGGACTACCTTTTCGAGATTTCACTGTTTTCACGGTCAGGCTCTCTGAATGCGAGCCTACACAACGGCTGCGGATACCCGCTCGACTGGCTGTTTCGCCGGAGCCAGCGAGATCAGGGCTACACCGATGACAATGAGGGCAGCCACGCCCAGCAGTTCTCCGCGTGGGATCAGATTGCGGAATGCCTGCACTCCCATAACGCCAGCGTGGGCAAAGCTCGACCACGCGGTGAAGGCAATGAGGCTGCGGTTCGCGGAGGGGTTACGGGCTGCCAGCAGCAAGAAAACGCCGAGGGTGACATAAAGGCTAAGCATCATCGCCAACGCAGGCTCTTGCCGGACAAACATTACCAAGGGATAAACGCCAGCCGAAAACAGCAACCCCACCAAAACCAACACAACCTTCAGCGCCCGTTCTCGACGCATAGTGCTCCCTGTCAAAAACTTAAATAGCTGAAAACTGAATCCGTACACACCAATCTCGTGAAAGAGCTTTGATGGCAAATGTTAGGTTGGGCAGCAAAGAAGGTCAATTGCAATGCCGCGCAACGCATAGGGGCTATTGCAGCTTCGCGTACTCGGCTT
>QHZR01000121.1 GCA_003224755.1 Acidobacteriota bacterium
GTAGGGCACACCCACTTGACGCGCCAAGAGCACGTGCTCGCGCGTCTGCGGCATCGGACCGTCGGTCGCCGCCACAACCAGGATCGCGCCATCCATCTGCGCCGCGCCCGTGATCATGTTCTTGATGTAGTCGGCGTGGCCCGGGCAATCCACGTGCGCATAGTGCCGGTTCGCCGTCTCGTACTCGACGTGCGCCGTCGCAATGGTGATGCCGCGCGCTTTTTCTTCCGGCGCGTTGTCGATCGAATCAAACGACCGGAAGACAATCTTCGGGTTGTGCTTCTGCAATACCTTGGTGATGGCCGCCGTCAGCGTGGTCTTGCCATGGTCAATATGACCGATGGTGCCCACGTTGCAGTGCGGCTTAGTGCGTTCAAATTTCTCTTTCGCCATTTTCTTCCTCAGCTTTTAGCTATTAGCCTTTTAGCTCTTAGCCTTTTAGCTCTTAGCTTGAAACCAAAACCTCTGTCATTCCGAACCGCTTCAGCGGTGAGAAACCTGCTTTTCTCAGTAGTACTGATAAATCTTCTGAAACTTGGCCCTCAGCTCCGGGCCGACTTCCTCAATCTTCGATAGATAAAACTCTTTCATCTGCGCCTGGTCCGTGAGCGCTAAGGCCGCGTACAAATTTTTCGCGGGCTGCTCCGCTCCCGCCACTTTTTTCAGAATGCCTTTCGCCAGCACCAAATCAAAATCTCTGACCCGGATTCCTGCACTCGCGACCTGCTTCAAATACTTCTGAACATTCTCAGGAGTAAAGGCGCGATTGATAGCGGCCTTCAGCTCCTCAAATTCTTTTTCTTTCTCGACCTTGATCGCAGCCTGTTCGAATGCCACGCCTGCACCCTCTACTCAAATGATGGAGCGGGAGACGGGAATCGAACCCGCGACCAACAGCTTGGAAGGCTGTGACTCTACCACTGAGTTACTCCCGCCTACCGCTACTCCAAATTTCTAATTTCTGGAGCCGATGATCAGGATTGAACTGATGACCTCTCCCTTACCAAGGGAGTGCTCTACCAACTGAGCTACATCGGCTTAAACCAGCTGTCAGCTATCAGCCTTCAGCCCTCAGCAAAGTCCGAATGCGACCTCATTGCCGCTGTGGAGCCGAATCGCGCTTCTCCTCTATGGTTGTTCGCCAGAACGCGACGCTTATTAACGCACCAAACAAGCCCAAGACCGACAAAACCGCGATGCGAAATCGAATAACAACGTCGACGCCCGACGACCTGTCGTGCATCACAACCGGGTCATTGGACAGTGTTACCCAACTCAGCAGCGCCAACAGTCCCAGTGCAACGCACGCAGTGACGAACTTCTTCTTGCTACTCAAAACAACCTCTGGATACCAATCAAATGGTGCACAGGGAAGGATTCGAACCTTCGTACCTCGCTAGGAGGGACAGATTTACAGTCTGTTGGCTTTAACCACTCACCCACCTGTGCAAGTCAGCTTTTGGCTGTTGGCTCTTGGCCCAAGAGCCAGGCCGTTCAGCGAAGAGCCAATAGCCAAGAGCTGCTTTTCAGACACGCCGCAACCATTCCTCGCGATTTGCGCTTTGCCACTGGGATCAGAAAGTGCGCGTAGAAAACCATTCGCGCTTACAGCTCATCTGGAAAATTCCCTTATGGTGTGCCGATGGAAAAGCTCTCTGCCCGCCTTGCAAATCCTGCTGTGCCGCGAAATCCCAGCTCCGGAAATTCCGCCATCAACTCTGGAGCTGGCGAAGGGATTTGAACCCCTGACCCTCTGATTACAAATCAGATGCTCTACCAGCTGAGCTACGCCAGCTTGTAACAGGCGCCGCCTGTCACACTAATCCCTTTTTTCAATGGGACAATTATAGAAGGTACCATAGCGGAATTTGACGTGCAAGGGCAGTTACTGGCAGCGGACCGTAGTGGTCGGACATTCCTGTCCAACAAAGCTATCAGAATGTTACCCCGGGGTCGCCACAAATTCACTTTACGACCTTCTTGACCGTTTGTCCCGACGGCAGCGCGTCACGTAACTGCCGCACCGTGCGTTTGAACACAGGGTGGCGGGCCTCCGGCGCGATTTCCGCCAGAGGCTCAAGCACAAATCGCCGCTCGTGGAGCCGCGGATGCGGAACAGTCAACGACAGGATTTCGATAATCGAGCTCCCGAACAGAAGGACGTCAATATCGATGGTCCGAGGCCCTTTTTTCTGCTTGCGCTGGCGCCCCATGCTCTGTTCGAGACTGAGAATCGCCGAGATCAACTGCCGCGGCATCTTTTCTGTATCAAACTTTACGGCGCAATTCAGGAACCATGGCTGCGCTGTTATCTCGACAGGCTCAGTTTCGTAGAACGATGAAACCGCCACCACAGTGCCGAACTCTCCCAACTTAGCGATTGCAGTCTGCAGGTTCTCCGCGCGATCACCCAGGTTCGACCCCAGCGAAAGATAAACCGTCTTATGCACGCTTTTTAGTTTGCGGTTTTGCCGGAAATGTTTCCAGAAAAAAATCAGAAAAGGTGCCGTTCGTCGCTGGTCGCTGATCATCCCCCGCCGCGCTCCACTCCCTCGGGCCAGAACAACCCATCGTTGGTCATTAGCCAAACCGCGCCCGACATCAGCTCCGTAGGAGCGGAACACCATTAGCCAAGAGCCTGAGCTTGTCAAAGGGACGTAAGTCCTGGGTAGCACGAACAATAATGTCTGAAATGTCTGGCGCGAATCGAAAGGTGAGCGACGAACCCGACTTGAAACTTGCCGTCTGGTGCGATAAGGCAGCATGCTTAACGAATAGAACCAGCCATGCTACCCATCGAACTCAGGATTGACCGCGCTCAAAAGCTGCTGCGGATGATCGAGCAGGACGCGCCGCTGCTTGCCGTACGGGTGGCGCCTCTCTCGGTTGAGGTGCAGCAGTCGGCAAAATCCCACGCCCAGCATTTAGCAATGCTGACCCGCGCCGAGATCAAGCGCCTACTCGACGAGAAGGCTTTCGCTGAAGTTGTCGAGCCCCACGCCGCTGACTAAGTTTGTCGCGCACCTCTTCGTTTCTAGTTTCGCCTGACCGGAGAGCTGCTCATTGCACAGGTGCTTTGAGGTAGAGCGGCCATTTATGGCCGCGGTAGCTGTCGGGTTTTGAGGAAGCGAGCATTAGCTGTGCAGGCCACGTTCTAACCTCGCCGCCTGCGTGCGCTCGTCCCAAAGGGAAGCAAAGAAGCTTGTTATATGGATTTGGGTTTCTACAGCACGTGCTCGGCGGGCATTTCTGAATTGATGTACTCATCGTGGCTCTCTTCCGCAATCGTCGTCTCTTCCCAAAGCGTCCGATCACGGAGCAGACGCGATACCAGCGCCGTATGCATGGCGTGTCCGGCGCGGTCGGCGACCACTTTGCCCAGGACCTGCTTTCCGATCAGTGCGAGGTCTCCGATGAGGTCAAGGATTTTGTGCCGCACGAATTCGTCCGGATATCGCAGCGGCGGGTTCTCCAGGCCGTCACGAGTCAGGACCAATGCGTTTTCCGTGGACGCACCGCGAATTAATCCTTGCTGGCGCAGTGCCTCGGCTTCGTGCAAAAAGCCGAAAGTCCGTGCCGGAGCGATTGCCGATACGTATTGGCCGTTCGTCAATTCGAGCGTGAATGCCTCGCGGCCAATCATCGGATGAGGAAAGTTGATGGTGTAGGAAACCGAATAAGTATCCGCCGGATAAATTCCGATGAACTTGTTGCCCTCATGCACTTCTAACGCCCGCAGGATTCGAATGTAAGTCCGCGGGCGGCGCTGCTTGCGAATGCCAGCCTTGCGAATGAGTTCCACAAAGGGCCGCGCGCTGCCATCGAGAATTGGGAGTTCCAGATTGTCGAGTTCGACGATCGCATTGTCAATCCGCATTCCAACCAACGCGGAGAGCAAGTGTTCGGTGGTCGAAATCAGCACGCCCTTCTTCATCAAACTGGTGGCGTAGCTGACGCGGGCCACATTCCTGCCTACCGCCTCAACCTCAAAACCTTCGAGATCAACACGCCGAAAAATAATGCCGGTGTTAGAGGGTGCGGAAAGGATGCGAAGCTTAACCGGAGCGCCCGAGTGCAGACCGACACCGTGACACTCGACTGCCGAGCGAATTGTTTGCTCTTGAATCAGACATGACAGAATAATGGCTAGCCGCGCAACACTGACTGTGGCAAATTAGCCACATATTGTTGCGTGTTGTTCATACCATAAACCATGTAAGTCCACTATTAACAAATGTTTACAATGGCTCAGACGGGACACTCGGCACCAAGGTGTTACACACATGGTCATCGGTCTGACGAGATTTTCTTAGTGTTTCTTGCCGGAAGGCGCGGCCTGTTTGGGATCGAATAGGTTGTCGCTGAGTCCCCGGTTGTAGGTTGCTGAGGTTACAAAGAACTGCGCCGCCATATCCCCGTTATAAACCCGTGTCGTGTCGAACGGCGTCATCACGCCTTGAACAAGGCGGTAATTGTCGAAAATTTCTTCTTCCACATTGCGCTGCTTGTCAGTTGGATCACGCCACGAAAAACTCTTCTTCACGGGCAGGTGAGTAAAAGCATCGAGGTAGAGCGTCACTGCCTCGTTCTTGGAATTCATGAGCGTGACTTGATCGGTCTGCTTCTGGGCAGCAACGGTTTGCCCTTCATAGAACAGCGCGACACCGGGCTCGTTCAGCCACCGGCGCAACACCAGATCGAGTGAAAAGTGCCGGCGGCGGATGATCGGGTCCAATTCATCCTTTTTCTCGAGCTCACGCACGCCTTTGTATGTGACTTCATATCCTTTGTCGCCATTGTAGATTTCGATGACATCGCGCTTTTTGGTGAGTTCGATTCGATCCTTGTCGGGAAATTTCCGGAAGCGCCAAAACAACGTACCCAGACTATTCGGCTCGCCTCTGTGAAAGCTGTAGCTACGGCCTTCCTGGGAAAGATCCTGCACGTTCATGTACGCCTCACCACCGAGAGCCTGAATTGCCTGGTCTACGATTGCATGGGCCTTGTGCGAATTTTCCTGATCAATTGGAATGCCCTGTGCGGGGGAGTCTTTCTCAGTTATAACCTGCGCCGACGCAGCGTTCCCAGCACTCTGCGCGAGGGCTAAGGTCGTCAGAAGGAAAATAGTGGGTACATATCGCATTCTCTTCAAAATGTTAGACGCGAGCGAGATGGCGATTAGCTGCCCCATGAGAGTACCTTCTTTATCCTACAAGCACGGCGCCGCCATTCACGTTAAGTACCTCACCTGTAATGAACCCCGCCAGTGGCGTACACAGAAATAGGATCGGCGCCGCTAATTCTTCAGGCGTCCCGACGCGGCCCAGCGGTATTTTTGCCAGAACAGCAGGCGCGACAGCCGGATCCTGCAGGGCTGGCTTCGACATATCCGTGTCCACCCATCCTGGCGCGACGCAGTTTACATAAATGTAACGCGGGGCGAGCTCGGTTGAGAGCCCTTTCACCATGCTGATCAGCGCGCCTTTGGTCGCCGCATAATCCACGTGGAACGCTTCTCCACGCTGTCCGGCCGTGGAGCTGACCAGCACAATGTGAGCGGGCGATGCGACCGTCGCGGTACTCTTCATTCGCGCAACAGAATGTTTCACCAGTGCGAATACTGAATCGAGATTAATTGCAATGGTACGGCGCCACTGTTGGTCACTCAGGCTTTCAACCCCGGCATCTTCTGGCGGCCAAACTCCGTGGTTTACGACCAGAATGTCCAGTCGCCCGAACTGCTTGACTGTAGCCGCGATCAGCCTCTCAGCTGTTTCGGTTCCTTCCAGGTTGCACTTTATGGCGACGCACTTGTCCGCACCGCACTCGCGCACTATCTTCTCTGCCTCGGCTTCAGCTTTTTGGTAGTTGAAAACTACATGCGCGCCAGCCTGAACGAACATCCGCACCGCCGCGGCGCCAATTCCACGTGAACCTCCGGTAATGAGCGCAATCTTGCCTTCCAATGAAAGTGCGACAGACATAGCGAGGATAGTGTCCGGTCAAAGGTGAGCTTTTGGCAAATCGCGGGAAACCACAACATCGCCGCGGATAAGGCGGATTTATGCGGATGTAAAACCAACTCCCTCAAATTGTGACTTTGATATTAGTGCGGAAATAAATCGTGGGCGGCCCTGAAAGGTTCTATTTTCATCCGCGTAAATCCGCGGCGATTTGAAGTTCAGCTGCCCAGATTCGGCATGCTACGTTCGGCTTTCAGCTCACGCGCCAATATGCGAACCAGCATGCCGTCATACTTGGTGCCACTGTACTTCTCCAATTCGACCAGAGCTTGATCGCTACTCTTTCCCGGGGCAAGCGGACGGTCGGTGGTGAGGTTTGCGTACGCGTCAGCCACAGCAATAATTCGCGCCCAATGAGGGATTTCTTCGCCGCGCAGGCCTGCAGGATATCCGCTGCCGTCGAAGCACTCGTGGTGCGACTCAATCGCTTTCTGCATGCGCTCGCCATTGGGCACTGTAGCCAGTATCTCCGCACCCAACCGCGGATGCACTTTTAGCAGCGCAAATTCCTCCTCGGTCAAGGCATTGTGCTTGTTGAGCACGCGTTCCGGGACAAACATCTTGCCCACGTCGTGGACCCTGCCCGCGAAGCCCAATTCTCTGATCTCCGGCTGCGATAGACGCAGAGCACGGCCAATCATTTCGCAATACTGGGCCACCGCTTCGCCGTGCCCAGAGGCATTCACCTCTCTGGATTCGCATGCCCTTGCCAACGCCTCAATGGAGTCCTTGAGTAGCGGGGCTTCCTGTTCGATCGTCCCTGGAACCAGTTTCCGCAACGTGCCAACTAATTCTTCAAGATGCTCCGGACCGGTGCGCTCGCGCTGCAAGAATCCTTCGATGTATCCGGAAACCAGCTGGCGATGGACGGCTCCGGCCTCGTCCTTAGCAGAATCGTCTGAAGTTGAAACCCGGTCTCCACCAGCTTTTTTCGAGATATACATGCCCGCATCGGCCAGGCGAATAATGCTCTCCGCCGAGAACCCATGCACCGGAAAACTGCCGACACCGAAGCTGCCCGTAATATGGTGCTCGGCCAACATTGGGTCCGTTGCGAGCCACAGGCGTAAGCGTTCGGCGAGAATCTGCGCCTGTTCCACCCCAGTTTCAGGCATCAAGATGATGAATTCATCGCCGCCGTAGCGCGCGACCACGTTCGATTGGCGGCATTTCTGCTCCAGCAAACGTCCGACGCGCGCAAGCACCAAATCGCCTTCCAGGTGCCCGAGGGTGTCATTTACTTCCTTGAACTTGTCCAGATCAACTAGGACGACCGAGAAGGGCCGACCCGAGCGCGATGCCCGTTTCCACTCCGCCAATAACGCTTCCCAAAAAAAGCGCCGCGTCTTGATCCCGGTAAGGCCATCCGTAATGGACTGCGTCTGCAGTTTTTGAAACACGAAAGAATTGTGCAGTGCGGTGGCAAGCAAATCGGCCAACGTGTTCATGACCAGAACGTCTTCCGGCGAAATCGCATTCTCCTGTTTGCTTTCCACATTGAGGACACCGAGCAAAGTGTCGCCGTAAGCAATCGGGATGCAGAGCACCGTACGCGAGTCAGGCAGCACGCCCTGGAGTTGTCCCGCCTCGGAGGCGTTCACCAGCGAGGCTTCGCCCGAGCGGGCAACTCGGCCCAGAATTCCGGTGCCGAGTGGAACCTTCTTGCCCTTCTCATGTGCCGTGGTGCCAGCCTCGGACCGAATCTCGATCTCCTTGGTGGCGTAATCGAGTATGCCGATACCAATGTGGTCGAATTGAAAATTCTTCTGAATGTTGCCGACGATTTCGGTCAGCATCTGCTCCGCATCTTCGCTCGAAATAGCGGTTTTCGAAACGCTGTTCAGGAAAGCAAATTGCCGGGACCGGCGCTGCTCTTCCGCAAACAGCCGCGCATTCTCAATTGCGACCGAAACCTGTCCGGCGGCAGTCTTCAACACTTCTAGATCGCGCTGTTCGAAGACATACTCATGACTGGTACTCATCGCCGCAATGACGCCTGCCGCTCGGCCATTCACCAGGATGGGAGCTCCACAGAAAGATTTTGCGGGACGCTTCGGAATGAAAGTCACTCCCAGGCGCTCGCGCGCGCGGTCAAGGTCCGAGCGGATCAGCAGCGACTGCCCAGTTCGGAGAATGTATTCAGTAAGTCCATTGTCAGCTTTGCGCTGTCGCCTTGGAAGTGGACGGTTCTCCTCGAACTCGAGCTGAAACGTGATGGCATCACCTTCCTGGAATGCCACGTAGAAATTCGAGGTGTCAAATATCTGTCCTAGCTCTTTTTGGACGGAGCGCAGCACTTCATCTTGATCGAGCCGTGAGCTGATGGCCTGACCAATCTGCGTCAAAAGTTGGTATTCCTTGGTACGACGCTGCGCGTCGTGCATGACCACATAATTTTCAAGCGTCAGCCCAATTTGCAGGGCCAAACCGATCAGGAGCCGCAGATTGGAATCACCGAACAATCGCCGCTCGGCGTGTGGAAACAGAATGACGCCGAAATTGTGTTCCCGCGTCTGCAGGCTGACCGCGGTGGCGTTATGAATGTTCTCCGCAAGAAGCGCTTCACGGAACTGCTCGAAGCGCCCTCCGGGGAATGCCGGGAGCGGCTCGTTCATATCCCGCAGATTTCGAAACGACGCAAATCCTCCACGGCGGTACGCCAATTCGCAAATGTATTCTCCCGCGCCGGTAGCATCGAGCTTCGCTGCAAATTGCGAAGAGAAGCCCATTTGCACGGACGGCAGAACCGCACGCCAGCGTTCCGAAACGCAAATCACTGCCCGGCTGGTGGGAAGTGGCGCGACCAGTCGCTCCAGGATGCTTTGCATGCTCGGTACCAGGTCTCCGGCCGAGAGCAGGCGCATGGGATCGACGTCCAACTTCGAAAACGCCAACGCATTTTCCTGCACCGCATTGCGCTCGTTTTCAAACAGCACCATCACCATGGACACGCCAAGCAACATTTGCGGAACCGGACCAAGTAAATCGCCACCGAACCGTGCCTTAAACTGCCCAAAGACCATCAACACGGCCCAGAACAATAGCGAAAACGAAAGCGCCCAGAACGCCACCGATCCCCTGCGTCGCCAAATCAAATAGAAATGAAACGAGCTGTAGGAAAGTACAGCCGCCAATCCGATTTCCAAGCGGTCCGGAGTTATGCCAAACCACAGAGGCCCGTGCGTCAAAGGCTGCTGTAGATTCCAAAAAGCTAACCCGATGCATCCAACGGCAACCAGAAGTTCATACCAACGAGGCCGGAACGCTTCGCGCCGCTCCGCGCTGGTTATGCGGCGAGTGAGGCGGGTGGAAATGAGAATGCAAACCGCCATCGCCACCAGCAGCAACGACGCAGCGAACGATAGTGCGGCGTGGTGCGCCCCCATGCTGGATAGCGCGTCCAGCAAAAAGTGCAGCGTGTAAGCAGCCCAGCCCAACTGCCAGGCACGGAAATACGGTTGCCGGCTCTGCTCGTGCAGGTACGTGAACACGAGAAACAGCAACAGGGCTACAACGCCCGGCAAGATCAAGGTGCTGATGACGATGGTATTCATGAAATGACCGACACAACTCCTTAGTCAGTCGCGCGTGGGGAAGACTCCACCTTAATGGTGGCACACGTTCCTCAGGAAAACAATAATTTTGCTGTCACCTATGGTGCCGTTAGGTCAATGTTGCTAGCCACTTAACCTGCCTTGACGGTGCCAGTCTCGGGCCGTAACATCCAGTTTGGTTACGAAGGATGCCCCGTATTTCGGTTTCTGATCCAGCTGCTTCTCCGCGCGTCCGTTTTGCCCCTTCTCCCACTGGTTACCTCCATGTGGGTGGGGCCCGCACCGCGCTGTTTAACTGGCTGTTCGCCCGGCATTTTGGCGGGACGCTCGTCCTCAGAATCGAAGATACCGATGTGGAACGTTCCACTCCTGAGATGGTCGAGGGAATCTTGCACGGACTGCACTGGCTCGGGCTCGATTGGGATGAAGGGCCTTATTTACAGACGCAACGGCTGAGTCTTTACCTCGCGGCGGCTGACCGGCTTATTGAATCGGGCGCGGCGTATTACTGCTTCTGTTCAAAGGAAGACTTGGAGCAACGGCGAAAAAAGGCTGCTGAAGAAGGCCGTCCGCCGAAATACGAAGGCACATGCCGGAAGCTGGGTCGTGCAGAGGCATCGAGCCGCAAGGCTGCGGTCGAACCGGCCGCGGTTCGGTTCGCGATTCCGGAGGGCGGCAGCACGTCTTTCGACGACGCCGTCTTCGGTAAAGTCGAGTTTGCGAACAGTGAGCTTGAAGACTTTGTTCTGCTGCGTTCGGACGGCAGCCCCACTTATCACTTGAGCGTGGTCGCCGATGATATTGATCTGCGCATCACGCACATCCTTCGCGGCGCCGACCACATTTCAAATACTCCGAAGCAGGTGCTGCTCTATCAGGCCCTGGACGCCGCTCTGCCGGTGTTCGCGCATGTGCCGCTCATTCTAGGTGCAGACAAGACGCGGCTAAGCAAACGCCACGGCGCAACGAGCGTGATGGCGTATCGCGATGAAGGCATCATTCCGGAGGCATTCCGCAATTTTCTGGCATTGCTTGGATGGACGTCCCCGGAAGGCACACCGGAAGTACTCGCCGATGCAGAGTTGATCCGGCTGTTCGGGCTTGAGGGGATTTCCCGTTCAAATGCCGTTTTCGATCGCGCCAAACTCGACTGGTTCAACACCGAATAC
>QHZR01000122.1 GCA_003224755.1 Acidobacteriota bacterium
CCGCAGTCTTGCCATCGAGCCGGAATTCGCCAGTTCCACTCGCACTGTTTGTCAGAGTGAGACCCCTCGCTTCCAGGGAATAAAGTCTTCCTGGCCTTTTTGCTCGGCTATGGTGCGGACTTCGCCGCTAGCGACCTGGATTACTTGATCGAGAATCGCCTCGCCCATCTGCTGAATCGTAGAATCTCCAGTGATGATCGCTCCGGTATCAATGTCGATGATGTCGGGCATGCGTTGCGCAAGGGCTGTGTTAGTGGAGAGCTTGATGACCGGAGCAATCGGGTTGCCCGTTGGCGTGCCAAGACCGGTTGTAAATAGGACGACGTTTGCGCCCGCACCTACCTGTCCGGTCACACACTCGACGTCATTCCCGGGCGTGCAAAGCAAGTTCAGCCCAGGCTCAGTCGAATACTCGGGATAGTCGAGCGCAGCGGTTACTGGAGAAGTGCCGCCTTTCTTCGCTGCACCAGCGGATTTCATTGCGTCGGTGAGGAGCCCGTCGCGCATGTTACCGGGAGCGGGATTCATTGCAAAACTCGAACGCACAGCGCGAGCGCGATTTTCATAATCGCGCATTAGCTGAATAAATTTGTCTCCGACTTCCCTGCTAATCGAACGGTTGATGAGATCCTGCTCGACGCCGCACAACTCCGGAAATTCGGAAAGAATGGTCCGCGCACCCAGCGCTACCAAGAGATCAGACGTGTGGCCAATCGCTGGATTGGCGGACAGACCTGAGAACCCATCGGAGCCACCACACTTCAATCCCACACAAAGATGACCCAGTTCCGCAGGGGCACGCCGGGCTTTGTCAGCCTCAACTAATCCTTCAAATGTGGCGGATATCGCACTGCTCAGCATGATGTACTCAGATCCGCTCTTTTGCTGCTCGAAAATGAGCAACGGCTTGTCGAGGTTCGGATTTCGGCTCGTGATCTGCTGTCGCAAGATCTCAACTTGCGCGTGCTGACAACCAAGGCTGAGCACTGTGGCTCCAGCGACATTGGGATGGTTTATGTAGCCCGCGATTAAACCGCAAAGATTGTTGGAATCCTCTCGGGTGCCACCGCAGCCACCTTCGTGCAGCAGAAACTTGATGCTATCCACATTCTGAAATAGTTTTTGCGATGCCTTGCTTCCGTTCCCCGGAGTCGCGCGCGTCTTGATTTCCGCCGACTTCCCTTCGCGATACAGCCGAGCCAGTTCCGCCACTTGTTGCCGATAAACCTGGGGCGCGGCAAACCCCAGCTCTTCCTCAAACGCTTGTTTCAAATTCACGATGTTGCGGTTTTCGCAAAATACGAGGGGAACAACCAGCCAGTAATTGCGGGTTCCCACCTGGCCATCACTGCGGCGATAACCTAAAAACTTCGCCTGCCGCCAGCGGGAAACGTCGGGAGGCGTCCAATCATACTTGCGAGATTTCTCGTGGTATTCGGCAGATTCGTGACGCAGATTGCCGAGAGTTAGCGCTTCGCCTTTTTTCACCGGCTCATAAGTTTTCCCCACCAGGACGCCATACATGATGACCCCGGCACCGACCGGCAAGTCCGTAGTCGAGAACTTGTGTTTGGCTGGAACACCGGAAACCAGAGAGTAGGTCTTCCCGCTGAACTCAATCTGCTCTCCCTGTTTCAGAGCGGTCAGCGCGATCAGCACGTTGTCTCTGGAATCGAGTTGCAGGACTGTTTGCATCGAGTCGCCGTTACCCGTGTAGAGATGGTTTACGTAAGATACGCTGGCTCGCCTCTCCTAGCTTCGAAGGGCAGATCCGAGTTCGTTCCCGCGACCCCGGACCTCGTCCGTGCAAGGACAAGCGAGCCGCCTGTCCCACGCGAATCATCTTGAATTCTAAAACAGAAAATCCCGAAGGGCCGCGCCTGCTAAAACTTATTCGGGGCAGCATTGGCTGCGTCTTTACGCCGGACTAACTTCCAGAATTGTTCGGCATTTTCCCCGAGCACTGCATTCCGCACCTCGGCGGGATACTTCTTCAAATATTCCATCACCAAATTCATCACCTGAGAATACGAGGCCGCCACCGTACAAACCGGCCAGTCTGATCCAATCATGAGCCTATCTTTGCCAAAGCATTCGAGGGCTACATCTAGATACGGCTCGAAATCGGAAGACTTCCAATTCTTCCAATCCGCTTCGGTAACGAGTCCAGATAGTTTACAAAAGACATTTGTGTTTTGCGCCAGCTCGCGAATCCCCGACTGCCACGGCTGCAGGCTTCCGCTCTTTATTAGAGGCTTGGCCACATGGTCGAGCACGAAGCGCTGGCGTGGAAATCGTTTTACAAACTCGGCTGCGACCGGCAAGTGCCTGGGATAAATCAGAATGTCATAAGTTAGATCGAATTCTTCGAGCGCCGCGATCCCACGCAAAAACTCGGGCTGCAAAAGGAAGCGGTCATCCGACTCGCTCTGCACGATGTGCCGAACTCCTAGAAACTTTGGATTGCCGGCAAACTCGGCAAGTTGCAAACGCACATTCGAAGAGCGCAGGTCCACCCAACCCACAACTCCGAGCACGTGGTTTGATGAAGCAGCCAGTTCCAGGAGCCATCGGGTCTCTTCCAGCGTCTGCCGCGCCTGAACGGCAACGGCTCCGTCGAAACCTGCCGCTTCCAGTTCCCTCTTCAAATCTGCAGGAAGGAAGTCGCGTCGCAGACCGGCCATGGAGTCGTCAATCCAGCCGTACTCGTCTGCGTTGTAGCGCCAAAAATGTTGGTGGGCGTCGATGCGCATGGATCAAAAAGTCACTTGCTTGGCTTGCCAAGACAGGCGGGCCGCCTGTCCCACGTGAATCAGAACATCACACGAATTGCGAGTAGTGTTGTTCTGCGGAAAAGTTGACCACGTGCTGCCTCGACTCCCCGAGTCCGTCAATGCCGAGCTCAACCACATCGCCCGCCTTTAAGTACTGCGGCGGCTTCATGCCTAAGCCAACACCTGCCGGAGTGCCGGTGCTGATCACATCGCCGGGCAGCAGCGTCATGAACTCACTGATGTAAGAGACCAGCGTCGCAACGTCGAAGATCATGTTGGCTGTGGAACTATTCTGGCGGGTTTCGCCATTCACCTTCAGCCACATTTTCATGTTGCCCAGATCGGCGAGTTCGTCAAGTGTCGCCAGGTACGGTCCCAGGGGAGCGAACGTGTCGCAGCTCTTTCCTTTCACCCACTGACCTCCACGATCTTTCTGAAATGCCCGTTCCGAGTAGTCGTTATGCAGAGCGTATCCCGCAACGTATTCGAGCGCTTTGTCCCTGGGAACATAAAGTGCCCGTTTGCCAATCACCACAGCCAGCTCAACCTCCCAATCAACCTTGGTTCCGTTTTTTGGAATTACAAGATTGTCGTGGGGACCAATCAGCGCAGTGGTTGACTTGAAAAAGATGACCGGCTCAGTCGGAATTTTGGCTCCGGTTTCATGCGCATGATCGCGGTAGTTGAGGCCGATGCACACGATCTTGCTCGGCCGGCAAATGGGCGGCCCAAGGCGCACTTCGGCAGACACTCTGGGAGCAGAGTTGGTATTGCTTGTCAGCCATTTTGAAAGCGCTTCCACGCCGCCGGTGGCGAAAAACTTTTCGTCATAGTCGGCTCCGAAAGCGGAAGCATCCAGGCGAGTTCCATCAGCAAGGAGGATTCCGGGTTTTTCTTTCCCGACCGCGCCAAACCGCATGAGTCTCATTCACATTCTCCGCAATTTTATATTGAGTGATTGAACGCAATAAGAACAGACAGCATACCTGATAGCATGCCGTCGGCAAACTGGCGCACAGTGCAGCAAACGTTTACCATACTGCATTCGCGAAAACGCCAGGAGCATATTTATGATTCGTCGCCGAGACTTTCTTCGTGCTTCAGCAACCGTAGGTGGATTGGCCTTTGTTCGCAACTTTTTGCCTGTTGCCTTTGCGCAATCGAGTAGTAGTGCACGGGTTGAAATTGTTCTTGATGAACCCTTGGGAACAATTTCGCCGAACATCTACGGCCACTTCACGGAAAATCTTAGCGGCGTGATTTACGACGGCATCTGGGTGGGCGAGGATTCGAATGTTCCCAACGTTTACGGAATCCGCAAAGCATTGGTAGACGAAATGCGGAAGATCAAACCTGCGCTCGTGCGCTTTCCCGGCGGCTGCTTTGCCGATAGTTATGACTGGCGTGATGGCATCGGACCTAGAGAGAAACGCCCGCGGCGAACCAATTTCTGGGCTTTTGGTGATTCGCTTCCGGCGCCCGCGACTCACCGTTACGACCCCAATCTGTTCGGCACAAATGAATTTGTACAATTCTGCCGTTTGATTGGCGGGCAGCCCTACCTTGCGGCCAATGTGCGCAGCCTCCCGGCAGAAGAGCTCTATCGCTGGGTCGAATATTGCAACTCGCCAGCAGGAAGCACCACCTTGGCCGACGAGCGTTCTGCAGCCGGATTCAAAGAGCCATTCAATGTCCGTTATTGGGGAGTCGGCAACGAGTCCTGGGGATGCGGCGGCAACTTCACCGCGCAGGAATATGCGGTCGAGTACCGGCGCTACACGACGTGGGTCCCGGGATTCGGGCAGGAACTTTCCTTCATTGCATCCGGTCCGGATGGTGACAATCGCGAATGGACGCGGGGCTTCTTTGAAGAAATTGTGCGCAAGGGAAAACAACAGATTCGCGGGATCTCAGGCTTCGCGCTGCATCATTACGCGTGGAACCTGAGTCGCGGCAGGACCGAGGACTGGGACAAAGGCAAAGGCGACGCACTTAAATTCGAACCGGTGGACTGGTACGAATTGCTTCGCGAAGGTGAACGCGTGGAGTCAATGATCACGGGACACTGGCAGATCATGGGTGAGTTTGACCGGGAACACCAGGTCAAGATTGCGGTGGATGAGTGGGGTCCCTGGTATCGTCCAGGCAGCGAACTCACGCCTGGAGACCAACTGGAGCAGACACCAACCCTGCGGGATGCGGTATTTAGCGGGATGACGCTCGACGTATTCAATCGGCATCCGGAGAAGGTTGGGATCGCCTGCTGTGCGCAATTAATCAACTGCCTGAACAGCCTGTATCTGGCGCACGAAGATCGGTTCAGTGTGACTCCGGTGGGTCATGTTTTCGCGATGTACGCTGCCCATCAGGGCGGACAGTCTCTGCGAACTGAATTCACCGCGCCCGAGATCCAGTATGACCGCGATGGCAAGAGCACGTCTTTTTGGGGGCTGAAGGGTTCGGCGTCGCTGCACGGCAAGGAACTGGTGCTCACAGCCGTCAATCCGAATGTGAGCGCTCCGCTGGAAGCTCAAATCGTGGTACGCGGGGCGCGGGTTAGTTCCGCAGAGGCAACCGTGCTGACGGCCACTGACATTCATGCGCACAATACATTCGTGGATCATCAGGCCGTAGCCCCAGCGTCGCAAAAAATTGAGATCAGCGATGGCGGCGGAGTCTTCCGCTTTCCCGCCGCGTCGGTGGCTAAGCTCACGCTCCAGTTGAGCTGAGCAGGGGCAACTTCAATACTGGGGAAGGATCTGGTTATGCCGCTGCCTTTTCGCCGAAACGAATCAGGACCTTCGTATAGCCGTCGGTGCGCTGATCGAACTTCGAGTAGGCCTCCGGCGCCTGATCAATTTTGATGTGATGGCTGACAATCAGGCTGGGTCTTGCGCGACCGCTGATAATCAGGTCCCGCAAGTATTCGTTGTACTTCTTTACTGGTGCTTGCCCTGTGCCGATGGTCAATCCCTTTGAGAAAAAATCCGCCAGCGGGAAAGAGAAGATACCTTGCTTTTTCTGGTCGTCGCGGGCTCCGGGATCGGGAGCAATATAGACGCCAATGATGCCGACACTTCCTGTCGGGTTCACGACGCGAAGGCAGTTTTCCAGTGCTTGCGTGGGATTTTCTTGTGACGGTTTTTTGTCATCTCGCGCCTGGTAGCCGACCGCGTCAATCGCGCAGTCCACACCCTGCATCTTTTCTTCGCCGGGACGATGGCTCTGCTGGGTAGCCTGGTGTTTCTTCCGAATTTCGAAGATGCGCTCGACTGGATCGCCTTGTCCAAAGTCGATGGGAACGGCGCCGAGATCCTTCGCCTTCTCCAAGCGCTCCGCGATATTGTCAATCACATAAACTTCCGAAGCACCCTTTAAAACAGAACTGTAAGCAGCCAGCAAACCAACCGGCCCAGCCCCAAATACGGCAACCGTCTTGCCCGGACTAACCCCAGCTAATTCACTTGCGTGATAGCCCGTTGGAAAGACGTCCGCAAGCAAAAGAAAGTCGTCCTCCCATTCGTCACCGGGCGTCCCAGGTAGCTTCAGGCAGTTGAAATCCGCGTACGGGACGAGCACGTACTCTGCCTGACCTCCCTGATACGGCCCCATGCCAGCATAGCCGTATGCGGCACTTGCCGACTCAGGATTCATCGTCAGGCACGCGTTCGTGTAGCCACGATGGCAGTTGAAACAAAAGCCGCAAGCGATGTTGAACGGCAGCACTACTCGATCGCCTTTTTTGATGCTGCGCACGGCTTCACCAACTTGTTCGATGATGCCCATGATTTCGTGCCCGACCACAGCGCCTTGCTTCAGTTCGGTGCGGCCGTCGTACATGTGAAGATCGCTGCCGCAAATGCCGCTTGTGGTCACCTTCAGAATTGCATCCGTCGAAGAGTTTAGCTTTGGTTTCGGGTGATCGGAAACCGCAACCTTGTGTGGGCCTTTGTAGCTGACGGCCTTCATTATTGCCTCCACAGAAATGCTGTTTCTGGATGTCTCGGTCACGCCGAAGAGATCGAACCGGAGACGTAGAAAATTGTCCTCAGGACCTCAATGCACGGAACGCTTAAGGGCGCGCGCAACCTGCCTGAGATCCTGAACAAAGGCCTCAAGCTGCTGGTGACGAGACTCATCATCTTGCGCCCGCAGGATTGAGGAAGGATGCACCGTGGCGATGACGTGGGGAGCAAGAGGAGACTGAATCAGCTGTCCCCTTTGGCGGCTCACCCGGAAATCTTTGCCCAATAGCGCCTGCGCCGCACTTGCACCTAGACAAACCAATACTTCGGGTTTGACCCGTTCCAGTTCCGCATCAAGCCAGGGTCGGCATGCTTGAATCTCTGAGTAACGGGGCTTCTTGTGAATACGCCGCTTGCCACGTTCCGCTGGGGCCCACTTAAAGTGCTTCACCACGTTTGTGACATAGACTTCAGATCTTTCAATTTCTGCCTCTGCCAGCGCCTGATCGAGCAATCTGCCGGCCGGACCGACAAACGGCCGGCCCATGCGGTCTTCCTGGTCGCCGGGCTGTTCTCCCACCAGCATGACCTGGGCTTTGGTGGAACCCTCTCCAAAAACCGTTTGCGTTGCTGCCTTCCACAGCTCGCAAGCTCGGCAGGTAGAAGCGGCGCGGCTGACTGCAGCTAATGTTGCCCGCGGCGGAACTCGTTCAGCAGCACGAGCTGCAACGGAATCCGTAGAATCATGTTCCGTTATCCGCCGGCTTTTTCTGGAGGTGGATTCCCCCGTCCGGATGCTCCTAGACAACAACTTAGCACTCTCCTTCGCCCGGACGCCTACTTCTGATGGTTACTCTCACCGGACCGCAATCCCATCGGCCACCCACTGTAAGCGGGGCCTAGAAATCATGTACTTCGCGCGTAGATCATTTCCTCCGCTGCGCGGTAACCGCTTGCAATGGCTCCATGCACGGTGCCATTGTGCCCGGAAGTATCCGTGGCTTCACCAGCAAAAAACAGGGTATTTTCAACCGGAGCACTCAGGGATTGCTGCGCGCCGTCCGCGTCTACTTTTCCGTAGCTGTAGGCTCCGCGCGAAAAAGGATCATTCTGCCAGTCATGAAAACAGGCTTCTTCCAACCAGCTCTCGAGGCCCTTCAAATTCAGTTCCAGCACATTTGCCAATGTTCGCAGACTCTTTTTAACAATTGAGGAGCGGCCCAGCGCCGCCAATCGCTCAGCTGACCGAAACGGCGCCCAGCCTGTGATGATCGGCGGCTTGCGCGGCATCGTGGTCCACCAGGTTGGAAATGATTCGTCCTGCGTAAATAGAAAACTCATATTGGACAGTGACTTGCTTTGGTCATTTGGTGGCGAGATCGTCTCCCAGAAGCGATGTCGAAACCGGAGTACCACCCGAACGACCTGTCCCATCTCCAATTTTTCGAGTGACTCCACCTTTTCCTTCGGCAAGTGGGGGACAAATTCAACCACGCCTAACTGCCCAGGGGCGGCCTTCAAGAGCGCCAGCGGTAACGTGACGAGAACTTGCGAAGCGGTTAAGACTACGCGGTCGTCGCCGTTATGACCCATTACTTCCGCTCGCCCTCGCCTCCAGCCGACCCGTTCAACAACCGTGTTGGTGCGGACTTTGACGCCCCGGCGGGCGATCCGTTTTCGAAAAGCGTTTAGCAGGTCTTCATATCCATTCTTGGATCGGAACGCGCGTTGGCCTTCAATCTTTTCCTCTGCGCGGATACCTTGAGCCAGCCAGTGGGTGCCGACTAGTCCCGGATCGGCTGCATTGAAGCCGGTCACATAGCCGATTGCGTGCTGCCTTGCTTCCTCCAGTTCTGGATCACGATTCGGATTAGGAAACCGCCGCTGCAGGAAAGTTAGAAACGATTCGTCTGGCTGCGAATCGTTCATCTTGTCTAACATCGCATCAACCTGAGCAAAGAACTTGCACGGCGATAATTTCTTGTCCGTCACGCACCAGCTCTCGCCCTCCACTTCTGTAACTTCAGCTCCATACTGCTGAAGCGGCTCCCAAATCTCGGGGGCGATACCATGAATGAACTCGGCACCAAATTCTATGGCAGCATCACTCGACGAATCATGTTGCGTGAGGATTCGCCCCCCGATCCGGTTACGTGCCTCAAGCACCACGACCGAAAAGCCAGCTTCGCCCAATTTGGACGCCGCAGCCAGTCCGGCAATTCCTCCGCCGATTATCAATACAGATTTTTCGTCGTTCTGCGCTTGCGTTGCTGTAACAATCATGGAAAAGAAAAAGGCCGCTTCTGCGTCGAGCTGCAAAAAGCGGCCTTAGTCCACTTTCATTTCATTGAGATCTTAGGCGACACGCTTTCGAGTGCTTGCGCGCTTTTCAGCGGCGACACCAGTCGTTCCAGCTGTTGCACTAACGTTTATTTCTTCAGCCAACGCGGTCAATTTTTGGTCGGCTTCCTTCTCTTCATCGAGTGTTTGTTGCAACAACTGGCTGGCGTTCTCGTCACCGAGAAGGGTAGCGTAGGTGCGCGCCGTGCCATAGCCGGCCATTTCATAGTGCTCAACTCGTTGAGCGGATGCGATGATCGCGGCATCACGAACGTCATCGTCCTCTATGTCCCCGATCAAATCACTACCTTCCTGAATGACTCCCTGCATGCCTTTGCATTTCTCCCCTTTCGCTTTTTCACCCGAGCTCTCGAAAATCTGCTCCAGTCTGGTCGCTTGAGTCTTGGTGATCTCCAGATGCTCCGTAAGCGCGTCTTTTAGATCGTTGGACGTGGCCTCATCAACCATCTTAGGTAGAGCCTTTATGATCTGATGTTCCGCATCATAGAGATCTCTCAACTGTTCAACGTACAGTTCCTGCAATGAATTCGGTTTCATAGTTTCCTCCGTATAAAAGTAGGACCACTGATTTAACCGCCTATAACCGCAAGTACGGAAGCTCTACGCCGCTCCTCGCGTGCGCGCCGCTTTCATGGCTGCAGCACTGCGCGCCCGCTTGCCCCGCTTCGCCGAGCTTCGCTTAGCTTGTCCCGATATGGCTTGTCGACTTGCGCTCTTCTTGGATTCTCGCTTCAACGCGCCTGACGTCGCTCGAGAACGCTTGCGCGCGGTTCTATGGCGAGGTCTCTCGCCTGCTTCGATGTCTTGCTTCGCCTTCTTTCGAATCGAAGCTGGGCCTTTGGGCGCATTCAACTTCACGCCTGCTCTGCGTGCTTTAGAAAGCCCGATGGCAATCGCCTGTCGCGGAGAACGAGCGCCATGCTTTCCTTCACGAACGTGATGTATCTCTTCCCGAACGAATTCTCCGGCCTGAGTGGACGGAGACTTACCTTCCTTAGCATCCTCTCGCGCCCGTTCGATAGTCTCTCGTTCCGGCATGGTTTGGCCTCCCTAGTATCGCCCCAGTATCAAAGCGTCAGTAAACCCAGGACAATCCACCGATCACTGTAGGTCAGAGTCACAATTGGGGTAGTGCCAAATAATGTGGACTGAATGCACGCTTGAACTGTCCGCGTCCGTTGTATTTAGCGGAGCGCGAGGATGTTGGGTGATTTCCCGTCGTTGAGTACAAGATCACCCGTATCGCTTGTCTTGCAGCGGCTGTTTAGCATTTGGTTGCTACTCAATCACGACCAGGAGGAAACCATGAATACCGATCGACTTCAAGGCAATTGGAAGCAGACAAAAGGTTCGGTGAAGGAGCGTTGGGGCAAGCTGACGGACGATGATATTGACGTCATCAACGGGCAGCGCGATCAGCTGATCGGGCGGATACAGGAGCGATACGGAATCGCCAAGGATGAAGCTCAGACACAGGTGGATCGGTGGATGAAGTCGGATCTGAACACCTCTGAGGAGCGCGACACTCTAAGGCGAAAAGCAAGTTAGCTGCCTGCCGGCGCCAGCAAATGGTG
>QHZR01000493.1 GCA_003224755.1 Acidobacteriota bacterium
AACGTCAACGCTACCAAAGCGGCGATGATGGTCAAAACTTTGAACATGGAAATCTCCTATTCTGCCTCCAACGCTTAGCCCGAAATTCCGGCGTTCCATTCTAAAAGATGCGGAGGGTTGATGCGCATCTTCGATACGCAGTTTTCCGTCGAGACCCTCGGAGTCGGGATGACTGCGCGAAACCTCACAAAAATGGCCTACACTTACCATGGCAAAAATTATGGCATCGGTTCAGATCGAACACTTCTATTTGGGCTGCCTGGCCCATGCTTCTTACCTGGTCGAATCGAACGGAGTCGCCGCGGTCATTGATCCGCAGCGCGACGTTGACATCTACCTGGATGCCGCCAAACAAAAGAACTTAAAGATCGAGCACATTATCGAAACGCATCTCCACGCCGACTTCGTTTCGGGTCATCATGAGCTTGCCGAGCGCACTGGAGCCAGCATTTATCTCGGCGAAGGCTCCGGCGCTACGTTCCCTCACACGGCGGTTAAAGACGGCAATTCCATCCAGTTTGGCCAATGTCGCTTCGACTTTCTTCAGACGCCCGGTCACACCCTCGAAAGCATCTGCATCGCGATGACCGATTTTAACGACCACGCCCGGCCGCGGGCCGTGTTCACTGGAGACACGCTATTTGTGGGAGACGTTGGCCGCCCCGATCTCTCCCGCGACCACACCCCGCAAGAGCTTGCCGCCATGCTCTACCGCAGCTTGCATGACAAGCTGCTGAAGCTTCCGGATGAGACGGAAATTTTTCCGGCGCATGGTGCCGGATCGCTTTGCGGTCGGCAGATGGGCTCCGAACGCTCATCTACGATTGGAAATGAACGCCGCTTCAACTATGCGCTTCAGGCCCGCAGCTGTGATGAGTTCGTCCGCCTTCTGACCGACGGCATGCCATCTCGTCCCGAGTACTTCATTCGCGACGTGGAAATGAATCGGCAAGGTGCCACCGCACTCGACAGTATTCCACCGCCGGTGCCGGTGCGCGCGCCCGATGTCTTTCGCCTGCAGTCGGAAGGCGCCATCGTGCTGGATACGCGTCCAGCTATGGAGTTTGCAGTCGCGCATGTTCCAGGCTCCGTTCACATCGGTCTCTCCGGGCAATATGCGTCCTGGGCCGCACGGATATTGGGCCTCGACAAACGCATCATTCTCGTCGGAGAAGACGCTGACCACCTTCGCGAGTCGCAGTTGCGACTGGCGCGAGTTGGAATTGAGAACGTGCAGGCATATCTGGAAGACGGCATTGCCGGTTGGATTACCGGCGGCTACGAGCTGGACTACATTCCGCAGATTTCGGTGCAGGAATTTACCGATCTGCTTGGCCAGGAAAAAGACAACATGGCTATCCTCGACGTCCGCGAGCAAGCCGAGGTCAACGGGGGAGCGATGGAGAATTCAGTCCGGATTCCCCTGGGTCAGTTGCAGGACCGCACTGCCGAACTGGACCGCAGTAAGCTGCTAGTTGTCCATTGCAAGAGCGGATATCGCAGCTCAATCGCCACCAGCATTCTGCGTCGCGCAGGATTTCGCGACATTGCCAATCTAACCGGCGGGTTCGAGGCGTGGCAGGCCGTTAGCCACGGAGCATGATCCGGAAACCGATTGACCCACTCCGTACTTAAAACCACAGAAATTTGGCGGGAAGTCAGTCTGCCGCGTTCGACTCGCTTTCATTTGCTATAAGCAGAGCGAGATCGGCCACCTTGTCTCGCATACCGGAAAGGTGGGCGTGGATTGCTTCCCGCAATGCCTGGACGGCAGTCTCAAACTCCGGGGTGTCTTGCGTGGCGATTACTTTCGCGGAAAGGTCAATAATCTTCTGTTCGGCTGGAGACACAATCACATGATGCCGAACAAATCTGCTCAGCCGCTATAACACGTTTGCTGTAGAGGATTTATTGGGAAAGTGAAAAAGCCCTCGAGGCCGTTCGGTCCTTGCAGGCCGGTGGGCGGGGGAGGGCTTTGTTGTGCGAGCCCAACTCTATTAGGACGGTTCGCAAGGGCCAAGCGTCAACATGCGCCGAAGGCCGGGGCCATAACCCCGACCTTCCGATTCGTTGAAGTGCTAATTACCGGCGACCGCCATGTCCGCCGTGGAATCCGCCACCACCGTAGTAGCCTCCACCGCCATGGAATCCGTGCCCGTAATATCCGCCGCCGTAGCCTCCCCGGTAACCATGGCCCCAGCCGTAGCCATGGCCGTAGTAGCTCCGGCCGTAACCATAGTAAGAATGCCCGTAATATCGCGGTCCATCATAGCCGTGATACCAGGGGCCTGCGCCGATGAACACACCGCCGACAAAGTAGCTCGGCCCGTAAAATCCGTAGGGCGCGCAGGCATAGGGATAATAGTCATAGTAGCCATACGTGCAAACCGGAGATCCAGCCACGTATCCCGGGCCAAAGCCCACGCCCAAGGCGACCTGTGCCGGCGCGTGCACTGCCGCCACAGCCACCAAAATTCCTAACAACGCGAAGTATTTTAGATAACGCATGATTTTCCTCTGTTTTTGCGGCCTCGGCTCAGCTTTCATTGAAGCCACCCCTTGACGAGCCGGGCGAACCGCTCACTAATGTCAACCCGTGAATGAAACGACAGTTGCGCAGCAAAATCAGGTTCTTGGAAGCCAGGTTTACGGGGGTTGTTTGGGGGCTTACTTGCGTCGCGCCTCAGCATCGGCGAGCCAGCCCCGGCGGAGTTTCTCTTCCGGGACGTTCGACAGGTAGGGCTTGATATCTAGAATTGGCGTGCCATCGAGCATGTCAACGCCGCGCACGTGCAGATTGCCGCCTTCGCGCCGAAGCAGTTCAACTGTGGTAAGAGCGATCGGGTTCGGCCGCCGCGGAGATCGCGTGCCAAAAACACCGTGAGGACGCCGGTCGTCAGCGGGTGGATGTGCTACCAAGTCGTAGTCCTTGGAGCGGTCAAATTCCCAAATCACATACAGATGCGAGAAGCCTTCTATGTGGAGCAGCCCCGCCTCAAACTCCGGCAGAATCTTGAGCACACCTTCAGCATCGTGCTTCGCGCCAAGCCCTTTCGGAACCTGACTCGTGTCCTTGTACGGACTACTCACAAATCCAATTGGCCGGGCAGTAAACATGAGTTTCTTGTTGAGTGAAGTCAACTTTAAGAGCTTCTGTGGATTTAGTAAATTACTGAAACTTAGGAACCGGACAGGGTCACGATATCCAGGTCCGCAGCACAAATTAACACAAAACCACCACCCCCAGCCGTTATTGGCGCCGTGGTTCCCGAGCTGTGGCGGCGCATGTTTGCGCTTTGAACCGGGTTGACAATCCTACTCGGTTTGGGCAGCACGACAAGGCAAGCCCTCCCCCGCCCCAAAGGTATGCAAGTTTGACCGAACGGCGTCGAGGGCTTTT
>QHZR01000022.1:0-9589 GCA_003224755.1 Acidobacteriota bacterium
AATGACCAGCAGAGTGGCGTGGGCGCCATTCTCGAGCAATCGCGGTTGCAGGGAGTGCTGAAGGGCCGGGCCTCCGGAGAACTCGTCATCGACAAGATCATGGCTGACGAGGAGGTCAAGCCTGGCGATCGAATTTTGACCAGCGGCGGTGACCGAATTTTCCCCAAAGGCCTGCCGGTGGGCACCGTCTCGAAGATTTCGAAAGGCACTGAGTTCATTCAAGTCACTGTAAAACCTGCGGCGATTCTGACCCACCTGGAAGAAGTGCTTGTAATTACGAAGAAAGAAGAACACGAAGCGCCGGCGACTACGGCGGTGCCGACACGAGCAGCAGACATTTTGGCGCAGCGCCTGCCGTCAGTGCCGGACAAGCCTGCTACAACCGCTGCGGCATCAGCCACACCAAACTCAACTGCTGCTAGCAGCGCCGCAACCACGGCCGGTGCGCCTGCTGGCGGAACCGGAGCTGCCGCCGCGCCGGTGAAGAAACAAGCCGCTTCTGGGGAAACCGCGGCGAAACCGGCGACAAGTGCACCCTTGCAACCTAAGCCCGGAATGGCGAACTCGTCTGCGCCCAACAGCGTCGCGGCTGCCGTCGGTGCGCTCGGAGTGCCAGCAAAGAAACAAGCCGCTTCTGGGGAAGCCACCGCTGCCCCCAAGCCCGTGACGAACGCGCCTTTGCAGCTGAAACCCGCACCGAAGACGGAACAACCTCCCGCTTCGAAGCCCGTTCCCGACCATAAGCCAAACACCCCTGAGCCAGACCAGTCGGGGGACACTCCCCAATAACGTGGCCGTCACTTATACATCGCGCGAGCAGATTGAGGTTTACCGGTTCAGTCTTCCGGTGGCTATCCTCCTGCCGCTATTGGCAGTGTTTTTGCAGGCATTCATCCCGCACCTGCTGCCCTTCTTTTCCAGCTACTTCGACCTGCCGCTGCTAGTGACGATTTTTTTCGCGATGGCCCGCCGTAACCCGGTCACAGGACTATTAACCGGCGCTGCCATAGGCCTGGCGCAGGACGCGTTGGGCTCACATCCCATCGGCGTATATGGAATTGCGAAAACCTTGGTCGGCTATGGCGCTTCATCGTTGGGAGTGAAACTCGATGTCGAGAGCGTGGGCACTCGTCTGCTGGTCACCACCGGCTTTTACGTGATTCATGAGGTACTCTACTTTCTGATTGCGCGCGGCATGGTCCGCCTGGACCTCCATTGGAGCTGGCCGCACGAGTTGGGAGCTGCAGTGGCGAACGCCGTGCTTGGCGTGTTCTTGTTTGCTTTGATGGATAGTGTGAAACAACGGGCATGAACGACCCCTGGGCCGGGTGGCCACATCACCAGCTGATTCGTTTGTTTCCCGGAACCAAGTCGAAATGGCGATCGCGACTCAATAAAGGAAGAGAATGCTGCCTGCAGAGGGCCGCGATCCATAGGTCATTCGTTGGAATAGGTTTCCCGGCGCGTTTCAACTCGACATTGATATCCGCATAGTAACGCGTGGTAAGCTCACTGATGTCCAACACTATGCAGTCGTTGAGTAGTCCTTCCAACCAACTTTCGTAGCCGGTTCGGTTCCGCGACCGAGCAATTCCGTAACGGTACTCGCCTAATACGATCACCGGCAGTGCGACCTCATCGGCACCCGCCAGAACCGGAATGAGCGCTGGATCATCGTCTGCGGCTGCCGACAAGGCATTCGTGTCGAGAATCATTCCCACATCTCCCGGTCAACTTGCTCGAAGGCTTCCTCTATCCGTTTTTCCACACGCGTTCGCTCCTTATGGAGATGTTTGAGCTTTCCCAGGTGTTTCATCCACGGCTTCTCTCCGGAAATGACTTTTAACTTTTCCTGCACTGCTTCAGTTACAAGCTGACGAAGCGGAATACCGCGTTCAGCGGCAACCGATTTTGCGCGCCGAAACAGGAAGTCGGGGATTTCCAGCGTAGTCTTCATTGTCCCATATTTCCATATTTATGGGTACCTGTCCACCATTTTTGTGCGGATAAAACCTCACGTCATCACGTCTGCCATTCGAATGCCCCTTTGTCGTGAATTCTGATGCCGACATTCGCAGGCCAATATCTGTTGTGACTTTCGTTTCTGATTTCTTCTTCGTCCCGCCAAAGAAGCTTTACAATTCAGTTAAACCGTTCCCTAAACGCAGATGTCCAACAGTCAACGACCAAGAGCCAACAGCTGATTTATGTTCGGCCGCGATGAAAAGCTCTCGCCTGTCCGCTTGACCGCGGTGCAATACGTCATTCTTGCCATCTTTCTTCTTCTCGCTTACGGACTTTGGCAGCTCCAGGTTTCGCAGAGCGACTACTATTCTGCCGCCGCCGAAGAAAACCGAGTGCGCAATGTTCCGATTCTTGCGCCCCGAGGAAAAATCCTCGACCACAATGGCCGGCCAATTGTCGAAAATTATCGTTCCCTCACAGCGCTGTTATTGCGCGATTCCTCCCGCGATCTGAAAGCGGACGCGGATTTGATCGCGCAGGGACTCAACCTCGATCCGAAAGAAGTCCGCGACAAGATACGCCGCTTTTCTTCCTTGCCGCAGTATCAGCCGATCTACTTGAAAGAGGACATCACTCCGGACGAAGAAGCGTTCATCGAGGCCCATCGCACCGAGCTGCCCGAGCTCGACACCATCATGGCCTACAGGCGCCTTTATCCGCTCAAGGGGTTCATGGCCCACTTGATCGGCTACGTCGGCGAAGTCAGCGAGGACATGCTGAATCAGCCGGGATTTGAGCTGTACACTCCCGGCGATGTGGTCGGCAAGTCCGGTGTCGAGCTGCAATACAACCAAATTCTCATGGGAAAAAATGGCTCACGGCGCGTCGTGGTGGACAGCCATGGCCGCGAAGTCGGCAAGCCCCTCGAAGAGAAGCCAGCCGAAGCTGGCAAGGACCTGAAACTGACGATTGATATCGATTTGCAGATCGCCGCGGAAGAGGCAATCGGGGACAAGAATGGGGCGCTTATAGCTATGGATCCGCATACTGGCGAGATTCTGGCTATGGTTAGTCGCCCGACTTTCGATCCGAACGATTTTGCCATTCGTATCAAACGCGGTGATTGGAACAAGCTGGTCACGGATCCGGATAAGCCGCTTCTGAACAAAGCCATTCAGGCCCAGCTTGCGCCTGGGTCAACGTTCAAAATCCTCATGGCTACCGCAGGATGGCAAGAGAACATTGCGCAAACGCTTAACGTGCACTGCAATGGCGGCGCTGAATTTTTCGGGCGCCGGTTTGGCTGCTGGGTCAAAAGCGGACATGGCGAAGTTGATTTGACCAAAGCGATCTACCAGTCTTGTGACGTTTTCTTTTATACCCTCGCGAACAAGCTTGGGATTGACCGGATCGCAAAATACGCCACTACATTCGGATTGGGACAGAAGACGGGGATTGACCTCCCACAGGAAGCTACGGGCGTGATGCCGTCGGAAGAATGGAAGCTACGCAATTTCCGGCAGAAGTGGTTCGCGGGAGAGACGATTTCAGTAGGCATTGGCCAGGGCGCCGTTGCAGTCACACCCGTCCAATTAATCCGCGCAATATCGGCGATATCCATGGACGGGCGCATGGTTGTACCGCATGTCGCCGATCCTACCGGATTGCCTCCCAACTACCTGGAAGTCAATCACTATACTGACGTAAAGAGCGTTCCGGTTGACGAGAACGGATGGAACCTCATCACTGATGCGATGAGCCGAGTATTACTGCCGGAAGGCACAGCTCCCTCCGCGCATATTCCTGGAATCGATATTGCCGGAAAAACTGGATCGGCGCAGGTTGTATCGCTGGCTACTCGCGCCAAGCACCAGAACAACGAGGACTTGGCGCAAAACGGCTGGTTCGTGGGCTTCACGCCGCGACGGAGTCCAGATGTTGTGGTGTGTGCGCTCTTCCAAGGTGGCGAGCACGGCAAGTTGGCTGCGCGTCTGGCGACGCAGGTAATCAAGGCCTACGTGGATAAACAACGTCGGCAGCCAACAAAGGTCGTCGAGAAGCCGGCAAATGGTGGCAAGACCGAAATCGGAGCTCTGTGGACTTCTCCTGACGAGCAGGGCGATAACGACAAATTGCAAGGTGGCCGCTTCCTAATTGGTAGGCCGAAACGTTCCGCGCCGCTCGCAGTCGCCGCACCGGGGCTAGGAGGGGTTAACTGACAGCTGATCGCTGATAGCTGACAGCTGTTTTCCATGTCCCGCAATATCTCACTCCGCGATTTTGATTGGACGCTGATCGCGTTCGTGCTGATTATCTGCACGCTCGGCGTCATCGAGATTCGCAGTGCCACGCTGCACACGAAATTCGCCGGCGTCCATGTCAAGCAGATGTACTGGATTGCGGGCGGTTTGATCGGCATGTTCGTCGTAAGCCTGCTGAACTACCATGCTCTGCTCGAGCGCGTGCACTGGATGTACATCGTGGCCCTGGCATCGCTCATGTCGGTGCTCATTTTCGGACAGAAATACCTGGGCGCAAGGCGCTGGGTGAAACTGCCCGGCGGGAACCATTTTCAGCCCTCGGAATGGGTCAAGCTCGTCCTGATCCTCGCGGTCGCCAAGTATTTTTCCGATTTGCAGCATCGCGAACTCACCTGGTCGGATTTCATCAAAGCGGGAGCGATCGTGGGCGTTCCGTTCATCATGGTCATGGGACAGCCTGACCTCGGCACTGCTCTAACCTATTTACCCATCGCGGTGGTTGGTCTGTTTCTAGGAGGCGTACGCTGGAAACAAGCAGCAGTGGTTGTTCTCCTGGCTGGGCTGGCAATGCCGCTGGCCTGGCATCATATGAAAGATTACCAGAAGCAACGGCTAACCAGTTTCATAGCGCCTGACGCAGATCCGCGGGGCGCGGGCTATCACGTAAAACAGTCCAAAATCGCCGTAGGCTCCGGTGGTATCTGGGGCAGTAACTCTGGATCTCAGACCCGCCAAGGCTTTTTGCCCGAGCCTCATACCGACTTCATTTTCGCCGCATTCTCGGAGGAACATGGCTTTGTAGGAGCTATGGCCGTGCTGCTGCTATACTTCATAGTGCTGATGCGATTGACCCAGAACGCGCAAACAGCGCCCGACCGCGCTGGCACGTTCATCGTCATGGGTGTGGTGGCAGTTCTAACCTTTCATATCCTGGTCAACATCGGCATGGTGGTCGGCTTTATGCCGGTCACTGGAATACCTTTGCCCTTAATGAGTTACGGAGGGTCATCGGTACTGTTTATGTTTCTTGCGCTGGGGATGGTAATGAACGTCCGCATGCACCGCTTCGTGAACTGAAGCAAGTCCGGTGTGGTGCGGACACTCCTGTCCGCGAGATGTGGGTACGAAGTTAGATTGGTGGGTTTAACAAAGCTGTCTGGCACATCTGCTTTTGGCAGGTTGCAGGTTTGAGAAGTTGTCGGACAGAGTGTCCGACCCACACTTGAACAAAATTACGACCGCCCTCGCGTGAAGAGGGCAAGCGCCGGCAGCGGAGACGCGCCGGGCAAGGATTGAAGTAGTAAACGCCTCGGGCAGGGAACGGCCCCCTCACAGAATTGAGAGAGCGGTCACAACCCCGGGCAGATTGCGATACGTGAACAAGATCTCAGAGTTTCTGACACCAGCCTGGACTCGGGACAAAGTCCCAAGCCCTACAACGCTCTTTGGTAAAGACGCAGTTCGCTGCGTCTGGCTGGACGTTCACCGCAACTTCAACTCCTTCCCGTCTTCTCCTCGTCCGGTGAATCCGTAGCCGCATAGCGGCCACGGACCGGAGTTTCAATGACAAAAGAATTGTTTGTGTCTTCCACGCCGCACGAGACCAAAGTCGGCATGGTGGAAGACGATCAACTCGCAGAAGTGTATCTGGAGCGCGAAAACGAATACACGCTCGCAGGGTCGATCTATAAAGGCCGGGTAACGCGGGTCCTTCCCGGCATGCAATCCGCGTTCGTGGACATCGGACTTGAGCGCGATGCCTTCCTCTATGTCTCCGATTTCATGGAGTTGGAGAACCAGGACGAGGACTTGGACGAGCTTCCCGCCCCACCCACTGTGCAGGAGTTTCAGCCGGCCCAGCCAGTTCCGGCTGCGGCGCTCGAATCCCGCACCGAGAATGATGCCCATCTTTCAGCCGCCAGCCAACCTCCAAGTACACAGCCGCCTGCTCGCGAAGAGCGCGACCGAGGTGGATATCGCGGCCGCCGTCGCCGAGGCGGACATCGGGAACGTGAATCTCGCGTCTCCCGCCCAGCACAGTCCGAGTCCCGTCCGGAGCGCGAAAGCTATGGCCCGCCCCCGGGATACCAGCCGATCATATTGCCCGGCGAGTCTATCTCGAAATATCGCGGCCTTTCGCAATCGCCCTCTCGTTCAGAAGAACCAGTTCTCTCCGTTCAACAACCAGAAGGAGCTCTGGTTGAGGCTTTTCCGCAGGATGAGCCGTTGTTCGCTACTGAAACCGCAGAGGGTGCGGCAGCCGAACCAGGCCCAACAATGTGGGAACAGCCGCCTTCGGCTGTTCAGCTTGATGAACCGGCTCAAGTCGCTCACTTTGGGACAAACGAGCCTGCCCTGAGCGACCGACCAAAGCGAGGGAGTCGAATGGGCGTCCCAGTTCATTCAGCACAGGCCAGTGAGGCTGCTGTTGACTCCGACGAATGGGACCGTCAACAGAAGCGTCTGCATGAGATGAACGTCGCAGCTGTGTTCGGCGGCGAAGAGGCAGTTGAAGATGACCGGCCGAGCACAGAGACATCCGCCGTCTCCAACGAACCCGCAGCTTCCGCGCTCTCCACAGCCTCAGGCACTGTGGAAGAGGAAGAAATAGATGAGGAAGAGGCCGACCTCGCCTCCTACGTTGAAGATCTGGAAGAGGACGCGGCCTTTGACGAATTCGAAGAGGAGACGCACGCTGCCGGCGAGCACACCGAGCCTGCCACAGAAATGGCGGCTTCCGCCGAAAACTCAGCCAATGTAGTTCCTTTTTCCGCCGAACCCGTCTCTGTAGAAACTGCTGAAGCAGTGCAGGCAGCTGAGGAACTCAACGACGCTGCCGAAGATGAAGCCGAACTCGAAGAAGCCCAGGCAGAGGCCGAAGCTCTACTCGATGCCGAAGCCATCGGCACTTTGGAGGCCCGCGCCGAGGTTCGCGCGCCCGCCGCAACCGCCGCTTACACTCAGCGTGCCCGCCGGCAGCCATCGGAACGCGACCGGGGCCGCCGCGGTTTCCGCCGGGGTGGAGGAGGTGGCCGCCGTTTCCGCCGCACTGAGCCGCAGAACCTGCCGCTGATCACCGACCTGCTGAAGGAAGGCCAGGAAATCCTGGTACAGATCGCCAAAGAGCCGATCGGCAAGAAGGGCGCGCGCATCACCAGCCATATCGCGTTGCCGGGACGCTTCCTCGTCTATATGCCGACCGTCAATCACACTGGCGTCTCGCGTAAGATCGCTTCCGACGAAGAGCGCTTGCGGTTGAAGCGAATCATCCAGAGCGAGCGTGAAAACGGTCACGGCGGATTCATCGTGCGTACCGCCGCTCAAGGCGCGGACGAACAGGAGCTTCGGGCCGACATCCGTTTCCTGAAAGGCCTGTGGAACGAAATTCGCACGCGCGCTGAAAACAGCAAGCCTCCTGCGCTGATTTATCACGACCTGAACGTGGTCGAACGTATTCTGCGCGACCAGGTCACGTCGGACTTTTCCGCGATTTGGGTTGATACCGAGCAGGAGTACGAGCGCATTCTGCGCTTTGCCAACCGCTTCCAGCCAGCAATAGTTCGGCGGGTCAAGCTTTACAGCAAAGAGACTCCGCTGTTCGAGCAGTTTGGTTTGAAGGATGAGATTGACAAGGCACTGAAGTCCAAAGTGTGGTTGAAGAGTGGCGGCTACATCGTCATCAATCAAACTGAAGCGCTGGTCGCGATCGACGTCAACACTGGCAAGTACGTCGGCAAGACGGCGCGCCTTGAAGACACAATCGTCAAAACCAACGTGGACGCGATCAAGGAAATCGTGCGCCAGATTCGTCTGCGAGACCTCGGCGGCATCATCGTCATTGATTTCATTGATATGGATGAGCGTCGCAATCGCCAAAAAGTCATGCAGGCTCTGGAAGAAGCCTTGCGCGCCGATCGGTCTCCATCCAAGGTCCTGCAGTTTAATGATTTCGGTCTGGTGGCCATCACCCGCAAGCGGGTCAAGCAATCACTTGAGCGCACTATTGGCTCACCTTGTCCGTATTGCGAAGCCACCGGATTCGTGAAGAACGTCAACACGGTTTGCAACGAAATCTACATCGAGATGCGCAAGGCCGCGAAGCACCTAGAACATTCTGACGTCATGCTGCGTGTGCATCCCGAAGTGGCCAAAGCTCTGAAGACCAACAATGGCCGTTGGCTGAACGAACTCGAAGAGCTCTCGAAGAAGACAATCATCGTGAAGAGCGATCCGGCGCTGCATCAGGAGCAGTTCGACATTAATTGACCGCGCTTTCCGCGGCGTCGGAACCGCGGGCGCTCATCCCGAAGCGTAGCGCGGGATCTCAGCTCTTAGCCTTTAGCTTTTAGCTCTTAGCTTGCAAAGCCCAGGCATTCTGGGGAAATGGGCGTCCTCGCCCGTCTTTGCTCCAGCCAGAAAAAGCGGAACTAGTCCCGCCCCTGCCGCCGCGCTCTTCGCTTCTGCCGATCCCGTCAGCGTTTGTTCAGCAATTCCGCTGTAGTCGCGCAGTTCCTCAACTTGCTGGGCGATGACCACGTTGCGACGGCAGCGTACACACCTGCTCAGTGGTTCACTAAGCGCTTCTTTTCATTTCATGCACCTGGGCGGGCTGATACTTGCCCGGTACGGCACGTGAGGAGATCGCCAAGCGGTTCCAGGCATTGATGCTGGCAATGGCCAGAGTCAGGTCGGCTATTTCTTTCTCGCTGAAGTGCTGGCGAACTTCTTCGTACACTGCGTCGGGGGCATGGCTATCAGCGATGCGGGTTACCGCTTCACACTAGGCGATAGCGGCGCGCTCGCGGTCGGAGTAATACGGCGACTCACCCCAGGCATCGAGACCGTAAAGACGCTGCTCGGTTTCTCCATTTGCACGCGCATCCTTCCAGTGCATATCAATGCAATAAGCGCAGCCGTTAATCTGAGACGCGCGCACCTTAATAAGGTGGAGAAGAGAAAGTTCGAGTCCGGACTGGTGAATATAAGCTTCCAGTCCTTGCATGGCTTTGTAAACGCCGGGAGCAACTTTCATTCCGTCGATTCGAGGTTGCAGTTGTGATGAATTTAACTATTTGGATTCAGGCGCAGGAGGATACGATACAGGCTTTGTGACAGCGACAATGCTGTTCCCGTAACGAGCATAGGCGCCCGAGGTCTCGCTGCTGTTGCGAGACCTGGGAACCTGCATTCCTGTCCGACTGGTATCAACAGCTCACGCCGCTGCCGCTGTTGTTGCCGATGCTCACGAGGCCAACCTAGTTGAAGAAGTCTCCCAGCCCGTTACCGTCTGACTCGTTGCCGCTGACGATGGAGTGAAATCCCGAGAGGCCATAGTCAGCGTTGTAGTCGCATTATCGGTTGCG
>QHZR01000022.1:9626-41877 GCA_003224755.1 Acidobacteriota bacterium
ATAAGCCGTGTTGTGTTTGAGCTGGCCAGCGAAGCAAACAAAACCGGCGCCATTTCTGCTGGATGTGGTGTTTGAGACCGTGCCATACCATACGTATATGCCAGACGCGAGGTTCTCGGAGGCATTGACTCCGTCCACGATGTTTCCAGTCCCAGTCAGGGTGACTCCAAGCTGGCCGAAACCTCGGACGGTGCCGTTGCGGACGGTCATGTTGCCGGTAACAAACTGACCGGTAGCCGCGATTCCATTCGCTGCTGCCGTCTTGCTGCAGGATAAGGTTATCCCAACCCCGGTGCAAGTGACCGGACCCTTCAGGGTAAAGCCGTTGAGATCAATGGTGACGTCTGACACAGCGATGTCGATTCCATCGGTGTTGGCCGGCACGGTTAGATTGCTGCCGAGGACATAGCTTCCGGGCTTACAAATGGTAATGGGAAAGCCGGGCGTGTCACACACGCCGGAAATACCGCCTTGCAAAGCAGCTGCCTGAGTGATGACTACTGGCCCACTGGCCGTAGCGATGGCAGGCAGGATGAGAGATATACATGCAAGCAGCACAACTCCACGAAGAACAAACAGATTCCGCATTAACTTCTCCTGGGTTCGTTGATCTCACCGATAGAACGCCGCATAGGGTGAGCGCGGCCTCAGTGAGTCAATTATGAAAGCGCAAAAGAGCATGCCAAGCCGCCACCTCAAGTCGAACAGGACAGACTTCAGAAGATGTGAAGTGATGGACAGAAATTGTTGTTTTTGGGATGTTGATGCTGGGACACATAGGGTCTGTGCTCAGAAAATAAGTACTGCCTGTTTTTGTCTCACTTTGCAATTGACGAAGTGGATTGAAGGCGTAAACTCCTTCGCAAAGGCAGCACCGCCAGGAGGAGAACATGAGCTCACCCGCAACAGCCCCGGCAACTCAGGAAGGAACGCAGGAGGATTTTCCTGCGGCAGACCTTGAGCTGGTAAAGTGGCAACGCAAGCTGCTACCGGTCATGACAGGATTTATTATCGCCCTTGCGTCCATTTTTTTTGTTTTCAGCGCTATCCATCTCTATCAGGTCACAAAGTTCATCCAGACAGAACATGGACTCGACATTCGTGCGCAGATTGAGAGCGAGGTCGCGCGGCCGCCCGGCGTGTCGGCAAGTGGCGAGGAAATGTTGCAAAACTCGCTTTTACTTCTAGAAGCCGACACACTGGATAAGCGCTATCACGAGGCCAGCGCGCTTCTACTCTCTCGAATCTGGAGCCGACAGTTGGCATTCATAACAGGGATGGTGATGGCCTTTCTTGGCGCCGTCTTCATTCTGGGGAAAATGAGCGAATCAACGTCCAACATCAGTGGAGAGGGCGGGCAGTGGCGGGTGGCCATTACTAGCGCATCCCCAGGCATCATTCTGAGTTTTTTCGGAACCATTTTAGTGATCACGTCGCTGTTGATCAGGACGACGCTTGATGTGTCGGACGGTCCGGCGTATGTCACCGCGCTTCGCCGGGCCGCAGTAACCTCCAACACAGGCAAGCAGGTTTCGCCCGCCGGCAACGAATCGGGAATTCCACTCGATCTCAACGAGATCGAAAAGCTGAGTCGTGACAAAGCCGGGTCCGATGAAAAAAAGAAGTAGGAGGAGACGGATATGAGTCACATTCGGCCCCGCTGTTTTCAGCTGTTATGTCTTGTCTTACTCAGCCTAATTCCCCACGCCGCCGCGCAAACGATTGACGATCTAAACCAGAGATGGCACGACACATTTGTCGCGCTGAAGAACGGTCAACAGGACACGGCGGACGCGCTGTTTAAAAACTTCAACCAGGATCTTCGGCTTTATCTTCAAAAGAACAACGCCGACTGGAGAGTCGAATTCCTCGCTGGATCGCTCGAATGTCAGTTTTCACAATGGCGGAGCACGGGTGCAGGAATTTTGAGAAGTGTCCTGCAGAACAATCGCGACTTAAACGAAAAAGGAAAAGCGCAGTTGAGTTCGTGGTTGACCGCTTGTACAGCGGAGAATCATGCATCCGGGAGTACTCCTGATGCACCGACAGCAGACATCATCGACGTCGCCGTGCATGTCCAAACCCCCGGTATCCACAGCTTTGGCAAAGCAGGCTATCTCGACAACAGCGAACATATTTCGGGGGCTGCAGTAAGTCCGCTGCCCGTGAATGAGTTGCTGGCCCGCCGCGTTCCGATCTCAGAACCGCAAAGAGCCCTGGACGCTGCGTTAGCGCGCTACCCAGGTTCTGTGGGCAGCACGATTGCAGGCTTTACTGTTGCCACTGATAAATACCGGGGCGCGGACAGCGCGTCCGGAATTGGTAGATGCTTGCAGTCGTACCTTGCGCCCCTGAAGCAAGAGTTTGAAATCGATCGCTCAGAGTATGTCGTCACCGTTTATGCAGCTCCTTGGATAGACCAGGTGTACGACAACGCAAGAAAGTTGCACGGTCTGACGTTGCCCCAAGGTGTGGTTGCCTATTCCGTTCTCGAGGACATGAGTCTGTCCGGGTTAGGATCCCCAACCGGCTGTGGCTCACTTGCCCATGAACTGGTCCACTTACTCATAAAGCCGAAGTTCCCGATGAGTCCCGCGTGGCTGGAGGAAGGGCTTGCATCCGAGGTGGCGGTGTCCAGTGCTCGCAGCGACCAGTTTGAGTTTTCATGGAGCTGGCGTGATGCGATGCTCGAACAGAATATTGCGTTACGCCCAACTGTTGCTAACTTGCTGGAGACATCGTGGGGAGATTTCAATGCCGCCGGACGGGAGGATCTGCCGCGTGCTGCAGCCCTTCAAGCTATGGCCGCAGTATTCATTCGTTATCTGGACACTCAAGGGAAACTAAAAGAGGTCTATTTTGCTGCGCGAGACCAACACATCACCGCGGACTTGTCGCAATACCGAAGCTATGGTGAGATCCTTGAGAAGACCTTCGTCAAAAGCGCTGACGACATTGATCACGACTTCGATGCATGGTTTAAAAAGCAGCAAGCGTCGCGATTGAAAGACACTCCAGCGCCCCGCAAGTGTAACGGTCCTGTGCAGGGCCCTTGTCCGGACTTGAAACAAACGGCGAACTGATACTGCTGTTTATTTGGCCTTACTTCGCGAGGGATTTCTGCGACGCTAGCCACTCCTCCGCCTCAGAGGCGCCGCGAAAAACGCGAATCGCAGTGAAGTACGGGCCAGCGACTACGGAGAACATTCGTAACATGCCGAACAGCGCGTCCCTGGTGGCGACGACGGCGCAAGTATTGAACCGTACCTTCTTCTTGATGCGGCTAAATTCCACAGTGACCGCGGAAATTTGTCCGGATAAGGGTAAGGAGGTGGTCTCGCTCAAATCTAAGAATACATCGAGGGAATCGGGGCAGACGGGGTCACCCTCCAACGTGCGGAAGTGGGCGATTACTTCGTTGAGCGTGACATTCCCAATGCACTTAGTACGAATGAGTTTTTCTTCTGTATCGATAACGTAAGTGACAGGCATGCGCAGATCGTAGTCAGATTCTGCGATGCTCTCCGAAGACTCAAGCGTCGAGAAGATTTTCAGCACTTAGAAATTCGGGCCATTGGCAGCTGCAATCTGGTGGATGGAGCTCTGGGCCGCTCGCAACGGGACGGAGACGTGCACGGTCTCGCCAGGGTCATTCACGTCGATGACAACTGAGCCGCCGGATTTGGCAATCACAACATGCTCTCCGGGATCCAGGACCTCGACGAGTATCCCATCAGGACACTCCTCGAGGGCAGGGATGGCAGCGTCAATCACAGGTAAATATTGCTGCATGTCTCTCGATGCTTCGGCTAGGTGTTGGCGTGGGGCGAAACGGAGAGCGACCGGCACCAGAGCGGCGGGAACGACCAAAGTAATGTTGGTGCCGCCGGGCTGCTTCTCGTGAACCCGGACATGAATGAATCCTTCGCTTGATAGGGCGGCGCCGCCGACCAGCGCAGTACCGAGCACTCCGATTCCGAGTTTTGCAAGAAGAATCATTTGGTTTCTCCAGCTAGGGCCTAAGTGCCCCGGGGCGTTTTGCGATCTAACGCGGCGCTTAAACGCCGCTCTTCAACGGGGGGCAGACAGTAACGGCTCTTCCGATAGAGCACTCCCCTTACAGGATTAGCTGCAAGACGTGCCCCCAACTCGGCCGTCCCTACGGGACTTGGAGTTCCTCTTCACGTTTTCCAGCGCTTAAGCGCTGGGCTAAGTTCGTGCGTCCCTCTGGGACTGATCCGAATCATCCCTCGGAGCTGATTCCATTGCTGACCGCTAACATCTTTCAAGAAAATGAAAATGCTCCGCACCCAACCGCGGCTCCTCCAGGGGCAACGCAGACTACTGACCTATTTATCCGAGCTATTGGAATCAATCCACACGCGAACGTTTTCTTCCTGGCTGGTGACCGTAACCAGAGTTACGTCGCCAGCTGCGGCGAGCGCCTTGATCGCGGCTTCGATATCGAGCTCGTTATCGCCAGCGTTGGTGATGAGTGCCTGAGCGACATCCCAAGGGACAGTCACATCGACATTTTCCTTGCTTCCTCTATCAATGACGTGGACAACCAGTTGGCCGCGTTCCTTCGCAACTCGGACATCGTTGCCGGGTTCCTGCACCGTGACAAACTCGCCTTCCGGCGCGGTCTTCAGAGCGTCGAGGATGACCTTCACGTTCACGTTGTCGGCGGTGAAGTTTCCGATGCGGATTTTGCCATCGTGCAACTCACCATGATTGATCGCCGGAATCACCCTCTCGGCGAGAGAGAGTGGAACGTTGACTCGAACCAGCTCGTGGGTCGTTGGGTTACTGACCCTCACGTGCAGATAACGATCAGGGGAAGCGGCCCAAACGCCGGTTGCGGCCACCAGCAGTACAAGCGCCAGAAAAGTTCTTTTCATGTGCAGTCCTCTTTCGTTAATGTCAAAGTCGTTCCGCGGCCGGACATTGCTAACCACGTCTCGCAACATCGCCGAGAAACTGGAGCACGCCCATCCCGATAGAGTTACGTATAGGGTGTTGGGAAAGTTCCCATCGAAAATTGGGGACAGTCCGCGACACCATTCGCCTAAGATCAACGCGAAACAGGGGACACAGAACTAGACGAGTTCCGGTCGGGCTGTCCGATTCACACGGGTGTTCATGGTACTATCCCGGCAGTGGGCACGGTCAGAAACACCCCCAAACTTCCAGATCAACGCGAACGGCTGGTGTCGGCGGCGCCGGTTGAAGACGATTCGTCTTTTGAGTTGAAGCTGCGGCCGCAGCGGCTGGGCGAGTTCATCGGACAGTCCAAAGTTAAAGAAAATCTGGCGGTGGCAATCGAGGCAGCACGGTCACGCGGCGAGGCGCTGGATCACGTGCTGCTTTACGGACCGCCGGGACTGGGCAAGACCACGCTAGCGGCGATTATCGCGAATGAACTTGGCGCCGCGTTCCAGCAGACCTCGGGGCCGACGCTGCAGATTAAGGGTGATCTGACGGCCGTCCTGACCAACCTGCGCGACAAGCAAGTTTTATTTATTGACGAAGTCCACCGTTTGCAGCCGACGCTTGAGGAAATTCTGTATTCGGCGCTCGAGGACTACAAACTCGACATTCTTATCGGCCAGGGCCCGGCAGCACGCACGCACACGATGGACGTGAAGCCGTTTACGTTTGTTGGCGCTACAACGCGGGCCGGATTGCTTTCTGCGCCATTGCGCTCGCGTTTCGGTATCGTGTTGCGGCTGGAATTTTATGGTCACGAAGATTTGCGAATCATCGTAGAACGTTCCGCGGAGATTCTTGGAGTCGAGATCAATCGCGAAGGCGCCATGGAAATCGCAAGCCGCTCACGCGGGACTCCGAGAATCGTCAATCGGCTGTTACGACGTGTCCGGGACTACGCGCAGGTGCGCGGCGCAGGAAAAATTGATTTGCCCACTGCGCAGGCTGCATTGCAAATGCTAGAGGTAGACCGCTACGGTTTTGACGAAGTCGACCGCAAGCTGCTGCTGGCGATTATTGAGAAATATCAGGGCGGGCCGGTTGGTGTGAATACACTGGCGGCTGTTCTTGCCGAGGAGCCGGATGCGATTGAAGAAATTTATGAGCCGTTTCTGATTCAGATCGGATTCCTGAATCGCACCCCGCGTGGGCGGGTGGCGACACAGCTGGCCTACGAGCACTTTGGGATCACGCCAAATCGAAGACAGAGTTCGTTGTTCTAAGTCGCATGAGCACTTCGGTCAACTCAACGAGCAGCGCAAGTAAAGTAGTAATAGCTTGCCTCGATGGTCAAAGACTCAAAGGGTTCGTCTTTAATTTTTCTCCGCTTCGCGACAGTTTCCGCCTGTTTCCCGAACCAAACGCGCGTCAAGATTCTGGAAAGGACGTGCAGCTCCGCAATTTGAAGCCGATTTTATTTGTTAAGGACTTCGGCGGTAATGCTGAGCGGAAGGACTCGCATCAGCTGAAAGATGGGAGGCATGGTCAGAAACTTGAGATCACCTTTGCCGATGGCGAGATGATCTGCGGAACGACTGAAGCCTACAACCCGAAGAAGACCGGCTTTTTCATGTTTCCAGCCGATCCAGACTCGAACAACAGTCGGATCTTTATCGTGAACGCGAGCGTTCGGCTGGTAAAAGCGCTCTGAGATCGGGACCCCCTCTCGACGGTAGAATAGTTAGCAAATGATTGCTCACCTGCGCGGCAAGCTGATCTCCCGACATCCCAGCCTGGTCATCGTTGAGACTGCGGGGGTTGGTTATGACGTGACCATTTCGGTGCCGGCGTTTGCTGAACTGCCTCCTCTGGGCAGCGAAGTTGCTTTCCATATTCATACGCACGTGCGTGAAGATCAGATCGCGCTCTATGGCTTCTTGCGGCCGGAGGAAAAACAGCTCTTCGAGAAGCTGATAACCGTGAGTGGGATCGGACCGAAGCTTGCGATCACCATTCTGAGCGGCATGCCGGCAGACGAGATGGTGAACTCAATTCGCGCCAATGATCTGGCCCGTCTGACCAAGATTCCCGGAATTGGGCGCAAGACCGCTGAGCGCATGGTGCTGGAGCTCAGAGACAAACTGCCGCCCGCGGGGGCTAATGAAATGCGAGTAATTCCGTCACTAAGCGCGACCCAGGAGGATGTGCTTTCAGCACTGCTTAATCTGGGATATCAGCGCGGGGCGGCGGAGAAGGCGCTGGGGACAGTGGAAAAGCACACCTCGTTCGATGCCATGTTCCGGGCGTCGCTGGCGTTCATGGCGAAGTAAGTCCTTCGTGTCCGGATTTCCATACCAAGGGCTCCTGCTCGCGTCTGCAGTACCCTTCCGGCCTACACTTTCCTGCTCAACTCTTCCATGATGCGGGCAGCTTTCCGCAGCAATACGATCTCTGATTCATGCAAAGCCGCCACTGCCCGGGCCAGCGATTCCACCCGACGCACGCGTGCTTCTTGCATAAGGTTGATGCCCTTTGTAGTTGCGCTGATCACAACCGCGCGACGGTCATCCTTGTTTGTCGCCATGTACGCTAACTTGCCACGCACCAAGCCGGCGACAATCCGGCTCATGGTAGGTGGCTTGACTTGCTCGGCTTGGGCCAACTCCGCCAGCGATTTTGGACCCGCGAACACTAGCACTGACAGCGCGGACAGCTGTGCCGGGCCGATGCCGCTTTCGCGATCACGAATGCGCAACCCACGCAGCAAATGAACAGTGGCGGAATGCAGATGATCGGCTCCCTCGAATGCCTGCTGACCGACCTTCTTTAGCTCAGGAGATGCTTGCATATATTAGTTAGCTATGCTAATTATATCGGACGCAGGCGGAAACGTAGCGAGCTACGTCTCTACAAACTTATTTTTGAAAGTGAGGCCGAAACATGCCAACCCCAGCCATGAGTGACACAGGAATCAGACAGATTGGCCAGATTGCGATAAACGTGCACGACACTAATCGAGCCGTAGAATTCTATCGCGACGCTTTGGGTTTGAAACTATTGTTCACAGCAGGGCAGCTTGCCTTCTTGGATTGCGGCGGCGTGCGGCTGATGCTTAGCCCGCCGGAAAAACCAGAGTTCGACCACCCTTCTTCAATTCTATATTTCAAAGTTGACGATATTCAGGCAGCATACGATCGTTTAGTGCACCTCGGAGTGAAGATCGAAGACCAGCCGCACGTGGTCGCGAGAATGCCCGATCACGATCTGTGGCTTGTTGAATTCCGCGACTCTGAGGGCAATCTCATGGCGCTGATGTCGGAAGTACGGCACTGATTTCAGCTCCGAATGATGCGCACTGCCTCGCGGAGTGTATTCACCATTTCATCCGGCAGCCTTCCGCTCGTGTCAGGAGAAAGATTGAGCAGCAGATTCGCGCGGCGATCACGGCAATCTTTCATGATCCCGGCAATCGTCTTTGCGCTCTGGGTTTTGAAACCTTCACGCCAGAACCAACTGTGCATGGGCGGCATTGGCTTGTACGGCGGACCCATGGGAATCCACGATTCCATCGGCATGAAGTAGGCTTTCCCCTGAAAAACAACATGCGGATCGTGACCCTCGGCCGGAGGCATAGTGTCTTCGCCATTGACGATGTCGGTTGGCCAACTTGCCTCCTCACAGATGCGGCCTTGGTTACGGCGGCTCTGGTAGAAAGCCTGATTCATCACGATGAGACAATTGGGGCTGAACTGCTTGATCAGTTTGTAGAGCTCCCAACGCTGCTCATGCGTGACCTTCCAGGTAATGTCGAGCAATTGATAAAACGGGTGTGGGTAACGAGTGTGCAGCTCCGTCAGATGATGTTTGATTAATTGATAATAGCTGTCGGGTACAAGCGAGTTCCAATCGAACCTTCCCTTATTGCGAGGATCGAGAATGCAGTAATAGAAACCCGGCTTTATGCCATATTCGTGGCAGGCAGCAACAAAACTGGCGACCACGTCGGTTTTGTTCCCGCTTGAGGCGACATCATAGTCGTATCCCTGCGAATCCCACAGGCAGAATCCCGACATATGCTTCGCAGTCAACACCGCATACTTCGCGCCCAAATCGCGCGCGGTGCGAATCCACTGCCGCACATCAAGGTGTGTGGGATTGTAAGTGCTCGCGGGAGCTTTTCCTGTATCGTAGTCGTCTCCCGTGAATGTATTCACGCTGAAATGAAACGACACACCCAAATGCAGAGCCTCGAATTCCGCCAGCTGACGCGTGCGCCGGGTTGCGGGCAGGAAATCATGCGCCGCTGTGGCTGGTCTCGCCAGAGTTGTCGATGCCGCCACCGCCATTCCCATTAATAGCTGCCGGCGATCCATTTCTTATCTCCTATTTCCCGATACAAAAACGGCTGAAGATCAGGTTGAGAATGTCATCGTTTGTGGTGGCGCCGGTGATTTCATCCAGCGAGCGAAGTGCGTTGTAAAGATCGAGCAAAAGCATTTCATGAGGGATCTTATTGTGGACGGCTGTTTCGGCATTGCCTAGGGCGGCAAGGGAATCACGGACAAGAGATTGATGACGGGCGTTGGTAAGGAATCCGGTTTCCGCGCTTGAACCAAGATCTCCGGTGACGTGGCGCAGAATTGCCGCGCGGAGCTCCGGGATGCCTTCTGCGGTAACGGCGGAGGTCCGCAGAGAGGCTGCGCCGTTGTTCAGGTCGTACTCCGCCGGGATTGACCGTATTTCTGCCGTCCTTACGGGATTCTGGTCGTCAATGCCGGATACCCAGGGCTTACGCCCTGGGCTAACGTATCCCGCCCCTGCAGGGCTGTTGGGTAGCTGCTCCAAAAGACTGTGTCTGATCTGCCAGTCTCCTTCATCCCCGATCAAATCTGCCTTGTTCTCGATTATGATTGCTCGCCGTTGCACAACTTGCCTCAGTAGTTCCATATCTTCATCGCTGATGTTTTGTGACGCGTCCAGGACGACCAGCACCAGATCCGCGTCAGCCAGGGCTTCCATGGATTTCTGAATACCGATGCTCTCGGCCTCATCAAGAGCGCGGCGGATTCCGGCGGTATCCACGAGCTTGACTGGAATGCCACCGATGGAAACGGTCTCGGTGACAAGGTCGCGCGTGGTACCAGGAGTTGCAGTCACAATGGCGCGCTCGCGCTCGACTAGGCGGTTGAACAGACTGGATTTACCAACGTTGGGACGGCCCACAATCGCCAGCATCAGCCCTTCGTGGACTATTTTTCCGTAAGCAAATGATTGTGCCAGCTGAGTCAGCGGCTCGCGCACCGGGGTAAGGTGCTGAAGGATTTGCGCGGGCGGCAGCACCGAAACGTCATCTTCAGCGAAGTCGATTCCGGCTTCGAGCAGGGCAATCAATTCCACGAGCTTTTGCTTGATTGGCTGCAGGCGGCGCGAAAGGGCGCCTTCCAGTTGCTGGGCTGCGACCTTTGCCTGGTAAAGAGTCTGCGAATCGATCAGGTCGCGTACAGCTTCGGCTTGAGTGAGGTCAATTCGTCCGTTGAGAAACGCACGCATGGTGAACTCGCCGGGCTCCGCAAGACGCGCGCCGCGAGCAAGTGCAAGTTCCACCATGTGACGTAAAACAACGGACGAGCCGTGTGCGGAAATTTCGATGATGTCGTCAGTGGTGTAAGAGTGGGGCTTGGCAAAGTAGGTGACCACAACTTCGTCAATCCTCGAACAATGTGGGGACGGGCGCCCCCGCCCGTCCGGATGAGTCGCAGACTCAGCAAACATTGCAGGTTCCCCACCGGGTCGGACAGGAGTGTCCGACCCACATGGTTCGATGAGCTCTCCGAAGATCGCACGGCCGGGCTCCAGATCATGCTTCAGGCGCAACATGGGAAGGGCAATCGCGCATGCTTCGGATCCTGCCAGGCGGACTACGCCAATTCCCCCGCGTCCGGGTGGAGTCGCAACAGCGACGATGGTGTCGTCTAAGTTCAATAATGCGATTGTATTTCAGCACGCCAGCGGCGGACGTGGACGGCCTCGCCTACACAGGTTCTGGTGAAATGCGTAGTCCGTAATTACAATCAAATCTTCGCTTATGGCCGACGTACGGCGTGGTCTGATCATCGTGAACACCGGTCCTGGCAAGGGTAAAACCACTGCCGCTATGGGCACGGCATTGCGCGCCGTTGGTAACGGCATGCGTGTGCTAATGCTGCAGTTCATCAAAGGCTCGTGGCATTATGGCGAATTGGACGCGGTAAAGTCATTCGGTGACAAGTTCATCATGAAGCAGATGGGACGCGGCTTTGTGAAAGTTGGCGCGGAGAAGCCCGATCTCGAAGATGTCCGCTTAGTAGAAGAAGCTTGGGCCGAGGGTGCGCGCGCGATCCAGTCCCGGGAGTGGGACCTAGTGATTCTCGATGAGATCAATTATGCGATCAGCTACGGGATGCTCGATCCCGCCAAAGTGGCTGAAAGCCTCAAACAGAAGCCGGACATGGTGCATGTGATCTTGACGGGACGCAACGCTCATCCGACAATTGTCGAGCTTGCTGACACGGTCACCGAAATGCGGCAGGTGAAGCACGCATATGAGAAGGGCGTGATGGCGCAGAGAGGGATTGAATACTGATTTGGTAAATGGGTAATTTTGTAATTGGATAATTTGAAAGCGGGTACCCTCCTTCTTCAAATTATACAATTTCCAAATTACGAATTTTCACAATCTTCTTTATGGCTTGGTTTAAGCGACAATCCGGCGACCTCGACGCTTCGGGCGAAAAGAAGATGCGCACCGAAGGTTTGTGGGTGAAGTGTGAAAGCTGCCGCCAGATCATCTGGAAGAAAGACCTTGAAGAAAATCTCAACGTTTGCCCGAAGTGCGGCAAGCACTTCCGCATTGACGCGCGCACGCGGCTCGCGAACCTGTTTGATAACGGCGAGTATGAGACATTTAGCGACAATCTTGCCTCGACCGATCCGCTGAAGTTTGTGGACCTGAAGCCCTACTCGGAGCGACTGAAGAAGGCGCAGGAAGAGACAGGTCTTACCGACGCTGTAATCAACGCTCGCGGCAAGCTGAATGGGCGAGCGGTCATCGTGAGCGCCATGGAGTATGGATTCATTGGCGGCAGCATGGGCGCTGTGGTGGGCGAGGTCATTACCCGCGCCATCGAGGAAGCTCTGGAGAAGAAGCACCCACTTATCATTATTTCTGCGTCAGGCGGCGCGCGCATGATGGAAGGCGTGCTGAGCCTGATGCAGCTGGCAAAAATCTCCGCTGCGTTGGCCAAGCTGGACGAAGCTCGCGTCCCTTATATTTCCGTTCTCACCGATCCCACAACTGGTGGCGTGACGGCATCGTTTGCCATGCTTGGTGACCTCAACATCGCGGAGCCAGGAGCGCTCATCGGGTTTGCCGGGCCGCGCGTGATTGAGCAAACTATCCGCCAGAAACTTCCGCCCGGCTTCCAGCGCAGCGAATTTCTGCTGGAGCATGGCATGCTGGATGCGGTGGTGCATCGCAAAGAGATGAAGACCTACATTTCCAGGGCGATTGATTTTATGACACCGGCCATCACTCCTCAGGCCTCAACCGCCAGCTAGAAAAACATCGCTAGCCGCTGGTCGTTGACCAAACTATTGAACATGCCTTCCGCCTTACAAAGCTTTCCCAAAGCCATAGCCGAGTTTCAGCCACTCTGCTGATAATCTAGTGCTTAGGCCAACGACCAAGAGCCAACGACCAACTTTTCCATGCCTGCTTCCTACCATACCGCCGTCGCCCGGATGTACGCGCTCGGACACGAGCTGGCGCAAGCACCCTCGCAAAAATTTGACCTGGCGCACATGCGCGTGCTGCTCGCGGCCCTCGAAAATCCTGAGCGGCGTTTTCCTGCGGTCTTGATTGCAGGTACGAACGGCAAAGGCTCGACTGCCGCTACTTTGGCTTCAATCTTGCAAGCATCGGGATTGCGTACCGGCCTGTACACCTCGCCGCATTTGGTACGGATCAATGAACGCATTCAGACAAACGGCCAGCAGATTTCCGACGACAAGTTTACGTTACTGCACGATCTTGTTGAACGCACAGCCGAGTGGCTCGTAGAAGATGGCGAACTGCCCTGGCATCCGAGCTTTTTTGAGATGCTGACCGGCATCGCGTTCGAATATTTCGCGACCAGCAAGGTTGATATCGCAGTGCTCGAAGTTGGGATGGGTGGGCGGCTGGATGCGACCAATGTGGCTGAGCCGCTGGTCAGCGTGATCACCGATATTTCGCTTGATCATCAAAAGTTTCTCGGCAACACCATTGCCGAGATCGCGCGAGAAAAGGTTGGGATTATCAGGCCGAATGGCGTTGTGGTTACATTGCCTCAGAGTCCCCCCGCTAACGACATAATCGGAAATGCAATTCTTGAGAGAGAAGCAAGAGCGATAAGTGCGGTGTCGTATGTGCCACCGGTTTCGCCGAAGGCGGAGGGCTACGTTCAAAAGTCTTTAACCGCGGAGGACCCTGAGGCTGACGGGTGCGCAGAACAAGGTTCAGTTGGCCTGATCGCACGTTACCCTCTGCAGGTGATGGGAAAGCAGATCTTGGTCGAGACACCGCTTCTCGGCCGACATCAGTTGCGAAATGTTGCATTGGCGATTGCGACTGCGGAGGAATTGAGCAATCAGGGATTTGCCATCACACCGGAATCCATCCAGCGTGGCATTCGCGAAACGCGCTGGCCAGGAAGGTTTCAGGTAATTCGGCCTTCACAAAGTTCTCCGGAGTTCGTGATGGATGTAGCGCACAATCCCGCCGGGGCATGGGCTTTACGTTCGACACTATCGACCTGCTACGAGGACAGGCGCATCATTTTCGTGTTTGGCGCCATGCGCGACAAAGCGATCAGCGAGATTGCGGAAATTCTGTTTCCGTTGGCGGAGCGGATCATCGTGACCCGGGCGGACAATCCGCGGTCAGCGAGTCCCGAGGAGATCCGCGACGCCGCAGTGAGGGCACAGGCGGAGATTGAGTTGGCCGCGGATGTTGTGTCGGCGGTCGAAAGGGCACGCGAGGTGGCCTTCTCGGGCGAACTTGTCGCAGACGGTGTCTCCCGAGCGTCGCTCGGCGGACAGCCGGGGGCGGCTGTCTCCACGTGTGCAGTGGTCGTGATCACTGGATCAATCTACGTGGTCGGGGAAGCAATGCGCGCTCTGGGGGCTGGTGGCGATGGAGAATAGCACTGTGACCGAGACGCGCCCGGAGCAGAGCGGAGCCACATCGCCCATCGAAACCAGAAACTACGGAATCCTCAGCCGGCTGCGCTCTTACTTCTTTTTCGACCCGCTGATATGGGGCTACACGATCGTTTTTGGCCTGACTTCCATTCCGTTCGGTTTCTTCGATAAAAACGGCAGCATTCTTCACGCATTTGCCCGGGCCTGGTCGAAGACGATCATGAAGACGATTCTTTCTCCGATGCGCATCATCGGCCTCGAGAAAATTGATCCGACGAAACCGCATGTGTACGCTGTGAACCACGGTTCGGCGTTCGATATTCCGGTGCTGTATGCATACCTGCCGTTTCAGTTCCGGATCGTGTTTAAAAAAGAATTGCTGTCGTACCCGATTGTGGGTGGCCATTTGAAGCGCTCGGGCCAGGTATGTGTGGACCAGCAGCATCCGGCGCGTTCGGTCGCGAGTATCCGGTCGGCATTCAAAACCCTGAGAGGGGGCATGCCCCTGGTGATCTTCCCCGAGGGCGGACGCACGTCGGATGGACGCATTCAACCGTTCTTGCCGGGCGCATTTTTCTTAGCGATTAAAGCGCAGGTGGATGTTGTCCCAATCGCGCTGGTGGGGACCTATGAGCTGCTACCGATGAACACCTACCACATCAAGCCGAGGCCTCTGGAGATGAGAGTCGGAGATCCTATCGCGACGGCGGGCCTGACGTTGAGGGATTTGGAGCAGTTGTCGGATAGGGTGCGCCGGGATATGTCGGTCCTATACGGGCAGTAGTAGTTCCGAGCTCCGGGTTGCCGCCGGCAAGAGCGAAGTTTGCGGTGATCATCGTCTCCACAGCCACTGGCTCACCCTTCAGAAAATAAGGCTTATAGCGCCACTGTTTCACCGCGTCGATTGCCGCCGGAACTAACATCGGGATGGCCACTGAACGGCGCGCAAATTTTCAATCTTCCCTTCCTTGCTGATAATCGCCTGCAATACAACCGTTCCTTGAAGGCGGGCTGCTCGTGCGGCACCCGGATACTCCGGAGTCACTTTTGTGAATGATCATTCCCGCTATCACACCGGATGAGACCTTGACGCGCGACGGCGGAACAGAATCGCCTGAACTGTTCGAAATTGATGCGGCATCTAACACGAGACTTCCCGCAGGCTCCGGTGGCGCGAAATCAAAAGGCAATTTGATCGCTGCCTTTACCGGTTTCCCATCGTGAATGAAGGGCTTGAATTTCCACTGCTTCATGGCTTCCGCGGCCGCATTAGCCAGAACTGGATCACCGCTAAAAAGCTCGACGGTTTCCACATCGCCGATTTCCGAGACCACGGCCCTTGCTATCACTCTTCCCTGCACCTTCTGGGACAGAGCTGCCGACGGACACTCAGGTTTAACTTTCTTGACCAATTCCAGAACAGTCGAGTCAGGTGGCGCGGGCGGATTGCTGACATTTGGAGAGCTGCTTTGCTGGTTGGCTCCGATGACGTTCCAGCGGCCGAGCTTTGGGAGTACAAGGGGAGCCGGAACCAACAGATAAAGAGTTAAAAACAGGCATACCCAACGCATGGCGGAGATTGCACAAAACATATTCGTACTTGCAAATGGCGCGTGCGAGCTGACGCTCGCTTGCTCGGCTCTGCACGACTACCCAGGGCTACGTCTTCGATCGTTTTGTGCATAATCGTTGCCCGGAGTTCGTATGAAGCCAGCCTGCTTGGTTACACTGTTTTGTTTTGTCACTGCCATGTCCGTTCAAGCAAAAACTTCTCATCCTCCCACCGTCTCCGATGCTGAAGCCTTCATGAAGAAGGCCGAGGCGCGGCTGGCCGGGTTGAGCGTTAAGGTCAATCAGGCGAACTGGGTCCATGCCAACTTTATTACCGACGACACTGAAGCTCTGGCTGCCGCTGTCAACGAAGAAAACACGGCCGTGACCGCCGAACTGGTGGAGCAGGCCAAACGCTTCGACGGATTAAAGATGCCGGCTGATCTCTCGCGGAAATTTCTACTGCTGAAACTTTCGCTCACAGCACCCGGGCCGCACGATCCAGCGCTGCGCAAGGAGATGACCGAGATCGCCGCCTCGCTCGAGTCCGACTATGGCAAGGGCAAAGTCTGCCACATGGATGGCAAGTGTCTCGACATTACTGCAATCGAGAAATTCATGGGCGAGAACCGCGATCCCAGTGAGCTGAAAGCTATCTGGGTGGGGTGGCATGCGGTAGGCGCACCCATGCGTAAGCGTTACGCGCGATTTGTCGAGCTTTCGAACCAGGGCGCACGCGATCTGGGATTCAAAGATACCGGCACATTGTGGCGCGCGGGGTACGACATGCCGCCGGACCAGTTCAGCGCCGAAGTGGACCGGCTCTGGGAGCAGGTGCGGCCGCTTTATTTCTCGCTGTACACGTTCGTGCGGGCGCGGCTTTCGCAAAAATATGGACCGCAAGTCATGCCGCCAGATGGACCGATGCGCGCGGATTTGCTAGGAAATTTCTGGGCGCAGACGTGGGCAATGTTTTCCCGCTGCTGGGCCTTCCCGAAAATAGCCAGGGCTATGACTTGAGCGAACTGCTGAGAGTAAAGAATCTTGAAGCGCGGGGCATGGTGAAGTACGGCGAGAACTTCTACAAGTCTCTAGGATTCGATCTTCTGCCAAAATCTTTTTGGGAACGATCGCTATTCGTGAAGCCAGCCGATCGCGACGTGGTCTGCCATCCCAGCGCTTGGGACATCGATAACAAAGATGACATTCGCATCAAGATGTGCATCCAGATTCGTGATGAGGATTTTTCAACCATCCATCACGAACTGGGACACAATTTCTATCAGCGCGCTTACAAGAGCCAGCCTTTCCTTTTCGAGAACGGGGCCAACGACGGCTTCCACGAAGCGATTGGCGACACCATCGCATTGGCGAACACGCCGGAGTATCTGCAGAAGATTGGCCTGCTCGACAAAGTGCCTCCGCCTGAAGCTGACATTCCGATTCTGCTGAAACAAGCACTGGATCGCGTGGCATTCTTGCCGTTTGGTTTGCTGATTGATCAGTGGCGTTGGAAAGTTTTTCCCGGCGAGATCAATCCCGAGAGTTACAACAAAGCCTGGTGGGAACTGCGCCTGAAATACCAGGGCGTGGTGCCTCCCGTTGCACGCAGCGAGGCTGACTTTGATCCCGACGCGAAGTACCACGTTGCGGCCAATGTCCCATACACTCGATACTTCCTGGCATACATCTACGAGTTTCAGTTCTATCGCGCGATGTGCCGCGAATCGGGATTCAGCGGTCCGCTCAATCGCTCCGCGTTTTTCGGATCGAAAGAGGCCGGCGATGCTCGAAATAGGACAGAGCAAGCCCTGGCCCGAAGCAATGGAAGCACTGACCGGCCAACGCGAAGCCGACGCGGGCGCAATCCTGGAATACTTTGCTCCCCTCAAGAAGTGGCTGGACGAGCAGAACAAGGGAATGAAGGTGGGTTGGTGACACCCAGGCACTAGGCTGCTTCTCTTGCGACAGTTGCGAGCCATTCCTGGGGACCGTTCAGCACAAAATTGAAGTCTGCCTCGTGTAACGCCCCATAGCTAGGCGCGTTCAATGCCAGGACTTTCGCCCCTGGGAATTGGCCCTTGATCCAGCCTACCATCGCCTGCCTTTCGGCCTGTGGAGCGGCGTGACCGATAAGGAATATGCAATACTTCTCGCCCTTTGCGAGTACGCGGTGCGCGTCAGCGTTGCCCAGAACGGAAGTGACGTCATACCCACGGTCTTTCAATATCTGCGCACGGGAAATCAGCAGCAGTTCGTCATAAGCGATCTGAAAAATGCGTTTGCGGCGGCGCGCCACAGTCGAAAAGACCCGGCCTTGCAGACGGGCGCGCTTTAGCTCCAATAATTCATTAATGCGCCGAACCAGCTTCAGTAGCTGCGCCGGATCCCGCTCGACCGCTGCGCTTGCGCAAAGGATCTGCCATTCTTCCTGTTGGTCTTTCAATGACTTGCCCCTAAGAGAGGAGAGAAGAGATAGACATATTCTGTCACATACATGACATCAAAGATGTCAAAAATAAGGTCGAGCGTGCCTCGTCGCACCGACCGGGCTGCTGCGAAGACACACATGCGTACCCTGCCGTGTACTTTCCATTTCTCTAATTTCAACCCATCATGAGTTCAGCCGTTCTCCAGCCAGCCGTACCAGCCGCCCGCAATCCGGCGAATGGAGAACAGTCCGGAAGGTCCGCGCTGAACCACGATCTCGCTCCCGACAGGCGACATGCGCTGCGTCAGAAAGTCAACACGCCTGCCTACGCCAGCTTTGATGGCGTCACCGGGGGCATGATCCTCGACCTGAGCGAAGAGGGCATGGCCATGCAGTCACCGGCGCCGCTTGAGGCGCACAGCATTCTCCCCTTGCATCTTTCCCTGGGTGAGCCGACGGCATATCTTGAAACCACGGGCTATGTGGCCTGGGCGGACGCTCTCGGCCGGGCAGGGGTACGCTTTTCCGAGCTTCCCGACGAAGCCCGCGCTCGCTTGCGGGATTGGCTGACGGTGAATGCGGGTACACCAAGCTGGAAGGCGCCGCGATGGGTGGTGCGAGAATCGGCATTTCGGCAGAACGGCGGGAACGGCCACTCGCCGAAGGGTGTGGCGTTGAGCCTGGAACCGGAGCCGGAAGTTCCCAAGAAGCCTTCAGCCTCGACCACCGTACAGTATGAGTTCCAATCCCTCGGTGGAGATCTGAATGCTGCGCTGAAGCTGATCGCTAGCCGCGCATGCTCGATCACCCGAGGCACCGGCGCCGCAGTGGCGTTGGCGGGAGAGGATGGCATGACTTGCCGGGCCATCGCAGGATCCATTGCGCCTGAAATTGGCGCGTCGGTCAACATCAACTCTGGATTTAGCGGAGAGTGCATTAGGGCTGGCCATGCGCTACGCTGCGATGATACGGAATCGGACGCTCGCGTGGATGCCGATGTTTGCCGGCAGCTTGGCATCCGCTCGATTCTCGCCGCCCCGGCGTGCTACGAACGAGATATCGTAGGACTCGTTGAAGTGTTTTGCAGCACGGCTTTTGCTTTCGATGACGGAGACCTTGCCGTCGTCGAACGTTTGGCGCAGACAGTTGTTCTCACCCTCAGCCGCGCCGAAGTCTTCCAAGAGAAATAGCGCCTTTAGTTCATAGGATCCGCGTAGCTCTCCAGCGTGAACCAAGACAAACTTTCACCTCCAATCGGCGGCCCCCCAGTGAATGAAGATATCCAGCGGTCACGGCGGTTTGTCGGACTGGGGAAACTCCTTTCCCGCATCTCACAACAAAGCAGGGTTGTCCCCGTAACTTTTCGCCGCCGCCGGCGCATATACCAATTAGAACGAGAAACTCCTAAAGCGCAATGAAGGCACTTGAGCGTGAACCGGATGACCGGATGCTGATCGAAGCTGCGCAGCGTGAGCGTTCGCACTTTGCCGAGTTGTACGAACAGAACTTCCATCGTGTGTATACGTTCATTGCGCGGCGTGCCGCCGGGCGGGAGGAAGCGCAGGACCTGACGGCAGAAGTCTTTCATCAGGCACTTGCATCGCTCGAAACTTTCAAGTGGCAGGGCACGCCTTTCATAGCCTGGTTGTACGGAATCGCGACAAATGTGCTGGCAGCACACTGGCACAAGCTGGGCCGCGACCCGGACCAACTTTCGGAAGACTGGGAGCAGGGTGGCACAGATGAAATCGAGCGCAGGGCGATGCTGGCGGAATTGGTCGAATCGTTGCTGCCCGATCAGCGGATGGTGATCGTTCGCCGCTTCATCGAACAGCGAAGCATTCGAGAAGTGGCACAGGAACTCGGACGCAGCGAGGGAGCGATCAAACAACTTCAGCTTCGCGCGCTAGAAAGTCTTCGCGACAAAGTGGGAAGGAAAATATGAACCGGCAAGCAATAGCAGACGAACTCGATTCTCAAGTGGAAATGCTGCTGCGGGGCAGGGATGGTGTTCGTACGGCATCGGATCCGCTGTTGAAGCTTGGAGCCGAGCTGATCGTTCTTCCAAGTCCGGAGTTTAGAAGCCGGCTTAAGGATGAATTGCTGGAACCAAGCCGCGGCTTTGGTTCCGCGACTGCCTCGTTCGAGCAGGTATCAGCCTCCGGCCTCGAAGGAATCGCGCCGCTGCTGGGCGGGAAGGGACCTAGCCTGTTCCCTGCCGATCATCGCAGTTTTCTGGTGTCATTTGCTTCGCATGCGGCGCTGATCGCGCTGATTGCGTCGGGGATATTTGTTGTCCGGAACACGACTGTGAAGCCGACTTCTCTGACTTCCGAATTGACCTATCCGCTTGCTGGACAAGGCGGAGGCGGATCGGGCGATCACAGTGCAGTTCAAGTCAGCAGAGGCACGCCGCCGAAGTTCAGCGACCAGCAACTCGCCCCGCCAGCCATCGTGGTGCGCAATCCCGAGCCGAAGCTAGCGGTTGACGCTCACCTTCTCGGTCCGCCTGACATAAAGTTGCCGCAGTCGAACAATATCGGCGATCTGGTTTCTTCGAACATCGTGATGCCTTCGAACGGAAGCGGCGCAGGAGGGGCGGCAGGAGACGGCTCAGGACCTGGACTCGGCAGCGGAAAGGGTCCTGGAGTTGGTTCAGGAAATAATGGAGGTTATGGAGGCGGACCATTTCGGCCGAGCACCGGTGTGATGGCGCCGCGGGCCATCTACAATCCCGAACCGGAGTACTCGGACGAAGCCCGAAGAGTGAAGCATCAAGGGGTGGTCGTGCTTTCGTTGATCGTTGACCCTCAGGGGCAAGCCCGCAACATTCGCGTGGCGCGCTCGCTGGGCATGGGACTGGACGAAAAAGCAATTGATGCGGTGAAGAAGTGGCGGTTCGCCCCTGGCACGAAGGACGGCTTGCCGGTGGCAGTGCAGGTGAACGTGGAGGTGAACTTCAGGCTGTATTGAGTGATTAGGAAAGATTCGGCTGGAACTGAAAATTCTAGCCCCTTCCCGATTTCGCCTCGTCCTGACTGTTGATTTCGGCGCCGTTGCTGGCCACGCAGTTGGCAGCCCACATTTCGGAGTTCAAGTTGGATTTTCCAAAGACTTCTGACGGCGTATCGGAATCCGTCACAAAAAGCGCAGGATGATCGGGGGCTGGCCCAGATCATCCTCATCCCTCCCGGTTAGAAGGGGTCTTACTAGCTTAAGAATACCCGAATGAGATTGCTGCATGATGTAGTGTGGATTAAATGTTGGTAAAAGTTAAGGGCGTCCGGATACCTTGCAGCGGCGCAGTCTGGGTGATATAACACCGCCCTATGTCACGTGCGCCAATTCTCTCAGTCATCTTTTCGATTTGCGTTTCCTGCTCGAATGGGTTGGGGCAGGCTGCACCGGCTGCGACGCCGGGGAAAGCCGTCCTTCCCGCCAACTCGTGGAATCACGTTGCTTCTCCGGAGGCGGCAGGCTGGTCCAAAGAAAAGCTCTCCGCAGCCCGCGAATATGCAAACTCGATTCATTCCTCGGCGGTAATGATCATTGAACATGGCGAGGTGGTTGACGAATGGGGAGACACGGAGCAAAAGATCAGTTCTTACTCTGTGCGGAAGAGCCTGATCAGCGCGCTCTATGGAATCTACTCGGCAGAGGGCGTGATCAATGTGAACCAGACAATGGAGCAGGCTGGGATTGACGATTCACCCGACCCGCTGACCAAAGGCGAGAGGCAGGCACGCATTGTTGACCTTCTTAGGGCACGCTCGGGCATTTACCACCCGGTCGATTTCGAGACCGATTACATGAAGAAGACTCGACCCCAGCGCGACAGTCACCCACCCGGAAGTTTCTGGTACTACAACAACTGGGACTTCAACGCACTAGGCACAATTTTTGAAAAGAAGACAGGTCTGAAAATCGGCGATGCCTTTTACGAGCGCATTGCAAAGCCGATTGGGATGCAGGATTTCCAACCTTCCGATGTGTACTACATGGGCGGCCCAGTTTCAATCCACCGCGCTTACCATTTCGAAATCACTGCCCGGGACATGGCACGCTTTGGATTGCTGTACCTGCGACATGGGCGCTGGGGAAATAAGCAGATCGTGCGGGAGGCATGGGTGGAAAAGAGTAGCCATGCCAGCGAAATGATCAAATTCCAGGGCATAGAAATGGGCGGCTACGAGTATTTGTGGTGGGTGGAATACGGAGGTGCTCACCTGCCTGGGGGCACGCTGCCTGGAATGTACTCTGCACGAGGCGCGGGCGGACATTATCTGCTGATTGTTCCCAGCCTCGATCTGGTCATCGTTCACCGCGTGGACAACCAGCCGACCAACAAAGACACAAAGAGCGTTATAGACGCAGCGCAACGGCCCGGCGTCGATGCTACGCACTTCGGCCATCTGGTGAAACTGATCCTCGACGCGCGAAGACCCACTTAGGCCAGGGGCCGCCCATCGCGACCGCTGCTATATTTATGAATTCGCCCAAGCATGCTGTCGAGCTTTGCTCGACCGGACAGTCGCGGGCGGCTGTCCCCACGTTTTCGAGAGGCGGAGTAACACAAAAGTATGTCTCGCAAGCTTGATGAATCGCGCCGCCTGCAACAACGCGCTGAGAGCCTGATCCCGGGCGGAGTCAACTCACCCGTGCGCGCATTCAAGGCGGTGGAATGCGAAGCGCCGTTCATCGTGCGCGGTCAGGGTTCACACATCTGGGACGCGGACGGAAATGAATATGTGGATTACATCGGCTCCTGGGGGCCGCTGATTCTCGGGCACGCTGAGGCTGGAGTTCTCGACGCTATTCTGGGGGCTGCCGGGAATGGGACTAGCTTCGGCGCATCAACGCCGTCAGAAGCCGATCTTGCTGAGTTGATCGTCGAAGCATTTCCTACGGTACAGAAAGTCCGCTTCGTCAGCTCCGGCACTGAAGCCACCATGTCGGCCATCCGACTGGCCCGCGCGTTCACCAAACGCAAATACATCATCAAGTTCGAAGGCTGCTATCACGGACACGCGGACGCCCTGCTGGTGAAAGCCGGCTCCGGAGTAGCCACCTTGGGCATTCCGGGATCGGCCGGCGTGCTCGAAGAAATCAGCCAGTTCACCATCGCGCTGCCGTTCAACGATACGGAAGTTCTGGAGCAGGCTTTCAGCAAATATCGGCACCAGATTGCCTGCGTTATTGTCGAACCGGTGGTTGGGAATATGGGGTGCGTTCCCGCGAGCGGCGGCTATCTTGCCAACCTGCGCACCATTACGCAACGCGAAAACACAGTGCTGATTTTCGATGAAGTAATGACCGGCTTTCGCGTGGCGTACGGCGGCGCTCAGGAACTTTATGGAATTAAGCCTGACCTTACGACTCTCGGAAAAATAATTGGCGGCGGTTTGCCAGTCGGCGCTTACGGAGGCTCGGACGAGATCATGAGTCTGGTAGCGCCACTCGGCCCCATGTACCAGGCCGGTACATTGTCAGGCAATCCGCTGGCGATGGCGGCGGGAATCGCACAACTCACGCATTTACGCGAGAAGAAGACCGAAATCTATCCCCGGCTCGATGCACTCAGTGCCAAACTGGTTGAGGGCGTGGTTGCGGCAGCAAAAGAAGTGGGAATGACTCTGTGCTTCAACCGCGTTGGCTCGATGTTCACCTGGTTCTTCACCGAAGGCCCGGTGACGGACTGGGATTCCGCGTCTAAGTCCGACACTGCCGCCTTCGCCAAATTCTTCCGTGCCATGCTCAATGGTGGGATATATCTACCGCCTTCCCAATTCGAGGCAGCATTCCTCAGCGCCATCCATTCGCAAGAAGACGTCCAGAAAACAATCGTTGCTGCCCGGAATTCGCTGCGGGGCAGATGATGCGTGAAAACTATTCGTGTGGTCTAGGACAATGGCGATTGTGGCTATCATGCAGCTCATCGTCGGGGGGCTACTGCTTGACCCTTTCCTCTGGCGATACTTGCTAATGTAAATTCCGTCTGACCGCGCCGTCTATGCTATCGGCGCAAACAGGCAACTGACTGTGTTCGAACGTGCTATTGAGAATTCCCTGACAATCGGCTGATCCCATTGCTCCAGGTACGCGGTTCGAGAATTCATCAAGTATCAGCATGTCGTCTTTGAATTCATTCATAAATCGATTATGGAATCTCTGCATTGCTGAAGCTTTGACCTTTTTCCATTCCTCAAAACACTTCGTCCCTTGACAACCTCCCGGCCACGTAGCAGAATCTCATTCTGGCGAATAAAAAGCGAAATTACATACAATTCGCCCGGCAGACCGGCCCCGATCTTTCTGCCTCGAGGTTTCAATGTCCACGCTTGCGATCAATGCCAGCCTTTCCTCGTCTTTGCCAATGATCTTGCAGGATAAAAGAACTGCCGTTCTGAAGCATATTGCTCAGTCCGAACGGCTGGATTCAGTACGCTCCGCTTCCCGTCTGGAAGTGCGTCCCAAGCCCGAGATGCTTTCGGTCGGCATTCCGGAACTGGATGCCATGACCGGCGGTATCCCCCGCGGCTGCCTGACTGAGATTTGCGGCGCACCTTCCTCCGGAAAAACCAGTGTGCTGCTGGCTACGATTGCGGCAGCAACACGGCGGGAGGAAGCCTGCGTTTTGATTGACGCCAGCGACAGTTTTGATCCAAGTTCCGGAGAAGCTGCAGGTCTGAATTTTAATAAGCTGTTATGGGTGCGCTGCGGAAAATCGTCATCGGTCCCTTCGACTCGCTCCACTCGCTCAGGGCAAGCTGAAAATGGTCGTCAGTCGTCGGCCAATCCCAACAATTCAGTTTTTCCAAATAGGGCCAACGACCAACGACTAACGGCCAACGACTTTAGAAGACCTCGTAAGAGTAATGAGAACCGCCTTGAACAAGTCCTCAAATCCACCGACCTCATCTTGCAAAGTGGCGGCTTCGGTCTGGTTGCGCTCGATCTCGCCGGAATTCCCGACAAATTTGTGCGCCGCATTCCGCTCGCATCCTGGTTCCGTTTTCAGCGAGCCGTCGAGCACACAAAAACCGCGCTGCTCGTGATTAGCGAATTTTCCTGCTCGCAAACTTGCGCCGCACTAGTGATGAAGCTGACAGCCGTCAGTTGTCAGCCATTAGCAAAATCTACTGTCCACAATCCCACGCATGAATCAAAACTCGATCTCGTACACCATGCTGAACCGATTTGTGGCTCAAGCCGCAAAGCGGCGGCATGTGAAAGCCCGGCGTGGAAACGCCGGGTAGAAGAGGAAGTAAACATTGAGTCCCGCAAGGGACGGCACTGGATATGTGAAACAAACGAGAACGGATCGAATGATAAAAAACCGAGCCGCGAAGGGGCGAACGATATTAGCCCATCGCTTCAGCGCTGGGAAAGCGAAAAAAAGATATCAAGTCCCGTAGGGACGGCCGAATCTTCATTCAGCCATGTGCCATCAAGGAAACCTTCACACGCCCAAGTCTTAAAAGAAATGCAAATCGAAGCCGAGATCCTGCGCTCGCGTCTCGTGCATGACGAACATCGTAAACCCATGCAATCCGTGAGAACGAGCTTTTCAACACAAGCAGTCCGCGCTGGATGAAAGCAACACCCCGCGGATTTGCATGGATTCTTCCGATTTTTCGGTTTTTATCCGCAAAATCCGCGGAATCCGTGGCTGGTTTTGAATTTGGTTTTTGCCAACACCAACGGTTTTCATGTCTTTTGCCTGCATCTTCGTTCCTGATTTTCCCGTTGAGGCGGTTCTGCGCGCTGAACCCGAGTTGCGTTCGCAAGCCGTGGCCGTGCTCGAAGGCAAACCGCCGCTACAGAAAATCATTTCTGTAAATGAAGCTGCACGCAAAACCGGCGTTGCAGCGGACATGACGAAATTACAAATCGAAGGTTGCGGAGAAATTGTGCTACGCGACCGTTCTGAATTCCAGGAATCCGCCGCTCACCAGGCATTGCTCGATTGCGCGCAATCTTTTTCCCCGCGTGTGGAAGATGCCGCCGGGGATACCCTCTTACTGGATTTATCCGGGCTCGACAAGCTCTTTGGCTCCTTGCCTAAGATCGCCCGCGAGATTTCCTGCCGAGCCTGGCAAATGGGTCTTGGCACGAACATCGCCGTGGCGAATACGCTGGATGCGGCGCTGCTTGCAGCACATGGATTCTCGGAAGTCACCATACTGCCCGAAGGAAAAGAGCCCGAAATTCTAGGAGGCCTGCCGGTCGAAGTGCTATTTGCAGATGGAACAGAGTTCGCGAAAGATCGCGACGAAATTCTGGAAACATTGCGCCGCTGGGGAATACGTAAATTCCGCGATCTGGCTGCTCTCCCTGCAGTTGCTTTGAGCGAACGTCTGGGGCAACGCGGACTCGAACTTCAGCGCAAGGCATGTGGCGGAAGCCACCGCACATTTGTCCCATGCGATCCGCCCCTGGTGTTTGAAGAGGCAATGGAACTGGAGTTCCCGCTGGTTCTGCTTGAGCCGCTCGCATTTCTGCTGAGCCGCATGCTCGATCAACTTTGTGCGCGGCTGCAGTCGCGATCATTGGCCGCGCAAGAAATACATTTGGAAATGACGCTCGAAAATGGAAGGCAGCAGGATTCCGAACGCACGGTTTTTCAGCGTGCAATCCATCTGCCAGTACCGTTGCTCGACGCCAAAACTTTTCTCAAGTTGCTGCAACTGGATTTGAAAGCGCACCCTCCGGGCGCGCCCATCATAAAAATTCATTTACGGATTGAGCCTGCAAAACCACGGCCAGGGCAGGCTGGGCTTTTTATTCCGTCAACCCCCGAGCCGGAGAAACTGGAGCTGACGCTGGCGAGAATTTCTGCCGTGGTCGGCGAAGCCCGCGCCGGATCGCCGCAACTGCTGGACACGCATCGTCCGCAAGCATTCGAGATGCAGCGCTTCGTGTTATCAGATTCCGCACGAGCGGGGACGCCCGTGTCTCCAGATATCGATTTTGAGGGTACGGGCGTCCTCGCCCGTACAGCAGAGCACCATTACAGCAATGGAAAAGAAACGTCTGAAGCTCTAGTTACCGCCCTCCGGATTTTTCGTCCGCCGATTGCCGTCACTGTGAACCACCAGAATGGCAGGCCGTCTCACCTTACTTCTAAAAGGCACAATCAGATTGCAGCCGAGGTGCTGTGGGCGGCCGGCCCCTGGCAGTCCTCCGGCGACTGGTGGGAGCAGGACGCGTGGGTCCGCGATGAATGGGACATCGCAGTACAGGAAAAAACAGGCATCACCCTTTACCGATTAATTCATGATCTGCTTCGCGGACAATGGCTGCTGGAAGGAAGTTATGACTGAGTTTAGCCATTAGCCTTAGCCATTAGCTTTAGCTAGCGTCTTAAATTCAGCTAAAGGCTAATACTAACAGCCAAAAGAGCTGCCTTTGTACATCGAACTCCACTCCCGTTCCGCCTTCAGTTTTCTCGAAGGCTCTTCCCTGCCTGAGGGCCTGATTGCGCGCTGCCAGGAATTGCAGATGCCGGCAATGGCATTGCTCGACCGCGATGGTGTGTACGGCTCCCCACGTTTTCACATGGCTGCGAAGAAAGCCAAGATCAAAGCACATATCGGTGCGGAAGTAACATGCGATTTTTCATTACAAACATGCTCCCGTGGGGACAGCCGCCCTCGGCTGTCCGGTCGAGCGAAACTCGACATTAATCAACAACAAAAACAGTCGGGTCTGCGACCCGAGGACAGCCGAGGGCGGCTGTCCCCACGTTTGTGTACTGAGTTTCGCCTTCCCCTCCTCGTTTCTTCCCGCACCGGTTATCAAAATCTCTGTCGCCTGATCACCAAAATGAAGCTGCGCGCCAAAAAAGACGAAGGCGCAGTTTTTGCAGACGAACTTGAGCAACATGCTGAAGGATTAATCTGCCTCACCGGCGGAGATGATGGCCCACTCGCGCATGCGCTTCGAAATGGCGGCATTGACGAAGCCCGCCGATCTGTCGAGCGCCTTACTCAACTTTTTGGACACGGAAATGTCTATGTCGAACTGCAACGCCACTTCCGCCGCGAGCAAGAACTCCGCAATGGGGCGGCAATTGAAATCGCACGTTCACAGCGCCTTCCATTACTAGCCACCAATGGCGTGCGCTATGCGACACCTGACGCCCGCGAACTTGCGGACGTTTTCACCGCCATCCGCAATCATTGCGGTCTGAACACCGCCGGACGTCTGCTCGCTCGAAATTCCGAGCGCCATTTGAAATCTCCTCAAGAAATGTCTCAACTCTTCGCCGATCTCCCTGAGGCCATTGCCAACACTGCAGAACTTTCCACGCGTCTCGAATTCACCCTTGAAGATCTGGGCTATGAGTTTCCCAAATATCCCGTGCCCGAAGGCGAGAACATGATGTCATTTCTGCGCGAGCGTTCCCGCGAAGGATTTCAGTCCCGCTACGGACGCGCCGCCGCACCATTAAAAGAGAAAGCCCGCCTTCAGATCGAGCACGAACTCGCTCTCATCGAGAAACTCAAGCTGCCCGGATATTTCCTCATCGTCTGGGACCTGGTCCGCTTCTGCCATGAACAAAACATTCTCGTGCAAGGACGCGGATCAGCCGCCAACAGCGCTGTCTGTTACTCGCTCGGCATTACTGCCGTAGATTCAGTGGGCATGGAACTGCTCTTCGAACGATTTCTTTCCGAAGAGCGTGGCGAGTGGCCCGACATCGATCTCGATCTTCCCAGCGGCGACGATCGCGAAACCGTAATTCAATATTTGTATCGCCGCTATGGCGAACGTGGCGCGGCCATGACTGCCAACGTGATCACATATCGCAGCCGCATGGCATCGCGCGAGATCGGCAAAGTCCTCGGCTTCGATCCCGATACTTTGGACAAGCTTTCCGCCGCCGTCGCGCACTGGGAATACCGCGACCAGAACGACACTTTCGATCACCGCTTTCGTGATGCCGGCCTCGACATTCGCCATCCCCGCATTCGCAAATACTTCGAGCTCTGTGAAGCCATCCAGGATTTGCCGCGACACTTAGGCCAGCATTCCGGTGGCATGGTGATCTGCCAGGGACAGCTCGATTCCGTCGTTCCGCTTGAGCCTGCATTTATGCCGGACCGCGTCGTCGTGCAGTGGGACAAAGAAGATTGCGCCGATCTGGGGATCATCAAAGTGGACTTGCTCGGTCTCGGCATGATGGCCGTGCTTAAGGATTCTCTCAATCTCATTCGCGAACACTACGGCAAAGAGGTGGGCCTGGCGCATCTTCCCGCAGACGATCCCGAAGTTTATTCCACGCTGCAGAAGGCCGACACCATTGGAATGTTTCAGATCGAGAGCCGGGCGCAGATGTCTTGCCTGCCGCGCCTGATGCCCAAAAAGTTTTACGACATCGTTGTGCAAGTTGCGATCATTCGTCCCGGCCCCATCGTCGGCCAAATGGTCAATCCTTATTTAGAGCGCCGGCAAGGACGACAAGAAGTCGTCTATGCCCACCCTTCGCTCGTCCCGGTACTCAAGCGCACGCTCGGCGTTCCTCTTTTTCAGGAGCAACTTCTCAAGATGGCGATGGTGGTCGCGGGATTCAGCGGCGGCGAGGCTGAAGAATTACGCCGCGCCATGGGATTCAAGCGCTCAGAAAAACGCATGCGCGAAATCGAAACCAAACTCCGCGCCGGCATGACGCGCAACGGCATCTCGAAGGAAGCGCAAGAGCAAATTGTGCTTTCGATCACGTCATTTGCGCTCTACGGATTTCCCGAATCTCATGCCGCCAGCTTCGCGCTTCTCGCTTATGCCAGCGCTTATCTGAAGCAGCATTATCTTGCCGCTTTCACCGCCGCTCTATTGAACAATCAACCTATGGGTTTTTACAGTCCCGCAACCATCGTGAAAGACGCACAACGTCACGGATTAAAAGTTCTACCCATTGACGTGACGAAATCGGAATGGGAGTGCACGCTAGAGCCAGTCGTTGGTCGTTGGTCGTTGGCCATTGGCCGAAACAATGATTGGAATGACCGCGTGGAGCGCCTCCATCTCAGCTCCGAAGGAGCACAAGAATGCAGCCCAGGGCGTAAGCCCTGGGTTGAGACATTTCATGATGAAGCCCTGGAAGGGCAACAGAAATGTACACGTACCGATCCCACTCTCCGCCTTGGCCTGCGTTATGTTCGTGGACTGCACGAAGAAGCTGGAAAGGCCATCGCACGGGAACGGCATCTTGCCCCATTTCAATCCATCCACGATCTGGTGCGCCGCGTTCCAGAATTGCGCAAGGACGAACTCAACATCCTCGCCGAAATCGGTGCGCTGAACTCGATTCAATCCTATGATTTAAAATCTGAAATCTTCAATCTGAAATCTGCAATCACCTTTCATCGTCGCGATGCTCTCTGGAATGCCGGCGCCGCCGCAAACCCCTCCGGCCCTCTGCTCGAAAATATCCCCGAGCCCGACAACAAATCTCCTCTGAACATAATGACCGACGAAGAACGCCTGGTCGCCGACTTCCGCGGCACTGGTATGACTGTCGGCCCTCATCCTATGGCTTATCATCGCGCGCACATGCAGGAACTCGGCGTTCGCCGCGCGGTCGAACTCAAGCAAATTCCAGGCGGCAAAAAAGTCCGTATCGCAGGCGGTGTGATCGCGCGCCAACGGCCCGGCACTGCAAAAGGATTTGTATTTCTCAGCCTGGAAGATGAAACCGGAGTTTCGAACGCAATCGTCACTCCAGATCTGTTTCAGCAAAACCGGTTATTGCTCTCGACAGAAAAGTTCCTGATGATCGAAGGGACATTGCAGAACCAGGATGGAGTCATTTCGGTCAAAGCCGCAAGCGTCGCGCCCCTCTCCATCACCCGTGCACAAACCAGTTCGCACGATTTTCACTAATCGGAGACGACTGCCAAACACAAAAACGATTTTGCGCCACTCCTTCCCCAATCATTCAATTCCTTTTTTGAAAAAATAGAAAAAAATCATTTACATCTGTCTCTTTCCACAGCCAACTTCGGTTTATCATCAATACATACCCGCCACTAAAGATGTACAGCCGTTGGGTTGTTGCGTCAGTGTGTGGCCCATTCACATTAAAGGAGTACAAAATGGCCAAGGCAAAAACCCCTCGCACCGCCAAACCGAAAGCTGAGAAAAAAGTTCTCCAAATGCCGGACAATGGAAAAGCTGGAAATGGCTTCGTGCCGGGCGCCCTTGAACCGGAAATCCGCATCCGTGCGTACGAATTGTATGAGCAACGCGGTTGCACTCCAGGTCAGGAAGCCGAAGACTGGTTGGCTGCCGAACGCGAAGTGTTGGAGCGCCATACGCAACAGACGCATACCGCCTGAAAATCATCGGGGACCAAATGTCACTGTGGTTGTCCCAGCCTTTGCGGCTTCCAAAGGCTGGGATTCTGGTAGACGTTTGCCTCCTCCCCGCAATTCTGAAAAAATGAATGTTGCATCATGGCTGAACTAGGCAGTTTTGTTCTCCTGCTGGCTCTCGCTCTCAGCGGATACTCGTTTCTAGCGGGTCTGGCGGCTCTGACAATCAAGCATCCCGGTGCTGAGCGGCTCGGTGAAACCGCACGGCGTGCAGGAATCGCCAGCTTCGGCGCCGTCTTTCTCGGCGCGTTGGTTTTGGTTGTCTCCGCCTTCCGCAACGATTTTTCCATCGCTTACATTCTCCATCACAGCAATCGAGACCTGCCCTGGCCGTACAAATTCGCCACACTGTGGTCCGGACAAGAAGGCTCACTGCTGTTCTGGTCCCTATTGCTTTCGACTTACGGGCTCGTGTTGCGCGTGCGTCATAAGACTGATGAGCGCCTGTTTGCTCACGCATCCGTCATCATCGCGGCCGTTCAGGTTTTCTTTTTCCTTCTGCTGAATTTCGCAGCGAAACCTTTTGCGCTGATGGAAGGCCCGATCCCGGCTGACGGCAACGGTTTAACTCCGCTCCTTCAATATCCCGAGATGGTCATTCACCCTCCCATGCTGTACTTGGGCTACGTTGGGTTTACCGTCCCGTTCGCTTTCGCGCTTGCCGCCCTGGCGATGAAATACCCCGGTGAGAAGTGGATCCACATCACCCGCCGATGGACGATGGTCACGTGGGGATTTCTCACCT